>PKXS01000096.1 GCA_003132425.1 Gammaproteobacteria bacterium | reverse complement strand
TACATGGGTGATGCGCACCGCGCGCCCGCCGAAGAGGCGCGGCCGCAGCCGCACCACTCAGCTCCTGCCGATGCTGAGCCGATCGGCGCGCACTCGAGCGATGAGCGCTATGACTTCTATGAAATGCTGCCGCACTTCGAAGTCGTGGTGCCTGAGAAGGAACGCGACGTGCGCCACGATCTGCCGACGGCGCGCATTGAGCGGCCGGGCGTCTACGTGCTGCAGGCCGGGTCGTACCGCAATCTCTCGGACGCCGAACGCGTGCAGGCGCAGTTGGCGAAGCAAGGGGTTGATGCGAAGGTGCAGCGCGTCGCCGTCGACAACGACGTCTGGCATCGTGTGCGCGTCGGTCCGATCAACGACATGAACGAGCTCAATCGCGTGCGTAAACAGCTGCAGGCCGCCGACGTCGATGCGCTCGTCATCCGTATCGGGGACTAGTCCTCGCTCACGTTGCGGAAGTCGACGCCGAGCGAGCGCAATTTGCGGTACAGGTGTGTGCGCTCCATGCCGACGCGTTTGGCGAGCTGGCCGACCTTGCCGTTGCACAGTAGGAGCTGTTGCTGCAGGTAAGCGCGTTCGAATTGCTCCCGCGCCTCGCGCAGCGGCAGCGCCAACAAGTCCTGTTTGACCAGGGGTTCGTCGACCGCTAATTTCACGGCAAGCTCGCTCTCGACCTCCTCGAGCCTGATCTCCTCGCCCGCGCCCAAAATCAATACGCGCTGCACCAGATTCTTCAGTTCGCCGACATTGCCCGGCCACGGATAATTGCGCAGACGGTTCTGCGCGGCGACGCTGAAGCGGCGCAGCGGCAAATGCTGATCATCGACCAAGCGATCGACGTAATAGCGCAATAGGTCGGGAACGTCCTCCGCGTACTCGCGCAGCGGCGGCACCTTGAGCGTGATGACGTTGAGGTTCGCGATGAGATCGCGGCGGTAAGGCTCGGGAGTCGCGTGCAGCTCGTAGCCCTCCTGAGCGGAGCTGATCCAGCGCACGTTGAGGGGCAACCGCTGCCGGCCACCCACCCGGGTGTAGCCGTCCTGCTCGATGACGCCGACCAAGGCGCGCTGCGCTGCGCTGTTCAAATCCTCCAGCCCGCTGAGGTATAACGAACCGCCTGCCGCCTGATCGAGAGCGCCGAATTCCACTCTGCCGTCCCGCTCGCTGCCGAACAGCGCTGCGGAGGGATCCGCTCCCAAGCTCGCGGCCACCACCATGAAAAACGGCTTTGCCGAGCGCGCGCTCAAGGAATGCAAGCGGCGGGCGTACGCCTCGCGCCCCGATCCCAGCTCCCCGATCAGCAGCACCGGCGATGCGCTGCCGGCGGCTTGTTGCACCTGTTCGCGCAAGGCCTGAATGGCCTTCCCCTTGCCGATGGGCACGGCAAGCGCCGAGCCTTGAGTTCGCGCCGAGAGCCGCTTGCGCCGCCCCGCGTCGAGCGCCCGCTCCACGGTGCGCAGCAGCTTGGTCAGCGACAGCGGCTTTTCGACGAAATCGAAAGCGCCCAGGCGTGTGGCCTCGACGGCTGTCTCGACCGTGCCGTGGCCGGACATCATCACCACCGGGCAATCGTAGCCGTCGGTCACCGACCATTCGCGCAGCAAGGTAATGCCGTCGGTATCCGGCATCCAGATGTCGAGCAGCACCAGATCCGGAACTTGGGTCGCGCGCGAGGAGCGCGCCTGGGTCGCGTCCGCCGCGACATCCACTTCGTACCCTTCCTCCGAGAGGATCTCCTGCAGGAGCCCGCGGATATCCGCCTCGTCGTCTACCACTAAAATTCTCGAAGCGGTCATACGCGTTCTCTCCTGTGTTCGCCCTTACGAGTTTCACGCCCACCCATGGAGCGCGCGCTCTCGCCCAACGGCAATAGAATCCGCACGCGGGCGCCACCCGTGCGTTGATTATCCGCTTCAATGCGCCCGCCGTGCTCTTCCACGATCTTCTTGACGATCGCAAGCCCCAAACCTGTGCCCTTGGGTTTGCTGGTGACATAGGGGTCGAACACGGTACCGATCAAGTCCCGTTGAAAGCCCGGGCCATTGTCGGCGACCGTGATCGAGGCGACTTGCTTGGGGCCGTCCGCGGCGAGGCGAGTTTCGATTTCGACGCGTGCGCCCACCCTCCCCTCGAGAGCCTCGAGGGAATTGGTGACCAGATTATTGAGTATTTGCCGAATGCGCCCGCGGTCCGCCGAGATGGCCGGCAGGTGCGCATCGAGCAGCAACTTCAGTTCCGCGGCGCTGTCCTGGGCGCGGTATAAATCGACGACTTCCGTGATGAGCTGATTCAAATCGAATTGCGAGAATTGCATGTCGGGCGCGCGCGCATACTCGCTGAACGCGTTGACCATCTGCTTCATCGCGTCGACCTGCGCCACGATGGTATGCGTCGCGCGTTCGAGAATCTGCGCATCCTGAGCGTTCATGCTGCCGAGAAACTTGCGCCGCATGCGCTCCGCCGACAGCTGAATCGGCGTCAGAGGATTCTTGATTTCGTGCGCCAGGCGGCGCGCGACTTCGCCCCACGCAGCATCGCGCTGCGCCTGCAGCAATGTGGTGATATCGTCGAACACCAGCACCACGCCGGGCGCGCCGGCCAACTCGTTCGGCAGCGCGGTACACGCGCACATGAGGACGTGCTTGCCCGATTCGGAGTGCAATTCGATTTGCTCGCGCCAATCGGGGTGCGCGGCGCCGAGGCGCAACTTGACGGCGGCGAGAAACTGCGTGAATAGAGCGTGGTCGCTGATGGACTCGTCGAACCGCGCTCCCACCGCCGCCTCCAGATCGACGCCCAAGATGGCGCTCGCCGCCTGATTCGCCGTGCGCACGGTCAGGTCCGGCTCCAGCGAGACCACGCCCGTGGACAAGCGCGCCAGAATGACCGCAAGACCTGCGCGCTCCGCCTCAACCTCTTGCTGGCTGCGCCGCGTTTCTTCCCGGGCTCTGCCCAGGCGTTTGGTCATGTCGTTGAAGGACGTGACCAGAAAGCCCAGTTCGTCGCGCGAAGGCAGCGGCAGCTTGGTGTCGTAATTGCCTTTGGCAACGGCGCGCGTGCCGGCGATCAAATCTTGAACGGGCTGCACCAGGCGCTGCGCGGCAAACAATGCGCCGTACACCGCGGCGATCAGCGACATCAACACGACGAACGACAATATCAACACGAAGGTCGATTTGAGAGGTTGGCGCAATTGCACCAAGTTGGCGTACTGGGTATACGAGCGTTGCACGGTGTCGGCTAGCTGGCTGAGTTGCTGGGGCACCGGATACAAGGCGATCAAGACGCGCGAGCCCGCGCTGCCGTTCGGTTCGACCGGCGCGGCGGCGCGAATCACGTAGCCGCCGACCGAGTCGGTGTCCAAACTCACATACGGCCGGCCGCGCCTGATCTGCAGCATCATCTCGTCCGTGGCCGGCAACGGCATGGTCTCCATGGGTCGATCGGAGCTGGTGGCGAGAATCCGCGCCTGCGCCCCCACGACCGTGAATTCCAGCGCGGCCTTTTCGCGCCGCTCACGGTCCAACGTGCCGATGAGCTGGAAATCGGGCAGCCCGGACAATTCATGGGCAACGACTTCGGTGTATTCTAGGAACTCGCGCACCCGAACCTCGAGGGCCGCGTGCGAAAGCTCGCGTGTGTCCTTCAAGCCCTGACTCACCTCCAGCTCGAACCAGCTGTCGATGCCGCGATTGAGGAATTGCAGCGAAAAATAGTAGACCACCAGAATCGGCGCCACCGCGAGCGCGCTGAATATCGCGACCGTTCGCCCCTTGAGCCGCGAGCCGGGAACATGCCTGCGATAGTCGCGCACCAGGTGGGTAATCTTGCCGGCCAGCAGCACGAACAGCGTCAGCAACCCCGAGATATTGATCAGCAGGATCCAGGGCAGCCAGCGGTCGAATGCGGCGGAATTTTGCGCAGCGGAGGCGAGCAGGTAGAGCGCGACCAGCCACAGCGCGACGCCGCTGCAACCCAACACCGTGGCGCCGTACTTGCGAATCATGGCTGCGGCGTCCATGAGTACCAGTCGCTTTCGCGGTGCCAGTCGCTGACCCAAAACATCACCAAGCGCAACGTGAACGGTACGTCGCCGTAATCGACTTTGACCCGCACGCTGGCCTCGTAGCGCCGGCCCGTCGCAATCAAGGATTTATCGAGAACCGGCACGCTGCGGACCTCGGAGAGTTGCTCGAGCGCCGCATCGACCGTGCCTATGGACTCCTGCTGACCGCTGTTGTCGTTGCGCAATATGTAGCGCGCGCTGACCGCGTTGTACTGCAGGTGGTACCTCTGGGTCAGCTCAGCCACGCGCGAGTTCGGCAACAGCTGGCGCACCCGCTCGATTTCAAGATCCACTTCGATCGTCAGGGGCACGCCGTCCGCCAGGCCGCGCCGCACGGCATCGCTCACCGGCAGGTCCATGCGCGCATTCAGGTGATAGACCCCTTCCTTCAGCTCCAGGTCCGCGGAGCGGATTTCGCAGCGGCCCTCGAGCCCGTCGGCCTGGATCGGCGGTGCAAACAGGCTTCCGCCGATCACGGCCGAGGCGAGCAGCAAAACAGGTTTCGAGCGCAGGGCGTTCATTGCTTGGTCAAGGCAGCATAATAGAAGCCGTCGGCACCCGCCTCACCCGGAAGGATTTGGCGCCCAAAATCATCCGCCTCGCCGAAACCGGGCCAATGGTCCCATGCCTCTGCCGGAACGATGCTTGCATCCGGGGTCCCTTGTAAAAAAGCTGCAATGACATCGCGGTTTTCGCTGCGAGTAACGGTGCAAGTGACGTAGACCAGCCGCCCGCCTGGCGCCAGCATAGCCCAAGCCGAGGCGAGCAAGCGCGCCTGTACAAACGGTAATTTGTCGATCTCGGACGGGGATTTGCGCAGACGTATATCCGGATGCCGGCGAATGACGCCAAGCGCCGAACAAGGCGCGTCGAGTAAAATTCGATCGAACGGCACGCCGTCCCACCATGCCCCCGGAGCGCCGGCATCCGCCGCGATGAGCTCCGCCCGCAAATTCCCGCGCGCCAGGTTCTCCTGAACTCGCGCGAGGCGCTTGGAGTCGATATCGACGGCGACCAGCCTCGCGAGATCCGGCTCGCGCTCCGCCATGAGCGCGGTTTTGCCGCCCGGTGCCGCGCAGGCATCGAGCACGCGCTGGCCTGCCGCCAACTGCAAGGGAAACGCCACGCATTGGGCCGCCAAATCCTGCACGGATACCCAGCCTTCGGCGAAACCCGGCAACTCGTGCACGTCGCAGGGCGAGTCGAGCATCAGCGCCTGAGGAACGCGGTGCTGCGCGCGGGCGCCGATACCCGACGTGCGCAACTCTTGCAGATATTCTTCGGCAGTGGCGTGCCGTGGATTGACCCGCAGCCACATCGGCGCCTGGACATCGCCTGCCGCCAGCAGCTGCGTCCAGCGCACGGGCCAGTCGGCACGTAGGCGATCGGCAAGCCAAATCGGCGCTGCGTGGCGCTCGGCCGGCTTGCTCGCGATGTCCGCATCGATGGTCTTGCGTTCGCGCAAGTAGCGCCGCAGCACCGCGTTGACGAGGCCCGCCGCGCGCACGGCGTCGGTGCTCTTAGCGGTCTTGACCGCAGCATCGACCACGGCATACTCGGGCGTGCGCGCGTCCTCGAGCTCAAACAGCGCGACGGACAGCAAGGCGCGCACCAGGAAATCGAGGGACCGAACGGGCGTCGAGAGTAGGCGACCGAGAATGGCTTCATGCCGGTAGTACCCGCGGACAGCCCCGTAGGCTAAGGATCGCACCGACGGCCCGAGCGTCGCCGCAGCAGCGGCCAACGCATCCTGCAGTGCCGCCTCGAGGGTCACGCCTTCGCGCAGAATTCGCGCCACCGCGTATGCGGCCACAGAACGCGCGCTCGCGGCGCCGGGTTTCATGAGCCCGTGAATCTGGCACCCTCGAGTCGCTGTGCCTTGATGAATTCTTCGGCGGCGAGCGGCTTGCGCCCGGCAAGCTGCAGGCGAGTCAGTTTAAGAGCGCCGCGGCCGCAAGCCACATCGATACCGGCAGGCGAGATCCCAATCACCGTCCCCGGAACGGCCTGCGCGCTCGCGGGCCCGATCAAGCCGCAGCCTGCCAGCTCGGCTTCCCAGAGGCGCAACTGCGCGCCATGCAGCCTGGTTTCGGCGATCGGCGATGGATAGAAGGCGCGGACCCGCCGCTCAATCGCGGCCGCGTCCTCTTGCCAATCGATCAGAGCCTCGGTTTTTGCGATTTTGCCGGCATAGATTACCCCGTCGGTACGCTGCGGCGCTTCGCGGGCACTGCCGCAGGCGAGCGCGTCCATGGCCTCGCAGATCAGTTCGCCGCCCAGCAGCGCGAGCCGGTCGTTGAGGGTTTTCGCCG
Source organism: Gammaproteobacteria bacterium (assembly GCA_003132425.1). Classification (GTDB taxonomy): domain Bacteria; phylum Pseudomonadota; class Gammaproteobacteria; order Steroidobacterales; family Steroidobacteraceae; genus Bog-1198. Next base: position 57,749 of record PKXS01000096.1, on the reverse strand, counting down.
TCTCTCGTGACCCAATATCGATGGCGCGGCTCGCCAGCAGAGGTCCGCTATCGAGGCCGGCTTCCATGCGCATGATGCTCACCCCGGTCGTCGAATCTCCCGCCAACAGAGCGCGCTGAATCGGCGCGGCTCCCCGCCACCGCGGCAATAGTGAAGCATGGATGTTGAAGCAACCGAGCGCCGGCGCGCTCAAGGCATCCGGCGGCAAGAGCAAGCCGTAGGCAACCACGATCAAGGCATCCAAACTCAAGGCCCGCAACACCGATAGCGTTTCGGGTAATTTGAAACTGACGGGTTGATGGACGGGGAGTCCCAGCTCGAGCGAGCGCCGCTTGACGGCGCTGGCGTGCAGCGCCTGGCCGCGGCCCGCCGGACGATCCGGCTGTGTGAATACCGCGTGCACGGTGTGCCGGGTGCGCAGCAATGCCTCGAGCGCCGGAACCGCGAATTCCGGCGTGCCGGCGAAGCCCAGCTTCAAGAACCTCGAAGCGGCGCTCAAGACTCAAAGAGCCGGCGCGGAAGCGCGGGTTTCGCTCGGCGTCGAGCGCTGTTTACGCTCTTTTTCCAAGCGCCGGCGAATCAGCTGACGTTTCAGTTCAGAGAGGTAGTCGACGAAAAGCTTGCCTTCCAAATGATCCATCTCATGCTGAATGCACACCGCCAGCAGGCCTTCCGCGTCCATTTCGAAGGGCTGGCCGTCGCGGCCCAACGCACGCACGCGGATATGAGTTGCGCGCGACAATTTGTCGTAGATACCCGGTAGCGACAAACAGCCCTCTTCCGCAGGGGCAAGGCCCTCGGCCTTGAGAATCTCGGGGTTGATGAGCACTAATGGCTGATTGCGCTCTTCGCTGATGTCCAGCACCAGTAATCGCTTGTGCACATCCACTTGGGTGGCCGCCAGACCGACGCCATTCGCGGCGTACATGGTCTCCAGCATGCTATCCGCTAATTGCCGCACTGCATCATCAACTTTTTGGATGGGAGCCGCCGTCTTCCGTAAGCGAGGGTCGGGGTACTCCAGAATTGCGAGCTTTGTCATGGGAGTTATGAGAGCAATATCGTGTTTTTGGCTTAAGAATGTTGCTAAAGTTCCGCCGCTGCTTAACTTAATGCTCATTGCGCGGCGCGCACAGCACCGGCAATCGGCAGAAATGGGCGATACGTCATAAGTCTTGGCGGCAGGTCGGCATTATACCAGCCAGACCTGCACCATAAGGCTTGACTCAAGGGAGCGAAGCGAATGCAAGGTCACCGATTAATTGCCCTGTCTCTTACCATAGCGCTGGCCGCCGGATGCCGATCGGAACGGCCGATGGAAAGCCAAGCACCCCTAGCGACGCCCGAACCCGCCGTGGTGGGCGCCCCCGTCGGCGATGACCGCACGGCGATGGAAGCGGCGGTCGATGCGGGGCCTGCCGCGCCGAGCAGCGAAGCGCCCGCGGGCGGGATAGCCCTGGCGCCGAACGCCCCGGACAGCTACGTCGTCAAGCGCGGCGATACCCTATGGGGCATCGCCAAGGTCTTTTTGCGCGATCCTTGGTATTGGCCCGAGATCTGGCAGGTCAATCCGCAAGTTCAGAACCCGCACCTGATCTATCCGGGCGATACCTTGCGGCTGGTCTACATCGAAGGTAAGCCCCAAATATTGCTGCAGCGTGGAGACTCCGCGCGGGTTATGCCGCGGATACGCAGTGAGCCGCTCGAAGGGGCGGTAACCACTATTCCGTACGCGGCCGTGGCGGCCTTTATGTCCAAGCCCACGGTGTTGTCGAAGGAAGAAATCAAAGTCGCGCCGTACGTGGTCGCGGCTCGCGATTCGCACGTGGTCATGGCCGACGATGACACCTTGTACGCGCGAGGGTTTACAAGCCCCGTAGAACTCGGCACGCACTACAACGTCGTACGCATCGGCGACCCGCTGCGCGACCCGGACGACAACCGGATCGTGGGTTACGACGGTATCTATAACGGAGCGGGCCGCGTTACCCGCGTCGGCGATCCGGCAACCCTGATCATGACCGACTCGGTCCGCGAGACCGAAACGGGCGACAAATTATTCGCGAGCGGCGTCGAGGTGCCGTTAGATTTCGTCCCGACCCCGCCGAAGTCCAAGATCAGCGGGCGCATCATGGCGGTTTCCGACGGCGTGACCGTCATCGGCCAGTACCAAGTCGTGGTGATCAACCGTGGTGCTCAGGATGGCCTCGTGCCCGGCACCGTGCTCGCGGTATTTCAGAACGGCGATACCATTCGCGACACGCAGAACAAGGGCTTTTTGCGTGGGGATTCACGATTGATTGCCGCCAGCGTGCGCCTGCCCGATGAGCGGACCGGGACATTCATGGTGTTCAAGACCTTTGATCGCATGAGCTACGGTTTGATCATGGAAGCGAAGAACATCATTCGCGTCGCCGATCGAGTCGAGAACCCCTAAGCTCCTATCTGCACGTTGCCGCCGGATCGATAAACGGCGCATGCACGGCGTTTACGCGATAATGCGCGAATGCCGCATGGCGACGATACGCTTGCTTGGGTGACGCTCACGCGCGCGCCTGCACTGGATGTGCCGGCGCTCATCACCGCGCTCGAAACCTTGGGACAAGCCGGCGGCGTAATTAATGCGTCCGATAGCTTGCGCGCCCGCGCCGGCATATCCGACGCCGCGCGCGAATATTTGCGCAGCGCCGCTGCCGGCCCCAGTAGCGCGGAAGAAGATTGGCTCAAGGACGCGCGTCACCATCTCGTGCCCTTCACGGATCCACGCTACCCGAAATTGCTGCGCACGTTGCAGGGTCGTCCCATCGCGCTGTACGTGGCCGGCAACCTCGATGCTCTGAGCGATCCGCAGCTCGCCGTGGTCGGCAGCCGCAATCCCACGGCGCAGGGAAGCGAGACCGCGTTCGCTTTCGCGGAGTATCTCGCTGAGCGCGGCCTGGGAATCACCAGCGGGCTGGCCGTGGGTATCGACGCTGCGGCGCATCGCGGCGCTCTGGCGGCGTCGGGAGTCACTCTTGCCGTCCTCGGCACGGGCCTCGACGTCATTTATCCTCGCGACCACGCAAAGCTCGCGGAAGAAATCCAACAGCGGGGCGCCTTGATCAGCGAATTTCCGCTCGGAACTGCGCCACGGCGCGGCAACTTTCCGCAGCGTAACCGTATCATCGCGGGCTTGAGCCTCGGCACTTTGGTGGTCGAAGCGGCTCGCCGCAGCGGCTCCTTGATCACCGCTCGACACGCCGGCGAGGCAGGCAGGGAGGTGTTCGCCATTCCGGGCTCGATCCACAATCCCTTGAGCCGCGGCTGCCACCAACTGATCCGGCAAGGGGCAAAATTGACCGAAACGGCGGATGACATATTGAGCGAGTTGAACTTTTCCGCCTTTTTCGCCGGCGGTCCGGCCTTGGATGCGGACCGGTTTTCACCGCACGCCCTTGAAGCGGGCATGGACAAGGATCACAAAATCTTGTTAGATGCGCTCGGCTTTGATCCCGTGGACCTCGATGTGTTAGTCGTTCGTACCGGATTCAAACCAGAAGCCGTGTCCTCGATGATGCTGATCCTCGAGCTCGAAGGCCACGTTCAGGCCGCCCCCGGGGGCCGCTACTCCCGAGTCGTTAGGAGCCGGAGGTGAAAGATAACGTTCTCGATTTACTCATCTATCTCTTCGAGAATTACATGAGCGCCGACGATGAACCGCGGCCGGATCGCGATACTTTGAAACTCGAGTTGGACAAGGCTGGATTTGCGGAGCCCGACATCGAGCGCGCCCTGGAATGGCTGGACGGCCTTTCCGGCGAACAGTTGGGCAAAGTTGCCGAAGCCACTGCGCGCGCCGTGCGCGTTTTCAGCGGTCAAGAGCTGCTGCGTCTCGACACGGACGTGCGGGGCTATCTGATGTATCTGGAAAATGTGCGAATACTCTCCGGTACCCAGCGCGAGGTCGTCATCGACCGCTTGATGGCGCTCGAGGCAGACGAAATAGACGTAGAACAAGTGAAATGGGTCGTCCTGATGGTGCTCTTCAGCCAGCCTGGCCAAGAATCAGCTTACGCGCAGATGGAAGACCTGGTCTTCGAAGAGCGCTCCGACGCCCTGCATTAGACGACTTTGAGCAGCAATCTCGTTATCGTGGAATCGCCTGCCAAGGCGAAGACCATCAAGAAATACCTCGGTAAGGACTTCGAGGTTCTTGCCTCCTACGGCCATGTTCGGGATCTGGTGCCGAAGGAAGGCGCCGTGGATCCCGCGCATCGCTTCGCGATGAAGTATCAAGTGGTGGAGCGCAACCAGAAGCACGTCGATGCCATTTCGCGTGCCCTGAAGAAGGCGAAATCCCTGTATCTCGCAACCGACCCCGACCGCGAGGGCGAGGCCATCTCCTGGCATCTGCACGAACTGTTGAAGGCCCAGGGCGAATTGAAGGGTAAGGAAGTGCAGCGCGTCGTGTTCTATGAAATCACCAAGAACGGCGTGCTCGAGGCCATGGCCCAACCGCGAGCGCTGTCGGTCGACCTGGTGAATGCGCAGCAGGCCCGCCGCGCGTTGGATTTTTTGGTGGGCTTCAATCTATCACCGCTGCTCTGGAAGAAGGTGCGGCCCGGCCTGTCGGCGGGACGCGTGCAAAGTCCGGCACTGCGCATGATATGCGAGCGCGAAGACGAAATCGCCGCATTTGTCGCCCGCGAATACTGGACCATCGACGCCGAATTGGAACACTCGGAGCAGAAGTTTCCGGGCAAACTGGTCGAGTACGAGGGCGCGAAGGTCGAGCAGTTCAGCTTCACGACCGAGCAACAGGCGCGCGCCGTGGAACGCGCGCTGCGCGGCGCGGCGCAAGGCGAGCTCACCGTATTGGCGGTCGACCGCAAGCAGCGGCGCCGCAATCCGGCTGCCCCGTTCACGACCTCGACGCTGCAACAGGAGGCGGCGCGCAAACTCGGGTTCAGCGCGCAAAAGACCATGCGCGTCGCGCAGCAGCTCTACGAGGGCGTCGACACCGGCCAGGGCGCGGTCGGGCTCATTACCTATATGCGTACCGACTCGCTCAATCTTGCGCAGGAAGCCATCGGTCAAATTCGCGAAGTGGTCGTTCAGCTCTACGGGCAAGAAGGACTCGCCGAAGAGCCGCGCATTTATCGCACCAAGTCCAAAAACGCGCAGGAAGCGCACGAGGCGATCCGCCCGACCGTCGCGAGCATTTTACCCGGCGACATTGAAGGGAAAATTGAGCCCGATCAATATCGCCTGTACGCGTTGGTTTGGAAGCGTACGGTGGCCTGCCAGATGGCGCCGGCAGTCTTCGATACCGTGGCGGTGGATTTCTTGGCGGGCGCCGATGGCGCGAAGCGCAACTTGTTGCGCGCCAACGGTTCGACGCTGGTCAAGCCCGGATACATATCGGTCTATCAGGAAGGCATGGACGACGTCATTCAGGACGATTCCGACCATGTGCTGCCGCCCATGCAGGAAGGCGATCGCGTCAAACTTACCGCCGTGGTGCCGACCCAGCACTTTACGGAACCGCCGCCCCGCTTCTCCGAAGCCTCTCTGGTCAAGGCCCTCGAGGAATACGGCATCGGCCGTCCGTCGACCTACGCATCGATCATTTCTACTCTGCGCGACCGGCAGTACGTGGATATCGAAAGCCGGCGATTCACGGCGACGGACATCGGCAAGATTGTCAGCCGATTCTTGACCCAATATTTCACGACTTACGTCGACTACGACTTCACGGCGAAAATGGAAGACTCGCTCGATGCGGTCTCGACCGGCGAGCAGGAATGGGTGCCGTTGCTGGAGAAATTTTGGAAGCCGTTCATCAAGCTCGTGAATCACATTGAAAAGTCCGTCAGCCGCGACGAAGTCGCGCAGGCGCGGGACTTGGGGAAGGATCCGGTAAGCGGCAAACCGATGAGCGTGCGCATGGGCCGATTCGGCCCCTTCGTGCAAATCGGCACGAAGGACGATGCGGACAAGCCGCGGTTCGCGGGCCTTCGCCCCGGGCAGAAGATGGACGTCATCACGCATTCCGAAGCGATCGAGCTGTTCAAATTGCCGCGCAAATTGGGAACCACCGCAAAAGGCGAGGAAATCACGACCAACGTCGGCCGCTTCGGTCCGTATGTGAAATTCGGCGCCAAGTACGTGTCGCTCAAAATCGACGACCCATACACCATTACGCCTGAGCGCGCGCACGAGGTCATTCGCGAGAAGGAAATCCTCGATGCGAACCGCCTGATCCTGGACTTTCCGGATGCGGGGATCCAGGTGCTGAACGGGCGCTACGGGCCCTATATCACCGATAAGAAGCGCAACGCCAAAATTCCCAAGGATAGAGACCCGAAGTCCCTGTCATTGGCGGAATGCCAGACCCTATTGGCGGCAGCCCCGGCGCGCAAGTTCGGCAAGTGGGGCCGCAAGAGCGCGAAGGACGCGAAGGACGCGAAGGGCCCCAAAGGGCCTGCGGCCGCCACCGAGCCGGCATCGGCCCCGACAACTACGCGCGTTCCCGCGAAACTCGCCGCCAAGCTCAAACAATCCGTCGTCAAAACCGCGGCGGCGGCTGCGGCGACGCGGCTCAAACCAAAGGCGAAGAAAAAGGCGAACAAGAAGAGTCACGCAAAAAAGAAGCTGTAAGCCGCAATGACTGACTCAGGCCCAGAAGTCAAACGCTACTTGAATGACCTGCACGATCGCATAACCGCCGCCGTGGAGGGGATCGACATGGCAAAATTCCGCCGCGATCCTTGGACCAGAGCGGAAGGCGGCGGCGGCGAGAGCCGCATTTTGAGCGAGGGCAGCGTGTTTGAGAGGGCAGGCGTCTCGATCTCGCATGTCTTGGGCGACAAAATGCCGCCCACTGCATCGAATCTACGTCCCGAAATCGCCGGCGCGCCCTTCGAAGCACTGGGCTTGTCCCTGGTTTTACATCCGCGCAATCCCTACGTTCCCACCACGCACTGCAACGTCCGGTACCTAGTAACCAAGCCCCGCAGCGGTCCCGCTGTTTGGTGGTTCGGCGGTGGCTTCGATCTGACGCCATACTATCCGTTCGACGAGGACGTGCTGCACTGGCACCGAACGGCGCGCGCCGCGTGCCTGCCGTTCGGCGCAGGCGTGTACGAACGATACAAGGACTGGTGCGACCGCTATTTTTTCTTGCCGCATCGAAACGAAACCCGCGGCGTCGGCGGCTTGTTCTTCGACGATCTCAACGAAGGCGGCTTTGAGCGATCGTTCGAATTCATGCGCAGCGTCGGCGATCATTTTCTGCCGGCGTTCATGCCGCTCGTGGAACGCCGCAAGGATCTGCTGTACGGCGACCGGGAACGAAATTTTCAGCTCTACCGGCGCGGCCGCTACGTTGAGTTCAACCTCATTTGCGATCGCGGCACCTTGTTCGGCCTGCAATCGCGCGGCCGCACCGAATCGATCCTCATGTCCATGCCGCCGCTGGTCCGCTGGGATTACGATTGGCGTCCGGAACCGGGCTCGCCGGAGGCGCGCCTGTACGAGGAATTTCTGCGCCCCAGATCTTATTTGACCGAAGTCGGCGGTTAGTGGCCCAGCGCAAATACGTAGTACTTGCGTATGGCCTCGTGGACGGTCCACGTACCCTTCGCCCCCGTTTCGACGATGAACACATCGCCTGTCTTCAGTTCCACCGGCGCGTTGCCGTCGAGCGCGATGGTGCACCGCCCCGCGAGAAGGTGGCAGTACTCCCACGCGTCGTAGTCGATTTTCCACACACCCGGGGTGGACTCCCAAATTCCGGCGAGAATCTTTCCGTCGTCCGACGTGTGCAGATTCCAAGTCTTCGTATGCGGATCACCGCTTACCGCAGTTCCCGGCCAGGGCGCGTCGGCTTCCGCAGGTGCCGTCATATTGCGCAGGACCAGCAATCGATTGGCCATTATTCGTACCTTCTGAGTTTGCTCGGTCGGACACGGTAGCGCCCGGCGCTGTCGACGGCAACCGCGCTATGCGCGGCCGATCGCAATGCGTTCGATGACACAGGGGAAAGTGTCCTTGCCCAGAGACAGGTACACGTGCTGCTCGGCGACGGTGAGCGAAAATGCCATGCGTCTGGCGAGTCTGGCTGCGAGGCCCGCCAGCCAGTCTCGATCCAGCGCATACAGTTCGAGCGCCTCGATGCGATGAATGCGCGCGGCGGCAGGAGAATGAGGAGGACCCTGCGCAATAGGTGCACGACAATCGCAGCCGGATCTTCGGATCGCTAGGCCTTGGATTTCCTCACCGCCGGCACCGAGGCGGCTATCACCCATGCGGATCCGATCAATGCGAAGTTGATCGCATTCTCCACCCAGTTGAAGTGAATGTGGGGGTGGAAGAGGATCGTGGGTGCATGCACCAGGACAGCGAACACGACGAACATTGCCGTCAGCAACATGGCCGCGAGGCGGGCGGCAATACCGGAAAGAATCGCCGCGGCTGCCGCGAAAAATGCCGCCGCAGTAACGTACACCCAAGAAATTTGACTCGGCGGCAGCCACGCGGGAACCAGCGTGGCCGTGTAAGCAAGGTAGAACAAATGAGCCAAGCCAAACACAATGAGACACACCCCGAAGAGGAGACGGCCGAGCTTGGATAGGCGCTCGGCAGTTGCAGGTTCGAGTTGCGCGCAGTATGCGTAAGCGACCAATCCTCCTGCCACCAGCGCCAGCGTTTCGGCGGCCCCCTCCCAATTGACGAACACGGATGGATGCGCGATGACCTGAGGAAGGTCAAAAAATATGGACCCCAGACTGTAAAGCACGGTAAGCGCCAAAGCGCTGGGTCCAGCGGCGCGTTGCCATTGCAGTGCCAAGCCTGCCAGCAAAAAAGGGACGGCCACGGCATAGCCCAAGGCAGTCTGTCCGGGAACGCTATCCGGCGCCGGTTGCAAAACCACCGCGTAATCTCCCCAGACCAGGCCTACAAGCCCCAGCACGACGGCTGATAGACCGTAGATGCGGATACTGATGTGCCGCGCGAATATCACGTCCAGAGTTGCTGCCAAAACAGATTCTCCCAATAAAGATCCAAGATCCGGCCTGCGTCGTCAGATGGCAAGCCCGTGCCGCTCGATGAGCGAGTCGTAATTTTTGAAAATGCTAGTGACGTCGCGCGGAGTTGTCTACCGGAATATTGCCTAGATTCACCGCGGACACCCTGGTTTGGGACGAATTTAACGGTTTATTTCCCGCAGATGATGGAATCTTCCCGCTTACCAAAAAGCGAGCAAGCTATGAATAAGTTAGATGTATTTGTCGTATCGTTTGGAATCGCCTTCTTCTTAGCCAGCGAGCGATTCAAACGATTGCTCTCATGGATGGGCGTTCGCAAGGCGCGGTAGCGCACGCAATTCGTTCGGATTCCGGCGCGCTAGTTTCCACGGCGCCCTCCCGCACAGGCACAATGCCTGGCCATGAACTACCGGCATATTTATCACGCGGGAAATTTTGCGGATATCGCGAAGCACGTGGGGTTGCTGTACTGCCTCGATGCGCTAAAGCGCAAGCAGGCAGCGTTTTTCGCGCTGGACAGCCACTCAGGCCGCGGCTTCTATGACCTGCAGGCCGCGGAAGCGCGCAAATCCGCCGAGGCAGAACGCGGTATCCAACGCTTGATAGAAAACAGCATCGGCGATCCGGTCCTGGCCGATTATTTCACCGCCATCCGGGCGCGCCGCGGCAAGCGCCTGGCGCGCTATCCGGGATCGCCCGCGATCGTTGCGGGCAGCCTGCGCCGGCAGGATCGGGCGCTATTCGTCGAACTGCTGCCGGCGGAGGCGCGTGCCGCCGCGCGCGAGATCGAGTCGCTCGGGCGGGTTCGAACAGAAATCGACGATGGCTATGCGGCACTCAAAGCTTTCCTGCCGCCGGAGGAGCGCCGCGGATTGGTCTTGATCGATCCACCCTACGAAAGCCTGGACGAGCTGAAGATCATGCTGCAGGCGTTCGCGGATGCCTACCGCCGCTGGCCGACCGGCATCTTCTTGTTGTGGTACCCCATCCGCAGCGCAACACAGCGCAACATGGTGCACGCGCGGTTCGAAGCGCTGCATATTCCCAAAATGCTGTATGCGGATTTGGCGATACATCCGGACGACGCCGGCGTGGGGCTCGCCGGCAGCGGCCTGATGATTGTCAATCCGCCGTTCGGCACGGACGACTATCTACGCTCGGCCTATGCCTCGATTCACAGCGGCATCGCCGCCGCAGGATCGGGTTACGTGGAAGTCGAGCGCCTGACCCCCGAGCGGCTGGCGCAATGACCGCCCGGATGCCGCGATCCATGGCAATATCGCCTGGGACGGAGCGCGCCTTCTGGAGGAACTGAACCATGGATCCCAATCATTTGCGCAGTCACTTGAGCAAGCTGCACGACGAGCTGGCCGCGGTCCATCGAGTGGATCCGCAGTCGCGTCAATTGCTCGGCGACATCATGCGCGACATCACGCGCTTGATCGACGAGCCCGCCGCCATTGGCGCGTCCGCACCCGACCGCTCTTTGCCCGATAGGCTGGAAAAAATCGCCGTGAAATTCGAGGCCGAGCATCCTACCTTAGCCTCGAGCGCCCGGGGCTTCGTCGATCTGCTCGGCAAAGCGGGACTGTAGCTGCGGACCTTTGCGCCGTTTAGCCGGTCCAGACGATTGCATCGAGCACGCGCGCCGCAATGTGCTCGACAGACTTTGGATCCACCGTCTTATTGCGCGTGAGCACGGCAACGCTGCCGTGACCGGCCACAGGCACCAGCACCCCGCGGTACCCTTGCTCATCGAACTGTACGGGCTTTCGCACCGGCTCATGCACCAGCACCATCACGGTCACCGGCCCCGCCGCGGTTTGCACGACCAAGTGCGGCACGTGGCGGCCGCGGAACAGACAACTTTGCGCATAGCTGACGACGCCGACGCCGGGGTTCAACTGCAGGTGCGAGTCGCGCAGTACCGCTTTCAAGTCCGACTCCGGCACCGGCACGTCCGTTTGGCGCCACGCGTCGGGCTCCCCCGCCATGTGCTTAACGACGTCCGCGGCCAAGCTGGGGCCGGGAACCGCGAGCCATAGGCCGCCGGCCACGACAATGGCAACCAGCACGCTGGCAGCAATCGCCAGCCAGCCTCGACGCTCGACGGCTCTGCTGCTCCGGACTCGCGACGCTGCGCGCGCGCGCAGCGGAATCACCTGGTCGGCGCTCCGAGCAGGAGCATCAACGCGCAAAGCCCGGTCAAGACGGGACTCAAAGGCCATCAAGCGTTCCGTGTATCGATTGCAGTCATGGCAGCCCGCGCGATGCAGCCCCAATTCGGGGTTGGGGTCGCGAGGATCGATCAACATCGACCTTCTATAGTGTGCACAGTCCATCATTCTTCCGGATCCAGGCGGGTGTCTTCGCCGCACAACGCGCGTAGTTGCTTGCGCGCTCGAAACAGACGGGTAAGCGCTGCGGCGTTCGAGAGATCGAGTTCCTGGGCGATTTCCGCCGTCGAATAGCCCATCAGCACCTGCAGTACCAGCGGTTCGCGGTATTCCAAGGGCAGCTTAAACAGGGCTGTCCGAATCTCCCCCAAGTCCTGGTCCTGTGTGGCCGCCAGCATGGGGTCCTCCGCGGCAATGAGATCATCGACGTCCACCGTCACGAACCGCTTTCGCTCAAAGGTGCGGGCGTATTCGCGCCGAACGATGGTCAGAAACCACGGTTTTGCCGCAGCTTCGTCCAGCAGCGAGTCCCGCGCCTTCCAGGCACGCAGCATGGTTTCCTGCACGACATCCTCGGCCAAAGCGCGGTCACGAGACAACCAAAATGCGAAACGCAGCAAGTCCGGGCGCATCGATTGGCACAGCGCCTGAAAACGGGCGCGTTGGTGATTTCCGCCAACCTGTTCCTTCATGTATAAGTCAGCACCCGGTTTAAGATATAGACCGCCTGATTTTAGCGCCTTAAGCACTGAATCCGGCAAGCGGGGTGGCGTGGCCGGGTTTGCGAATGCCGACATGGCAGCATAAAGCGTGTTGCTAGGAGTCACAGTAAAGATGACCGGAAGTTCCGCTAATTCATTTCCAGGCACTCGCATGCGGCGCATGCGGCGTGACGAGTTTTCGCGCCGCCTGATGCGCGAGACCCAGCTCAGCGTCGATTCGCTGATTTATCCGATTTTCGTGGTGGAAGGCCGCAAGGAGCGCCAGCCCATCGCCTCGATGCCGGGGATCGAGCGGCTGTCGGTGGACGAGTTGTTGCGCGAATGCGAGCGGCTCGTACGCCTGCGCATCCCGGCAATCGCCCTGTTCCCCGTCACCCCAGTGGAGAAGAAGTCCCTTGACGCACGCGAGTCATGGAATCCCGATGGTATTGCGCAAACGGCCGTGCGGGCCGTAAAGAAGGAGTTTCCAGGCCTTGGAGTCATCGCCGACGTGGCTCTCGATCCGTTTACGACGCACGGGCAGGACGGCCTCATCGATCAGGCGGGTTACGTGCAGAATGACCTGACGGTCGAGACCCTCGTCCGCCAGGCGCGCTCGCATGCCGACGCCGGGGCGGACGTGGTCGCCCCCTCGGACATGATGGACGGACGCATCGCGGCCATACGCAACGCGTTCGAGACGGCGGGCTTGGTCCATACGCGAATCCTGGCGTACGCCGCAAAATACGCGTCCGCCTTCTACGGCCCATTTCGCGAGGCGGTCGGCTCAGCCGGGCAGCTTGGCAAGGGTGGCAAGCACTCCTATCAGATGGACCCCGGCAACTCGGACGAAGCGCTGCGCGAAGTCGCTCTGGACATCGGGGAGGGAGCGGACATGGTGATGATCAAGCCGGGGATGCCATACTTGGACATCGTGCGGCGGGTCAAGGACCGGTTCGGCATGCCGACCTTCGTGTACCAAGTCAGCGGTGAATACGCGATGATTATGGCTGCCGCCGGCAATGGTTGGATCGATGAGCGTGCCGTAGCCTTGGAGGCTCTGACATCGATCAAGCGCGCCGGCGCCGACGGCATTTTGACTTATTTCGCGAAGCGCGCGGCGGAGTGGCTTCGACAGTGAACCTGCGCCTCGATTCCGATAAGCCCGATCAATACGGCGTCGTGGGTCACCCAATTACACACAGCTGGTCGCCGTTCATTCATGGGATGTTTGCCAAGGCGACCGATCAGAACGTCGTTTATCGGCTGTTTGATATCGAGCCGGAGAATTTCAGGCGCGAGACGCTGCGCCTGTTCACGAGCGGCGTGCGCGGACTCAATGTCACGCTGCCCCACAAACAAGCGGCGGCGGAATTGGTGAACGAGCTCACCCCGCGCGCCGCGCGTGCGCAAGCGGTGAATACGATCGGTCTGGTCCACGATACCGGGCTGATCGGCGACAACACCGACGGGGTGGGTCTGACCCGCGATCTCGAACACAATTTGAGCCTCGATCTCGCCGCCAAGCGAGTCTTGATCCTGGGAGCCGGCGGCGCCGTGCGCGGCGTGCTGGCGCCGCTGCTGGAGCGAAAATTGCGTGAAGTGCGGATCGCGAATCGGACGCCCTCGCGGGCGCGCAAACTCGCGAAGGAGTTTGCCGACTTGGGAACGATCGTGGGCTGTGGGTTCGGCGAGCTCGAAGGTCCGCCGTACGACCTCATCATCAACGGCACGTCGGCAAGCCTACAGGGCGAAATGCCCGACATGCCCGTCGGGCTCGTCAACGAGGAAACGGTTTGCTATGACATGGCGTACGGTCGGGGCCACACGCCCTTCACATTGTGGGCGAAGTCGCTGCATGCCCGACGCACCACCAAGGGCTGGGGAATGCTGGTCGAACAGGCGGCGGAGTCGTTTTTGCTCTGGCGCGGCATACGCCCCGATACGAAACCGGTTCTCGAGGCCTTGACGACGCACGGCTAGTTCAACGCATCGTGACGAGTTCTTCGGCGCTCGTCGGGTGAATTGCCACGGTGTCGTCGAAGTCGCTCTTGGTTGCGCCCATCCGAATCGCCACCGCGAAACCCTGCAGCATTTCATCCGCGCCGGCGCCGATTATGTGGCAGCCGACGATTTTCTCCTCCGGGCCGACGCAAACAAGCTTCATATCGGTATGCGTCTTTCGCGTCGTCAACGCGTGATACATGGGCGTGAAGTCGGCGACGTAGACCTTCACGGCATCTCCATACTTGGAGCGCGCTTCGCTCTCGCTCAGGCCCACGGCACCTATGGGCGGGTGCGTAAAAATAACCGTCGGGATCATGCTGTATTCCAGGCGGCGCTCGCGTTTGCCGTCGAACAGCCGATCGCTGAGCCGCCGGCCGGCCGCGATCGCGACAGGCGTCAAAGCGGCGCGACCCGTGACATCGCCGATCGCGTAGACGCCGGCCACATTGGTGTTTTGAAAGCCATCGGTGGCGACGAAGCTATTCGCATCGAGCGCCACGCCCGCTGCGGCTAAATCAAGGCCGGCCACGTTGGCCGTCCGGCCGACCGCCCACAGCACGCAATCGAAGCCTGAGAATTCGCGCCCGGCGGTGCCGACCAATGTCCTGAATCCCGCAGCCTCGCGCAGCTCCGCCGGCACGACGTGTTCGTGAATAATCATGCCCTGGGTGCGCATTTCGCGCATCAACGACTTTCCAAGCATGGCGTCGAAATGCGTCAGCAGATGATCCTTGCGGATGAACACCTCCACGTCGCTGCCGAGTTCGTGGAACATACCCGCCAATTCACAAGCAACGTAACCGCTGCCGATGATGGCGACCCGTTGCGGCCTTTGCTCGAGCGCGAAAAAGCCGTCGGACGTGATCCCATGGGCCGCTCCAGGCAATGCGGGAACGGTGGGTATGCCGCCGGTGGCGATGACGATGTGCGGTGCCGTCATACGCCTACCGTGCGCTTCGAGGGTGTGCGAGTCGAGGAATCGTGCCGCGCCCCGAACATACTCAACACCCTTGGCGGCGAGATTGCGCTCGTAAGCGGCGTTCAGGCGCGCGATGTAGGCGTCGCGCTTGGCTTTCAACACCCTCCAATCGTTGCCGCGCGCCGTGACGGCGAAGCCATAATCGACCGCGTCGGCGACGGCTGAAGCGATGCTGGAAGCATTCCACATCACTTTCTTCGGAACGCACCCCACGTTCACGCAGGTGCCCCCCAGGCGGTGCGGTTCGATCACGGCGGTCTTCGCGCCGTACTCCGCCGCGCGCTGCGCGCAGGCCAAGCCGCCGCTGCCGCCGCCCACGCTGATGAGATCGAAAGCTTGATTCGCCACTGTGTTCTCCGCCGCAACGGCGCTGAAAAACCGATGATACCCGCACTCGGCGGCGGTTGTCGGCTCCGGCCGACCGGTGCGCCTCTGATAGAATCACCGGGGTGAACAATCCACTCCTGCAATTGGAATCCCTTCCCGCCTTCGACCGAATCAAGGCGAGCGATGCGCGCCCGGCGCTGGAGCATGTGTTGGCCGACAATCGCGCGCGACTTGCGCAGCTGACGGCGCAATCAACTCCCACATTCGCCTCACTGGTCGCGCCCGTCGAGGAATTGAGCTACCGCTTGAGCAGGGTCTGGAGTCCGATCGGCCACTTGAACGCGGTCGCGAACTCCGCCGAGATGCGCGCCGCCTACAATGAATGCGTCCCGCTGCTCACGGCATATTCCTCCGAGCTCGGGCAAAACGCGGCGCTGCAGGCGGGCTATGGCTACGTATTGCAGCACGAAGGCGGCGAGCTTGATCCGGCGCAGCGCAAAGTCTTGGAAAACGCGCTGCGCGATTTTCGCCTTGCCGGCGTCGACTTGCCGGCCGAGCGCAAAACCAGGTATCGAGAAGTCGTGCAGCAGCTCGCGCGTTTGGCCACGAAGTTTTCCGAGAATGTTCTCGATGCCGCGCGCGCCTACACGCGCAGCGTCACCGACCACGCCGAGCTTGCGGGACTGCCGGCGAACGCGCTCGATCGCGCCGCGGCCGACGCGCGCGAGGCGAACAGGCCAGGCTGGCTGTTCAAATTGGATCAGCCCACGTACATGACCGTCATGAGCAGCGCCGAGAACCCGCAACTGCGGCGCGATATCTATGAAGCTTGGGTCACTCGAGCTTCCGAATTGGGTCCGAGCGCGGGACGTTTCGACAACAATCCGATCATCGCGGAAATCCTGCCGCTGCGTCACGAGCTTGCGCAACTGCTGGGTTTCCAGAGCTTCGCCGACTTTGCGCTGGCCACACGCATGGCAAAAAGCAGCAAGCAGGTAATCGCCTTTTTAGGCGACTTGGCGCGCCGCTGCCTGCCGGCGGGACGCCAGGAATTTTCCGACCTGGAGGAATTCGCCGGGCGCAAGCTGCAGGCGTGGGACATGGCGTTCTACAGCGAGAAGCTGCAGGAGAGCCGCTTCAAGGTTTCGCAAGAAGCGCTGCGCCCGTATTTCCCGTTACCGAAGGTGCTCGGGGGACTATTCGCGCTGACGCAGCGCCTATACGGCATCAGTATTCGCGAGCGGCCCGAGGTCGGCGTTTGGCACCGCAGCGTGAAGTACTTCGATCTCGTGGACGCTCATGGCGAACCTGTCGCCGGCTTTTATTTGGATCCTTACTCGCGCACCGAGAAGCGCAGCGGCGCCTGGATGGACGAATGCGTCGCCGCCAAGTCCTTGCCCTCAGGCAAGGCCCTCCCGGTAGCGCAATTGGTGTGCAATTTCACCGCGCCCATCGGCGCCGCGCCCTCATTGCTGACGCACGAAGAAGTCACGACGCTGTTTCACGAATTTGGTCATGGGTTGCACCATATGCTCACGCGCGTGGCGTATCCCAGCATCGCCGGGATCAACGGTGTGGCTTGGGACGCCGTCGAACTGCCGAGCCAGTTCATGGAAAACTTCGTTTGGCGCGCGGAGGTCCTACCGCTCATCTCGGCGCACGTGGATACCGGTGATCCGCTCCCGGTCGACGTGTTGCAGCGCCTGTTGGGCACGCGCACCTTCAATGCGGCGCTCGACACGCTGCGGCAGATCGAGCTCGCGAGTTTCGATTTCGAGCTTCACGCAAGCTTCGACCCCAACGTCGGCGCCAAAGTCGCCGAAACACTCGCGGCCGTGCGTCGGCGCGTAGCCGTGGTGCCCGCTGCGCCGTTCAACCGAATGGCCGCGAGTTTCGCCCATATATTCGCCGGCGGCTACGCGGCCGGCTACTACAGCTACAAATGGGCGGAAGTGCTTGCGGCGGATGCTTTCGAAGCATTCGAGGAGGCCGGCGTATTCGACAGCGCGACCGCGGCGCGCTTTCGCGATTCCATTCTGGCCCGCGGCGGCAGCCTAGACGCGATGGACGCATTCGTGCGTTTTCGCGGCCGCCAGCCTGACGTACGGCCGTTGCTCAAGCAAACGGGAATTGCCGCGTGAAAGTGCGATACGCGCTCTTGCTGGTTCTGCTGGCGGCGCAAGGCAGGGCGGCGACGGCCTACGTCACCGACCAGCTGGTGTTGGGGGTGTACGCCCAGCAAAATCAACAGAGTCAGCGCCTGGCGACCTTGCACTCCGGAGCCAGTGTCGAGACGCTTGGCGTCAGCGGCGACTACAGCCAAGTGCGATTGACCGATGGAACCACCGGTTGGGTGAAGACTCCGTATCTGACCACGCAAGTGCCGCCGACGGTGCAGGTCAAGCAGCTCGAAGAGGAGCTGGACCGCAGTCGCGCGACGACGCCGGCGCTCGCCGAGGCGGCGGAGCGCAGCGAGGTGGAACGCCTGGAGAGCGAGCTTGCCGCGAAGCAATCGGAGTTGGACGCCGTGCGGGCCGCGATGCCGGGATCGGCGGTGGCTGCGCAAGGCGGCCCCGGCGCCGGTGCCACCCTGGCGGCGTGGGCGGGGCATCCCTGGAAAACGGCGCTCGTAGCGGTCCTGGCGCTTATTTTAAGCTTTTGGCTGGGATACGCCTGGCTGGCCCGCCGCGTAAGACATAAGTTCGGCGGCATCAAGGTCTACTAACACCGGCCGCGCCAAAGGAGAACTAGGTCCGTGGCGCGGGATACCCTAAAGGCTTAAACTCAGCCCGATGCACGACCTTCGCCGTAACGACTATGACGTTACGAATTCCGTACAAGTGAGTTCCACGGCAGCCGTGACCGGCGCGGTTCGCGCGCTGTTTGCTTCCGTCTGGCCGGGCGAATCTTTCGATCGAGTGGCGCTGGCGTTTGAACACTTCGACAAGCTCTTTACGGGCCGGATGCCGGGCTATCACGGGGTCGACACTGTTTACCATGACCGCCAGCACTCCCTGGACATAACTCTGGCCATGGCGCGGCTGATCGTCGGTCATGAGCGCACCGTCGAGGCTCGACTGCGCTTCGGCGCCGATCGCGCGGTGATGGGGTTGGTCACCTCACTGTTTCACGACGCCGGATACATCAGGGAATTCGACGACCGGCTGCACCGCAACGGCGCCGAGTTCACTCTGTATCATGTCACCCGAGGCGCGCGCTTCTTGGCGCGATTTCTGCCGAGCATCGGGATGGAAAGCTGGGTACCGGTTGCGACGCGAATCGTGCATTTCACGGGCTATGAAATCAAACTCAGTCAGATCCAACTCACCGACAGCCGTGATCGCAAGCTCGGTCATCTGTTGGGCACCGCAGATTTGATCGCGCAGATGGCGGATCGCTGCTATTTGGAGAAGTGCCGCGATCGGCTGTATCCGGAGTTCGTGCTGGGTGGAGTCGCCGCCGCTACCGGCACGGACGGCGCCTTGCAGGTAAAGTATAGTTCCGGCCTCGATCTGCTGCGGCAAACGCCGCTGTTCGTGCGTGAAACACGGGCACAGCGCTTGGAGGGGGAGTTTGAACACGCCTATCGGTATTTGGAACCGTTATTCGGCGGCAAGAATCCGTACCTCGAGGCGATCGATCGCAATCTCGAGTATTTGCACCGCGTGCTACGCGCCGAGCGCTGGCCCATGTTGCGACGCAATCCGCCGCTGTTTACCTCAGAGGACAATCAACTAGGCCAGGTTCGCGGCTTGATGTTGACCCGATTGAAGGCGCTCTGGGCCTAAGGGGCCATCGGTTCGCTCAAGGCCAATCGATGCTCGCCACGAAGCGAGCATGCAGTTCATCGAGCCTTGCCAAGACGTGCGTCTTGCCCATCAGAGGCGCGTCGACCAGCGCCGCCTTCAATATCCCAGGCGTCAAACTGCGGCGGGCATTTTCGGCTATCGGCGCAAAGCTGAAGTGCCAGGGTTCGGGCCGCACGCCGGATGACACGCCGCGATACGGGCGGAAAAATCCGAAGCGGGTCGCGTTGGCATCCAACCACGTCGCCAGCGCTGCGTACGGCCCCGGCGGCGCAAACTCCTCGCTCGTCAGCTGTGGGCGATACTGCGGCGCGGTAGCATTTCGGTCGACAAGATCGATGTCCGTTCCCCAGTGATGGCGGCTGGCTCCGGGGAGCGCCGACCACTGCAAAATCGCGGCGACGCGTTCGGCTGGCGACAAGGCCCGGGCATCGATGCCCTGTCCGGCTGCGTCGAGCATTGGCCGCTCGCCATTGAATTTTCCGTTCCAAATGGCCAGCTGGCGCCCGAAATCCCGAAAGCTGCTGACGGGCAGCGGATCGAACCCGTCCGCCAAAGCGGCACGGCGTAGATTCAAGAAGGGTCCGGCGGCATGCCGGTGCAATTCACTGTCCGGATCGGGGATCGCGACTATGTGGGTTCGCAGCTGCCCGGTCAGCTCGCCCGAATTCACGGCGTCACTTCGCGCGCCGCCGCGAATTCGGCCACTTGATCGATTGTTCGCACCAGGGCTGCCACCTCCTGCGCGCCGGAGAGCGTGTACTGGCCGTCGAAAATGAGGGTGGGAACGCCGGTGATCCCCAACACGGAGGCGTGGCGCTCGGCGGCGAGCACACCATCGTAGCCTTCGCGTAAAACGAGCGCGGACCGGGCTTCATGTTCGTCCAATCCGGCCTCGACTCCTAGCCGCACCAGCTCCTCCAGTTCACCGACGTCGCAGCCCTCTTCGAAATACGCACGCATGATCCGGTCCGTGACTTGGCTCTGGCGGCCGCAGCGAGCAGCGTGCGCGATAAGCAGGTGCGACCGGCGCGTATTGGGAACACGCTCGATCAAGTCGAATCGGAACTGAATGCCGATCGCCGCGCTCTGGCGCTCAAGCGTCGCTTGCGCCTCACGGACGGCCGCTTCGTCGCCTATTTTGGCCGCGAAGTAAGCCGCCCGATCGACGCCCTCCGCGGGTAGATCAGGATTCAATTCGAACGGACGCCAGGTCACCCGCGGCTCGTATTGCGGGCGCTCGGCCAACGCGAGTTCGAAGCGCCGCTTGCCGAGGAAGCACCACGGACAAACCGTGTCGGAAAACACGTCAATTCGCATGTTTGCGCCCATATCCTAAGATTGTACCCGGCCCCTTATGAGGATTGGCGTGAACGAGTATCATTCCCGTGATCTGCGGTGCAAACCCCTGGTGTAGCGGATGGCGCGAAGCCTGAAAACCAAGTACTTGCTGGTCGCCCTTGGGGTCGGCGCCGGGTTGTTGCTGCTGTTGGGCGGCCTGGAGTTCTACGAACACCGCGTCGACACGGCGGACGTGAACCAGCTCACCTACGCAACCGTCGAGCAGAAGCTGGAGACGGACTTAGAATCGCGCGCAAGCAGCATGAGTAAAATCGCCGGCTCGCTGCTTGCCCCCGCGCTCGCCTCGGGCAACATCGCGGCGGTATCGTCGATCGCGGACCGGCTGCTCGACGAGCGGGATATCGAGCACGTCGAAGTGTTGGATGCGAACGGCGTCGTATTGTTCAGCGGCAGCAACCCCGTCGTGCAGCATTCGACTCTGGGACCCTATGTCTTGCAAAGCAACATGCGGTCCGGGAGCCTGCGGATCGCACTAAGCCGCGCCAAAATGCACGAAACCCTCGGCAGCATACGCACGCAACTGGAGAGCAAGCAGGGAACTCAGGTCAAACGGAAACGCGGATTGCTTGCGGCAATCACCCTGCCGTTGCTCGCTCTGGGCTTGCTCGGCGCATGGTTCGTCGCCCGCCAACTGGCGCGTCCCATCTCTGCGCTGATCAAGAGCGCGGAGCGAATCGGCCAAGGCGACTACACGCGCCCCCTCGCCGTGGTGCGCCATGACGAGCTGGGCGAGTTGCAACGAGCGCTCGAGCGCATGCGCCAAAAATTGGCGGAAACCACGATCACCAAGAACTACCTCAATACGGTGCTCAACAGCCTGAGCGATGCGGTGCTGGTGACCTCGCCCGATGGCATCGTGAAAAGTTGCAACGAGGCCGCACAGCGGCTGTTGGGCTACGGCGAGGTGGATTTGCTGACCAAGCCGTTGGTGAGTTTCATCGACGATGCGCATCGCAGCGCATTCGATTTATCGAGTGCCGCGCCGGAAGCGCGCGAAACGGTGCTGCGCACGGCCAGCGGGCAGACCATTCCGGTTTCCATGGCGAGCTCGACGATTACCACCGACGACCCGCAATTCCAGGGCAACATCTACGTCGCGCGCAATATAACCGAGCGCAAGCGCGCCGAGCGGCGCATCCGCTACTTGGCGCGCTACGACACGTTGACCAAAATGCCGAATCGAATGCAATTCCAGCATTTGCTGCAGCAGGCGATCGCGCGATCGCGGCGCAATCAGCGCGGTCTGGCGCTGCTGTATCTGGATTTGGATCGATTCAAAGAGGTCAACGATACCTTCGGTCACTCCGCGGGCGATCGCACGCTGGAGATTTTGAGCGAGCGGCTTACCCGAAACTTGAGCAAGGACACGGTCATCGGCCGGCTGGCGGGCGATGAATTCGCCATATTTATCGACGACTTGCCGGTCGATATCGACAACCGCGCCAGCTTGGGCGCCCTGGCCCGTACCCTGCTCGATGAGATCAGCCGAACCTTCTACGTCAACCAGCAAGAGGTTTATTTGACCGCCAGCGTCGGCGTTGCGATCTGCCCCTACGACGCCGAGAACGTGATCGATCTAATCCGCAATGCCGACGCGGCGATGTATCACTCCAAGCAGAACGGCGGCAATTCCAGCGCGTTCTACGTTCCCGAAATGAATGCCGCGGCGGTCGAGCGCTTGATGCTGAAGAGCAAGTTACGGCGCGCGCTGGAGCGCGACGAATTGGTGATTCTGTATCAATCCAAGGTGGACCTGCGCGACGGCCGAGTGGTGGGCGCGGAAGCCTTATTGCGCTGGCGCTTGCCGGGCCATGGCGATATTTCGCCTTCGCACTTTATTCCCCTGGCCGAGGAGACCAGCCTCATTTTGGACATCGGCGAATGGGTATTGAACCGTGTCTGCTCCGACTATCGCGAGTGGCAGAAAACGGTGCCGGAACCGGGCCGTATCGCCATTAATCTCTCGCTGCGGCAGTTGAAGCAGGCAAGCTTCATCGCGCGATGCCGGGGGGTATTCCGCAAGCACGCGGTTTCGCCGACGTGTTTCGAACTGGAGGTCACGGAAACCACGTTGATGACCGATCCAAAACGGACCATTGGCCTTCTGAACGAGCTGTACGCCATGGGATTGCACCTGGCCATCGATGACTTCGGCACGGGATACTCCTCCCTGTCCGCCCTGCAGCAGTTTCCGATAGGCACGCTGAAAATCGATCAGTCCTTCGTTCGCGACGTGGCGGTGGATTCGAACGATGCAGCCATCGTTCGCACCATTATCGACATGGGCAAGAGCCTCGATCTCGAGGTCATTGCGGAGGGAGTGGAGGTGAGCGAACAGCTCGAGTTTTTGCGCAAACACGGTTGCTATTTTGCGCAAGGACGACTGTTCGGCGATGCCATGGAGGCAAGGAAAATCCTCGCGATTCTCTCCAGCCAGGTTGGCGGGCCTGCATACCATGCCGCCTTGTGCGGCCCCGTGTCGCTACGGCCGACCGCGACAGGCTGACGATCTATTGGCGTTCCAATCCCTTGTCGAGCGCCGCGGTTGCATCGGAAACGATGTCGGCAAGAGCTGCATCCGCTGCTTGTTCATACGCTGCGATAATCGCGGTCAAGCGATTGTCCGCGGCAGCTTGGCGTGAACTGGCCTCGAACTGGCTTAGCGCGCGGCGACTGGCGGAAGTGCCGATTCGACCGGAGAGATGCACGTGGACGGTTGGCGCGGTGTCGGCGGACAAGTATTCGGCCTGAAAATCCAGCACGTCGATTTCCAACCAATATCCATTCGCAAAGACCGACCGGTCGGCGCTGACGTTGCGAAAATTTGCGTGAGTGCGAAACATCTGCACCGCCAGGTCATGAACGACTTCGTCGAGCGGTCCGCTCCAGCGCGCGCCGGCGAAATAATCCAAACGCCGATCCGGATATAACGCCGCAACGCGGTCCGTATCGAGACCCACGCGCACGCGGGGCTTCAGAACCGCGAGATCGGCCGGTATGCTCGGACCCGGCGTCCCCGCAGTCGCCGAGAGCAGATAGACGGACGGCGGCACCGCCCGGTCCTTGAACAAGGTGCCGGTGCAGGCTGCCAAGGCGAGCGTGCAGGTCAATGCCAGCAGGCGGCTCATCTGGGCACCTCGATACCGCGATAGGTGGACTCATAAATCAGCTGCGAGGGGTTTTGTTTCAGCGAGCGGGACAGGTCGCGGAAATCCCGGGCAGCATCACGACTCTCGTGCAGCAGCCGTTCGAATTCCGGTAGGCCCTGATTCGTGAAGTGCGAAATACCGGCCTCATTGTCGGCTAGAAAGCGATCCAAGCGGTCCGCGGTGCTGGAAAGTCTTTCCGTGACATGCTGAACATTGGCGAGAGACTGCTTGACGGCGGGTGCCGCGTCCGTGGCGATTCCATGTATGTCGGAGGCGGCTTCCTGCACCTCGCGCGAAGCCGCGCGCATCTCGGCGACCAATTCCTGCGCATCGCGTACCGTGTTGGGCAAGCGCTCGCTCGCCCGCCGCGCATTGTCGAGCGTGACATTAAAGGCACGAATATTCTCGGCGCTGAAGATCTGATTGAAGTGGTCCACCATTGCAATGATGTGATCGGCCAATGTCGGTAGACTGCTCAGCAACACGTCGAAATCCGAGGGTGCGGATCGAATGACGGGATAATTCAGTCCTTGTGCGAGCGTACCCGCCGCCACCGCCTGCTTATCCTCCTCTAGATCGATGAACAGCAGGCCCGTGATGCCTTGCAAGCTCAATGCGGCCAAGGTGCCGCTGTCGATCGGCGCCGACGATTCGATATCGGCAATGACAAGTACTCGCTTACGTTGTTCCGGATCGAGCATGATGCGTCTGACCTTCCCCACATCGACGCCCAGGTAGCGGATCGGACTACCCGCGCTCAGCCCGCTGACGGAGCCCGTGAAGTAGATTTCGTAGCGCTGGTAGGTTCGCTTGTCTTGCTGATTCGTGTACCAATATACAAAGGATACGGCCATTGCGATGACCAGCAGCACGAACGCGCCGACGGCAACGTAATTCGGATCCCTATCCACGTTCATCCTTGTACGCGGCGCGCGCCCTTGGTCCGTGAAAATACTCGTGTATCCACGGTTGCCGATTCTGCAACAGGCTCTCGAGCGAGTCGGTGGTCATGCGCCCGCCGACGATTACGCCGACGCGGCTGCACGTGCGAAACAGGGTATCCAGGTCGTGGGTGATCATGACTACCGTCAACCGCAGCTGCGAATGAAGATACAACAGTAGCTCATCGAAGGCTGCGGCGGAAATCGGATCGAGCCCCGAAGTCGGTTCGTCGAGAAACAGCAGCTTCGGCTCCAGACTCAGTGCGCGAGCCAAAGCGGCGCGCTTGACCATGCCGCCGGATAACTGCGCCGGGAATTTCGCGGCGGTGTCCGCGGGCAGCCCTACCATCGACAACCCCAATTCGGCAAGCGATGCAAGAGTCTCCTCCGTCATGGAATAGAAATGCTCGCGCAGCGGCAGCTGGATGTTCTGCGCGACGTTCAATGAACTGATCAAGGCGCCGTTCTGGAACGTCACGCCGTAGCTGCGCACCAGGGAGACACGTTCGGCTCGCGATAGATGCCGGATATCCCTGCCGTATAGCTCGACCGTGCCGGCGTCCGGGTGCTTCAATCCCAACAGCGTGCGAAGCAACACCGATTTGCCGGTTCCGGATCCGCCGACAATGCCGAATATCTCGTTCGGCTGCACTTCCAAATCGAGTCCGTCATGAACTACTTGCTTGCCGAAGCGATTCACCAGACCTCGAACGCGAATCACCGGACTGACGGGCGAGTCGGCCATCAGAAGTCTATTTGCACGAATAAGATCGCGAACAGCGCGTCCGCGAGAATGACGAGGAAAATGGATTCCACCACCGCCACGGTGGTCAAACGGCCGAGTTCACGCGCCGATTCGCGCACCTGCATGCCGCGGTAAGTCCCCACCATGCCGATCAGCAGCGCAAACACCGGTGCTTTGATCAGGCCTGCCCAAAAGGTCGTGGCCGAGAGCGATTCGCGCAGGCGGCTGGTGAATTGCGGCAACGGGATGTGAAGGTTGAGCAGCGACAACAGTCCGCCGCCGGCAAGCCCCATGGCATCGGCGATGACGGTCAACAGCGGCAACGCGATGACGAGCGCGAGGACTCTTGGCAGGACCAGCAATTCGATCGGATTCATGCCCATGGCGCGCAGCGCGTCCGTTTCTTCGTTGAGCTGCATCACGCCGATCTCGGCCGCGAACGCGCTCCCGGATCGGCCGGCGACGATGACGGCGGTCAGCAACACCCCCATTTCCCGCAATACGGATATGGTGACCAGATCGACTACAAAAATATCGGCGCCGAAACGCGAAAGCTGCTGCGCCCCCAAATAAGCGACGATCACGCTGATCAAAAAGGCGATGAGCGACACGATGGGGATGGCGGTCACGCCGGTCTCGTAGAGATGCCGCGCCAGCGACGATCCACGCAGCGCGCGCGGCCGGGAGAATATCTCCCGGATAACCGTCACGATGCGTCCGAAGAAGCCGACCACGGCGCGCGCTTCGGTGCCCTGCAGGACGACCCAACGTCCCAGCCTGCCGACAACCTCTTCTATATCCGGCGGCGCCGGCTGCGGCGGGCCACACAGGGCGTGCCGGTCGGCCTGCAGTCTGCGCAGCAATTCCAACGTGTGGGGCGGATTGCCGACGTGACGCACGTCCAAGGGGCCGGCGGCGAATTCGGCCAATCGCCTCAATAATGCCCAGACCGGACCGATCCCCGGCGCCTCGGCGCGCGACCAATCGCAGACCACTGTGCCGCTAAGCGTCGCGGGCAGCGACCTAAGCTGTTCTTGGATCTGCGCCGTCGCAGGCAACGACCAATCGCCGGTCAAGTGCAGCTGCCAATTGCCGCCTTCTCCCTCCAACGAAAGCTTCATGGTTATATGCTAGCAGGCATGGGTATGCACAACGATCCTCTGCTGCAGATATTGATCCTGCTGACAGCTTCCGTGTGCGTGGTCGCGGGAGTGCGCAAGCTTGCACTGCCGGCGATTCTTGGATATCTCGCCGTGGGCATGCTGCTCGGCCCGCACGCGCTCGCTCTGGCCGTGGATAACGATACGACTCGGCTGCTGGCGGATTTCGGCGTGGTATTCCTGGTATTCACTCTGGGGCTGGAGTTTTCCCTGCCGCGCTTGGTGGCCATGCGTTGGGAGGTTCTCGGCGTCGGCGGCGCGCAGGTCCTGATAACGACGGGCTTTGTGGCCGCGGCGGCCATCGTGCTATTCGATGTCGCTCCCGCGGTGGCCGTGGTGGTCGGCGGCGCCGTCGCAATGTCCTCCACGGCCATCATCATTTCGCAGCTCACGGAACAGTCGGAGAACAATCGGACGCATGGCCGCCTCGCGGTGGCGATTTGTCTGTTTCAGGATCTGAGCTTTCCGCTGCTGCTCGCTCTGGTATCGGTATTGAGCTCCGGTGGCCGCGGCGCCGATGCAAGGCATATCATCGGCGCCATCGGCGCAGCCGCTCTGGCATTGCTCTTGGTATTGGCCGCCGGGCGCTGGCTGTTGCGGCCATTGTTCGTCGTCATTGCCTCGGTGCGCTCCGCGGAATTGTTTTCCCTGGCGGTTTTGCTGGCGGTCCTGGCCTCCTCGTGGGCGACCCATGCCGTCGGCCTATCGCTGGCGCTCGGCGCATTTTTAGCGGGAATGATGCTGGCGGAAACCGAATTTCGTCACCAAGTCGAGGCGACGATTCGTTCCTATCGCGAAGTTTTGCTCGGCCTGTTTTTCATAACGGTCGGCATGCTGCTCGACGTTCAGTTGCTGCTGCGGCACTTGCCGTTGGTCACCGCCATACTCGCGGGAATGCTGGTGCTGAAAGCGGCGATCGTCACCCTGGTCGCGGAACCGGCAACCAAGAGCTGGTTTAAATCATTGCGCACCGGCGTGGTGGTGGCGCAAGGCGGGGAATTCGGGTTTGCGCTATTGACCCTTTTGCTGAGACGCGAATTGCTCGATCCGGCGGTGGTGCAGCCGCTGCTCGCGGCCACCGTGCTGAGCATGGTGCTCTCGCCCTTTCTGATACGGCATAATCGCCGCATTACGCGCGCCCTGTTGAGCGAATCCGGTCCGCCGCACACCGAGGCGATGCGCGAGAGTCGCGCGACTCTCGCGGTTGCGGAGCGCGATCACGTGGTGATTTGCGGTTTCGGCCGGGTGGGGCAGAACATCGCGCGCGTGCTCGAGCAAACGGGCTTCGAATTCATTGCGCTTGATCTCGATCCGTACCGTATTCGCCTCGGCCGGCAGGCGGGCGATCCCGTCATATACGGTGACGCGGGGCAGGTCGAGGTATTGCAAAACGTGGGAGTCGCGCACGCGAGCTGCGTGGTGATCACCTTCGCCGGCCCTGAGGTGGCGTTGAGAATATTGCGCGCGGTGCGCGAATTGCGCGCCGACGTGCCCATATTGGTGCGGACGCAGGACGACACCAAGCTCGAGCAATTGCAGGCGGCGGGAGCCACCGAAGTGGTGCCGGAAACCTTCGAAGCCAGCTTGATGCTGCTGTCTCACCTATTGCTGTTGCTGAAATTGCCCGTGTCTCGCGTCATTCGAACGGTCAACGACATCCGCAGCGGCCGCTACAGCATGCTGCGGCAGTACTTCAGAGCCGCAGGCGCCGAACATTTGGATGAAACCCACGCATTTCGCGAGGAATTGCACAGCGTCATACTGCCGCCGCACGCCTGGGCCGTCGGCAGAAGCATCGCCGAGCTTTTAGGCCGTGGGTCGGTGGCCGCCGTCAGCGCGGTGCGCCGCGACGGCATCGTGGGCCGCGAGCCCAGCCCGGATACAGTCTTCAAAGAGGGCGACGTGGTGGTCGTGTGCGGGACCCCGGAGGCCGTGGAACACGCTGAAACCCTGCTCCTGATGGGCTAAAAACACCCCTTTACAGCGCGGCCGCTTTCTCGCATAGTAGGGGGGCTGTTTAAGGGCAAACCCGCCGAAAGGTGGGGACGCAAAACCACCGGTCTAAGGGGCTTCTTTTGGAAGCCTGACGATAGCGGGGTCGCCAGTGCACCTCTTGCGCGTATGCGCAACGAACCTCAAGGTTTTGTACCCCCGACAGCAGGCATCTGAGCTTGTGTTCAAGTCTTCCGGGGGGAAGCATATGGTTCTCAAAGTCACTCCTCGTACGCCCGGCGCGGACGCCTCGGGTCTATATCGACGGCCGCGGATCGTGCTGCAGCCAAAGAATGTCGAAGACATACCGGCCATCCTGGGCAAGCCCAAGACCTACCCGACGCCGGTTCGCGCCGTCGGCGCGGATTATTCGCAGACACGCTGCGTGGGCGGCGACGGCGGAACCACGATCGACATGGGCACGCTCGACAAAATTCTGGAGTTCGGCGAAAACACGGTTCGCGCGCAAGCCGGAGTGCGTGTCGGCACTTTGGTGCGGGCGCTGACCGAACGCGGCCTCGAGCTGCCGCTGACGCCCGAAATCGGCCAAATTTCGCTGGGCGCCCTGGCCGTCGCCACACTTCCGCAGGCATCGCATACGGTGGGCGTCGCGCAGATGTCCTCTTGCGTGACGGAACTGAAGCTGATCACGCCGCAAGGCAAGCAGATGACCGTGACGGAGCGCAACCGTGACTTGATGCGCGTACTAAAATCGAGTTTCGGCCTATTGGGCTTGGTGCACGAAATCGTGCTCCGCGTGCGGCCCCTGACGCCCGTAAAAATGGAATACCAGGATCTATCGCTCAAGGAATTCGCGGCCCGCTTCGCGGCCATCATCGAGGCCCCGGGTGCCTTGAGATTGCATATCTCCCCCTTCAACGATCGCGTCACGGTGGAGCGGCGCACCCTCGATGAAGCGATGGGCGCCAGCCGCTCCGGAATGTGGCAAATCCGCAATTCCGTGATGCGCAATGTGTTGCCCGCCTTCGGCTCCACCGTCGGCAGCGTGCTGTCCGCGCCCGGCTTGCGTACCGCGGTGGTTTCAGGCGTGCAGCGCGCTTTGCGCGCGACACTGGATCGCGCCGCGCGCGGCGTGGTCCTATATGCGCACGAGTTGATGCGCGACTTGCCCCAGGAAGCGTGGAAGTCGCGCTACACCTACAGTCTATGGGCATTCCCTCAGGCCGACTTTCCAAGGCTGCTCGGCGAATATTTCGCTTTCTGCAAGGCCTATTTCAAGGAACATCGCTATCGTTGCAACGTGGTGAACGGCGCCAGCCGTCTGCACCAGGACAGAGGATCTCTATTCAGCGTGAGTTACTCGGGCCCCATGTTTACCTTGGAGCCCTCCTCGACCGGAGATAAGGGCTGGGACGATTTCCTAATCGATTTCAACGATTTTGCGTCCGGGCTCGGCGGAACCCCCACCTTCAATCAAACACGCGCCTTGCAGCCCGAGCACGTCGCGAAGGCCTTTGGCGACCGCGCTAAACTGTTTCGCGCGCTGCGGCAACGGACCGACCCGATGAATCGGCTCCACAACAGTTATTTTTCCCATCTTCTAGGTTAAGGGGCTGCTAGAGGCCGGCGGGGCCGTTCATCAGGCCTTATCTTGTAAATGCGCCTCGAGGAACCAGAGGTATTTGTCGACGTCGCGGGAAATCGCGGTGAACAAATCCGCAGTATCCGCATCACCCAGTTTAGCGGTGTCTTCTATCGTCGAGCGCACGGCTTTGCCGAATACCGATAATTGCGTCGACAAATAATATAAATGATCCTTCCCGGCGGTAATGCTCAGAGGGTAGTTCTTCAATTTGCTGCGCTTAGCAGCCACGGCCACCGTGCCCTCGGCGGTGCCGCCCAAGCTCGTCACTCGCTCGGCGATGTCGTCGATTTGTCCGAGCACGAGATCTGAAATCTTATCGAACAGCTCGTGTAGGGCGATGAAGTGAGGCCCCTTGACGTTCCAGTGTGCTTGTTTGACTTGGCTCTGCAAATCTATGGCATCGGCCAGGCGATCATTGAGAATGGCGTTGACATTTCGGCGGACTTTCTCCGAAAGATCTATCTTGGTCTTGTACATCCAGCGCTCCTTACATAACGGGGTCGGCTCAGCGCCATTATGCCATCGTCCCGCTAAATTTCGGTGCGCCGCAGGCGCAGCTGGACGGCGCCGATGATGAACGCGATGCCGATTGCCGCGCCGATCCAGGTTTGCGGACTCGACAGGAATGAACCCGGATTGAGCAATACCCACAGGTTGGACGGCGCCGTGATCCGGTCATTGTCGAACACCGTCGTCGCCCAATGCGTGCTGTCCGGAGCCGTATGAAACGCCAGCGGCAAGTAGCCCCAGAGTCGCGTATTGAGCTGGGTGCCGACCATGTGGCTGCCGAGGAACCACCGCTCGGCCAAGTACAAGGCAAGAGGCGGCAGAATGGCCCACAACATGACGGCGCGCCGCGCCCAGGCGGAGATCACCAGAAGCCAGCCGGCGACCGGCAAGTACCAAATGGCGGTGGTGACGATCACGTAAAGCCACAGCGCCTGCAGTTGCAGCCACAACTCGGCGTGCCATAGGGCGCCGCCGAGAGCCGAACTCGCGCGCACCGATAGAATGAATGCGATCAGGATGGTCGTGAAATCGGCGGCCACGAAGTACACCAACGGAATGACGATTACTGCGGTGACCAATTTGGACAGCACGGTGGCGGTATCCGATAAGGGCAGCGATTTCCAGAACAGCACGCTGCGATCCTTTCGATCCGCATACAGGCAGTCCAGCAAGTACCAGGTGGAATAGATCGACATGACGACGAAGAACGTGCCGCTGAGCGCGAACAGAACCGCCCAGCCGACGATTCGGGTCTGCGCCGGCGTGGTCAAAGCCGCCGTGGTCAAATTGACGGTATCGATTCGGCCGAACAGCGCCGCCAGGAGCAACAGTCCGCCGATGATCGCTGGCACCGCCCAGATCGCCCGATTCTCCCAAAATTCGCGTTTCATCAGCCAGAAATAATGGTTCATGGGGCACCCCCGGAGAGTTTGGCGACGAACAAGTCGGAGATGCTCGGCGTGTGCACTTCGCCCAAGCCTGCGAGTTTGTCCAAATTCGGCCGCTCGAAATACAGCAGTGTCTTGCCCAGCGTTCGGCGCTCGAAGAATGGCCGCTCGGCGCGCGCCGCCTCGATCTGATCCGTTGAAACGGCGACGGCTGCGTACCGAGCCGCGATCTGTTCCACCGAGCAGTCGAGAACGATATGACCCCTGTCTATGAAGATCACGTCGGTCAATAGGTTCTCCACCTCCTCCACTTGATGCGTCGTGATCAAAATGGTCCGGGTTTCGTCCATGTAGTCGTCCACCAACGCGTCGTAGAAGCTGCGCCGCGCCAAAATATCGAGGCCCAGCGTGGGTTCGTCGAGCACCAATAGTCTGGCGTCGATGCCCATGGTCAGCGCCAGGTGTACCTGGGTCTTCAGGCCCTTCGACAATTCGCGGATGCGGCGCTCGCCGGTGACCTGCGTCTTGGCGAGGAATCCCATGGCGCGGTCGCGGCGAAATCGCGGATGCATGGCGGCGACAAAGTCGATTGCCTGGTCGACTCGCAGCCACGGCGGCAGCACCGCCACGTCGGCGATGAAGCAGGCATCGTTCATCAGGTCGGCGCGATCGCGGAAGGGTTCGCGGCCCAGGACTTGCAGGCGGCCCTCATAAGCGGTTAGCCCGAGGATGGCGCGCAGCGCGCTGGTCTTGCCGGCGCCGTTCGGCCCGATCAGACCGACGATGCGGCCGGTCTCGATGGTGAGATTGGCGCGATCGAGCGCAATATGCGCCCCATATTTTTTTGTCAGATCGCGGGCTTCGATAAGCGCTGGCATATAGGGCTCATTAGTCTTTGGCATCACCGCCGCGGGGCGGTGGTGCGGGGTGGGTAAGCGCAGGTGTTTGCGCGAACAATTCCTGGGCGGAGAATCCCAGCCGGTGAATGACCGCCAGAATCTGCGGCCACTCCTCGTTCAGGAACCGATCGCGTTCGCCGGCAAGCAACAATCGCCGCGCACCTTCACTCACATACATGCCGCGGCCGCGGCGTTTTTCGACCAGGTGTTCGTCGACCAACTGCTGATAGCCCTTCAGTACGGTTAGCGGATTCAGCCGGTAGTCGGCGGCGACCGCACGAACGGAAGGCAACGGATCGCCTTCCTTAAGCGCACCCTCGAGAATGAGGGCAACCATTCGATCGCGCAGTTGGCGATAGATGGGTTGGTTGTCATTCCAATTCGGGTCCATTCCCTTCTCGCGGTGCGGGCCCCCGTGTGTGGGGGCCATGTAGCACGCTAATCTAGCAGAACGCTGTGGTCGATTCGGAACGCTTAGGCCGACTTAACCGCTGCCTGTCCTGCGGCCGAAACCAGCGAGGTCACCGGCGCGGCCTGGTGCAGCTGCGCGCTGAACAAGTAGGCCACACCGCCGATGATGGCTGAATTCATTACCAGGGCGGCCCCAAGGGCTGCGAGCTTTGTCGAGATTTCTGTTTTCATGACCGTCTCCTATTGAGTGCTTTGATCGGCTGTCATCGAGGTGTTTCGGTGACTTGGTGGTATAGTAATATACAACACCGCTACATGCAAGCACTATTTCAATCTTTTTTTCGTTCGACCTCAACCCGGGGGCTAAACAGCCCCGTTTCTCTCAATATCCCCTCACGGGGTGCCCCGGCGGTTCGTTCGACTCCGGGCTTGACGTATGCTTGAGTCCATGGAGTCGCGCGACGACGATGCAGGGCTGATGCTGCGGTACCGGGAAGGAGACCTTGGCGCATTTGAGGCGTTGTACGCCCGCCAGAAGGGGCCCCTTTACCGCTATTTGCTGCGGCACGTCCGCAATGCGGCCGCGGCGTCGGATCTGTTTCAGGAGGTTTGGTCGCGCGTGGTGGCAACCCGAATGCGATATGAGCCGCGCGCAAAATTCGCGACCTATTTGTTTCATATTGCTCATAACTGCGCGGTCGATGCCCGCCGACGCGATTACAACGGCCGATTCAACACTCGGTCGGACGAGGCGGACTCGCAAATGCTGGCGGCCGAGGTGCCGGAGTATCAAAGACCGGATCGGATCGCGGAGTACATCGAGCGGCAATCCGAATTGCTGGCGGCCCTGGCCGCGCTGCCCACCGAGCAGCGGGAAGCATTTCTACTGCACGAGGAGACTGGACTGTGCGTCGAGGAGATCGCGCGAGTCACCGACGTGCCGATTGAAACCGCCAAAAGCCGGCTACGCTACGCCATCCGCAAATTGAAGAAATCGCTGATTCCCAGAGCGATCCGCGCAGCGCAGCCGCACAGCGTGCGTGCGACATGAGACCCGACGAACTGGACGAGTACCTGCGCGGCGACAGTGAACTTTCGCGGCAATATAGGCGCGAGCCGGCTCCTTCGCCGCCGCGCACGCTTGACCGGCAAGTGCTCCGCCGGGCGCGTGAGATGCAGGGTAAGACGCCGTGTCTCGCACCCTTGGCGCTGGCCGCCAGCGTGCTGCTGTCGGTCGCGCTGGTGCTCGCCATCATATTCGGGCCGCAAACGGTTCAGCGCGCTGACGACAAGCCGCATGTGCTGCGTACCGCCGCGCACGCGGCGCTGCCGCAGAGCGCTCCGCTCAGCCAGGAATTCCAGCTCTACAGCAGCGATCCTCCGAGCCACTTAAGTCCCCTGCGCTCGCGAGAACCCGCAGCGTGGTTGGCCGACATTGCCGCCCTGCGACGCGGCGGCCGCGTTGCCGAAGCGGACGCGGAATTGCGCCGGTTTCGTCGCATCTATCCGCATTACGACATCGGCGCCGCCGACTAAGTCAAAGCTGTTTCGCCGGGAGCTCGTTATGAAGAAGCCAGTCACCGTCACTATCACAGGCGCCGCCGGAAATATCGGTTATGCGCTCGCGTTTCGCGTCGCATCGGGTCAGATGCTCGGCGCCGATCAGCCGATCAACCTGAATCTCTTGGAAATACCTGCGGCCGACGCCGCGGTTCAAGGGGTCGTGATGGAACTGAACGACTGCGCTTTTCCGACGCTCAATAAGGTCGCCGCAACGCATGATGCCAACATCGCTTTCGAGGACTGTCATTTTGCGATGCTGGTCGGCGCGAGGCCCCGCGGCCCGGGCATGGAGCGCAAGGATCTGTTGCTGGAGAACGCCAAGATTTTTTCGGCGCAAGGCAAGGCTCTGGACGCCGCCGCCAGCCGCGACGTGCGGGTCCTGGTGGTCGGCAATCCGGCCAACACCAATTCTCTGATCGCACAGCGCAATGCGCCGTCGCTGGCGCCCGGCCGTTTCACGGCAATGACTCGGCTGGATCACAATCGGGGCCGGGCGCAGCTGTGCGAAAAGACGGGGGCCGCCCTCGCGGACGTGAAAAGAATCATCATCTGGGGCAATCATTCGGCGACGCAATATCCGGATCTGCATCATGCGACCGTCCAACTTAAGCCCGCGCTGTCGCTGGTCGACCAGGGATGGTTCAAGGACACTTTTATTCCGACGGTACAGCAACGCGGCGCCGCCATCATCAAAGCTCGCGGCACCTCCTCGGCGGCTTCGGCGGCCGCGGCGGCGTTGGACCATGTTCACGACTGGATGCTCGGCACCCCGCCCGGCGACTGGGTCAGCATGGCGGTTCCCTCCGACGGCAGCTACGGAATCCCTTCGGGTGTGATCTATTCCTATCCGGTGACCTGCAAGGGCGGTGAGTACAGCATCGTTCAAGGATTGAGCGTCAATGAGTTCAGCCGCGAAAAAATGGCGGCGACGCACCGCGAGCTGTTGGAAGAGCGCGATGGTGTCAAAGACTTGATCTAACAAAGCGGAAAGATCCATGAACAATTGGTTGCCGGGCGCCGCCGCGGCTCTCGTTTGGTGTCTGTTATTCGTGGGTGTCATTCTCATTCTCGCCTACCGGCGGGCGAGCCTCGCGGCCGCGACCGCCGTGCTGGGCGTCGTTCTGCTGGCTTACTGGGTCTTCGGCGCTGCGGCGGACTGGTGGAAAATAACCGTGTCCGTTCCGCTCGCGCTCCTGCTCCTGCTCAATGTCCGGCCTTGGCGCGTCGTCCTGATCAGCCGGCCGTTTCTCAAGAATTACCGCCGATTGCTGCCGTCGATGTCGGCGACGGAGCGCGAAGCCTTGGATGCCGGCACTGTGTGGTGGGACGGCGAGTTGTTCACCGGCGGCCCGAACTGGCAAAAATTGATGTCGGCCAAGGCCCCGACGCTCACGCTCGCCGAGCGGGCGTTTCTCGACGGCCCTTGCGAGCAGCTGTGCGCGATGCTCGACGATTGGGATATCACGCATCGACGCGGCGACATGCCCCCGCAGGTGTGGGACTTCATCAAGTCCCAAGGCTTCTTTGCCATGATCATTCCGAAGTTGTACGGCGGACTGGAATTTTCCGCATACGCGCATTCCTGCGTGCTGATAAAGATCGCCTCGCGCTCGGCCACGGCCTCCTCGACGATTGCCGTGCCGAATTCCCTGGGGCCGGCCGAGCTTCTTTTGCATTACGGCACCGAGGCGCAAAAGAATCACTACTTGCCGCGGCTGGCGCGCGGCGATGAAGTCCCTTGTTTTGCCCTCACCGGCCCGCGCGCCGGCTCCGACGCGGCCTCGATTCCCGATACCGGCGTTATTTGCAAAGGTCTGTGGCAGGGATCGGAGGTCCTCGGCATCAAGCTCAACTTCTCGAAGCGATACATCACGCTCGCGCCGATCGCCACGGTGATCGGACTGGCTTTTCGCCTATTCGATCCGGATAAACTCATGGGGGAGCGGACCGACCTTGGGATCACCTGCGCCCTGGTTCCGCGCGATACGCCGGGCGTCGCCATCGGCCGTCGCCACTTCCCGTTGAACATCCCGTTTCAGAACGGGCCCATACAGGGACGCGATGTGTTCGTTCCGATGGACGCCATTATCGGCGGTTTCGCGATGGCCGGCCAAGGATGGCGAATGTTGGTCGAACAGTTATCGGTGGGCCGCTGCATCTCGCTGCCTTCGAATACGGCCGGAGGCGCGAAAGCGGCGGTGTACGCCTCGGGCGCCTACGCGCAAATACGCCGCCAGTTCAACGCGCCGATTGGTCGATTCGAAGGTATAGAACAGGTATTGGCGCGCATGGCGGCGCGCACCTACATCATCGATGCCGCGCGCTCCGTTACGGCCGGCGCCATTGACGGCGGCGAGAAGCCCTCGGTGCCTTCGGCCATGCTCAAGTATCACGCCACCGAGCTCGGACGCATGATCGCGAATGACGCAATGGATGTGCACGGCGGCAAGGGCATTTGCCTGGGGCCCAATAATTACCTGGGGCGCGGCTACCAAGTCGTGCCGGTTGCGATCACGGTCGAGGGCGCGAATATCCTGACGCGCAGTCTGATCATATTTGGCCAAGGCGCAGTGCGCTGCCACCCGTGGGTATTGAAGGAAATGAATGCGGCGCGCAATCCGAATCACGATCAAGGTGTTCGCGAATTCGACCAAGCGCTCATGGGTCACGTGGGATTCGCCATCTCGAATGCCGCGCGTTCGATCGTCATGGCATTGACGTTCGCGCGTTTCACCAAGTCGCCGCGGACCGGAGCGACGAAGCGCTATTTTCAGCACATCAACCGCTACAGCGCTTCATTCGCCCTGGCGGCCGATGTCGCCATGCTGGCGCTCGGCGGCTATCTGAAGAAAAAAGAGAGCTTATCGGCACGCTTGGGCGATGTGCTCTCATCAATGTACTTGGCTTCGATGGTGCTGAAACATCACGACAACCAGGGACGCCTGCTTACGGATCTGCCGCTCGTCGAATGGGCGTGCCGCAGCCTGCTCTATCAAGCGCAGGAACAACTGCATTTATTTCTGCGTAATTTTCCGAATCGTCCGTTGGCGGCGTTCATGCGCTTGGTCATCTTTCCGCGCGGACTCACCTATTTCGCGCCCAGCGACCGCTTGGACCGCCAGATCGTCGATCTGATCATGAACCCGACCGACGCAAGAGAGCGCCTAAGCGCGTACATCTATAAAACCGTGGAACCGCGCAATCCGCTCGGTCTATTGCAAGAAGCCCTGGTGTTGTCGGGCGCCGCCGAAGCGCTCGAGAAGCGCATCCGCGTCGACGGCGTAAAGACCGGCCGGGTGACGGCGCTGGATCTTCCGGGGCAGATCACGCAGGCCCTGCAATTCGGCATTCTCAGCGACGGCGAAGCTGCCGCGTTGCGCGATTACGATGCCAAGGTGCTCGCGCTTGTCAATGTCGATGATTTCGCGCCGCATGAACTGGGTGTGGAGGCGGCGGTGCAGCGGTAAGATGGGAAGCCGGTCGGCATACTCAAGGAGAGATCCGCATGAATCGTCTACTGTTGGCATTGGCCGCGAGCTCGCCGGCCCCCGCGAAATAGGCGATGCGGGCGATTCTGCATGTGGACATGGATGCATTTTATGCCTCCGTGGAGGAGCGGGATCGGCCGGAGCTCAAGGGACAGCCGCTGATCGTCGGCGGCACCGGTGCACGCGGGGTGGTCGCTGCGGCGAGCTACGCGGTGCGTCGATACGGCGTGCGCTCTGCAATGCCGATGCGCGAGGCATTGCGCCGCTGTCCCGGAGCGATATGCGTTCAGCCTCGAATGTCGCGCTACAAAGAGCTTTCCGGCCAAGTTTTCGAGATCTTTCACGAAATCACGCCGCTGGTGGAAGGCTTGTCCTTGGACGAGGCGTTTCTCGACGTGACCGCGAGCCAGCAGCTGCTGGGCGATGCCGAAGCAATCGCCGGCGAGATTCGCCGCCGTATTCGCTCCAGAACCGGCCTTACCGCATCGGTGGGAATCGCGCCGAACAAGCTGTTGGCGAAGATAGCCTCGGATCTCAACAAGCCGGACGGGATGTACCGCATTGGCGCGGACAACGTGCAAACGACGCTGGACGGTTTACCGATTCAGAAACTATTCGGCATCGGTCAAAAGACCTTGCCAGCCGTGCAGGCCGCCGGCATTCACAATTTCGGGGATCTGCGCCGGGCAAGCGATCAGCTCTTGTGGCGAGTATTCGGTAAGCACGCACGATTGATGCGTGACCGGGCCTCGGGCCTAGACGACCGGCCCGTGGAGCCGAATCGCGAAGAACAGTCGATCAGCGCCGAGGAAACATTCGAACAAGACATTCGCGAGGTTTCCGTCCTGAGAACGCAATTGGCGCGCTTGGCCGACCGCACCGCTTCGCGACTGCGGGCCCACGGTCTGGCCGCAGGCCGCGTGACGGTCAAGATCCGCCGTGGAGATTTCACGACCTTCACGCGTCAACACGCCATCGAACCGCCGACCCAGGATACCGCGGTGGTATCCAGCGTCGCGCAAAGCTTGTTCGATGACTGGTCGGCCGCTCGCGCCGGTGTCGCAGTGCGCTTATTGGGCGTCGGGGTCGGCGATTTGCAGACTCCGCAGGCGGATTTGTTCTCGCAGGCCCCCCTCAAGGAGTCGCGGCTGGACGCAGCCGTCGACGGCATTCGCGGCCGCTTCGGATCGGAACTATTGACTCGAGCGAGCCTGCTGGGGCGGACTCCGGGCGGGGACGGACCCCGAAACGGCTGAGCTTGGTATGATCCCAGGCAACCATGTACACCGCTTTCTTCGGTCTCGGCGAAAAGCCCTTCGCGATTACTCCGGACCCGCGCTATCTGTATTTGAGCGAGCGGCACGCGGAAGCCTTGGCGCACCTGCTGTACGGAATCAACGAATCGGGCGGCTTCATCCAACTGACCGGAGAAGTGGGCACGGGCAAAACCACCGTGGTGCGGACGCTCCTGTCACGCGTGCCCCACCATGCCGATGTTGCCGTCATCTTGAATCCGCGCGTGACGCCGGTGGAGTTCCTGCTCACCATCTGCGAGGAGCTGGGAGTCGTCATCGGCGATTCCGATCGCGACAGCGTCAAAGCGATGGTGGATGCGCTGAATCGGCGTCTGCTGTCGGCCCACGCGCAGGGGCGGCGAATCATCGTCATCGTGGACGAGGCGCAGAACCTGTCGGCCGAAGTGCTCGAGCAAGTCCGCCTTCTGACCAATCTCGAAACGCCGACACAGAAGCTGTTGCAAATCATTCTGATCGGTCAACCCGAACTGCGCGAATTGCTGGATCGCACGGAGTTGCGGCAGGTGGCGCAGCGCATCACGGGCCGCTACCATCTGAAGCCGCTATCTCGGGAAGAAACTCAGGGCTACGTACGCCATCGACTTCGCGTCGCCGGCGCTTCCGGGGAAATCTTCACGGGCGCCGCGTTGAACGAGGTGTTTCGTTTATCGTCGGGTATTCCTCGCGTAATCAACGTCAGTTGCGATCGCGCCCTGCTCGGCGCCTACACCCGCGAGACCCGAACGGTGACCGCATCGCTGGTGCGCCGTGCAGCCGGCGAGGTCTACGGCCGGCGCTTCGTGCCGCGGTGGCTTGCATGGTTCGCCGGCGCTCTGGCGATTGGAGCGCTCGCCGGCACCGCCTTCGTGGGCTGGCGAGTCTGGCAGCAGCAGACATCTCCGTTGTACGCCCCTGTCAATCCGCCGACGCCGGCGGCTCGAACTGCGGCCGCGGCACCACACCCCGCGGCGCCCGCGAAGGCGCCCGCACCCGCCGTCTCGATCGACGCGCTGCTTGCCGCCAATAGCGCCAACACCAGCGAGGCGGCCGCCTTTCGCCGGCTGCTGTCGCTATGGGGGAGTGCGATGGCGGAAGACCAAAACCCATGCGAGCAGGCGACGAAGGCGGGCCTCTCCTGCCTGGATCAGCGCGGTTCCTGGGCACAGGTCAGAGCGCTCAACCGGCCGGCAATCTTGACCCTGACGGATGCGGCGGGGAAGAAGTATCAAGTCGTGCTGTCGGCGTTGGATGACAAGACCGCCACGCTTGACTTGGGGGAGCACAGCGAGCGCGTACCGCTCGATGAGCTGTCGCGAGATTGGTTCGGGGAATTCACCGTCGTCTGGAAGCCCAAGACCTTGCATACCCGGCCGCTGTCATTGGGGATGAAGGGCGAGGAAGTGCGTTGGCTGCGACGCAGCTTGAATGCCCTGCGGGGCGCGGCGGCGGACCCGGAACACGGCGATATTTACGATGAGCAATTGGCGATCGCCGTGCAAAATTTCCAACGCGCGCATCGGCTCAACGTGGATGGAATAGCGGGTTTGCAGACTCAAGTGGCGCTCGACACCGCCTTGGCCGAGCCCGGCTCACCCCTGCTACTGCCCAACGCCTCGCGCGGCAGTTAGGATCCGCTATGTCCTTCATTCTCGACG
Source organism: Gammaproteobacteria bacterium (assembly GCA_003132425.1). Classification (GTDB taxonomy): domain Bacteria; phylum Pseudomonadota; class Gammaproteobacteria; order Steroidobacterales; family Steroidobacteraceae; genus Bog-1198. The sequence goes on along the minus strand of PKXS01000096.1, from coordinate 17,060 downwards.
CGCTCAAGAAATCCGAAATCGAACGGCAGCGGCAAACGACGCCGGGCCTGATTGAATCCGGGATCGTATCGCGCCGGCCCCGCGTCGCCGTCTGGGCAATCGCGCTCGGCGCGCTGCTCGGAATCAATCTGCTGGTGCTGCTCTTCGTCTTGACGCGCAGCGGCACCTCGGCAGCGCCGGCGCCGGTTGCGGTGCGGCCGCCGGTGGCCGCATCCTCGGCGGCGCCGGAGCACTTCAGTCCGCTGGATGCTCCGGTGTACGCGCCCGAGATTCCCGTCGCGCCTGCCGCCGCGGCAACGCATGCCTTGCATCGTCCGGATCCGGTACTCACGAACGAGGACAGCAAATCCGATTCCGATGAAGTGCTGCCCTCGATCAGCGAAGTCAATTTAACGGGCCCCTTGGCGCTGCCCGAATTGCACCTCGACGTCCATGTATTTGCGACCAAGCCCAGCGAGCGCTTCGTCTACATCAATATGCGCAAATACCATGAAGGCGCTACGCTCGAGGAAGGCCCAACCATTGAGCGCATCCGGCGCGATGGCGTCGTGCTGAATTTTCACGGCGTTCGCTTTGTATTGCCTCGAGCATCCGGCCAGGGCGATAGCCCGCCGCAATAGCTTATTGAGCGGTGCCGCTCCGCTCCCTTAGCTGCCGATCTTGGACAAACGCAGCAACGCCTCTCCGGTGATGTGATAATTGATCCAGGCAGAATTCGCCACCGCGCCGAGGGACTCGTAGAATTCGCGCGCCGGCCGATTCCAGTCCAGGACTGCCCACTCGAATCTAGCGCAGTCGCGCTGCGTTGCGAGATTCGCCACATAGGCCAAAAGCGACCTGCCGACGGCGCGGCCGCGAAACGCCGGCCGCACGAATAGATCCTCCAAATACAAACCGCGCTTGCCCAGGAATGTCGAGAAATTATGAAAATACAGCGCATACCCGGCAGGTTCGCCGGCGAGACGGGCAATCACTGCCTCGGCGCCGGGCCGATCCGCGAACAACGCGCGCCGCAGAGACTCTTCCGTGGCAATGACGTATTGCTGCAGTTTTTCGAATTCGGCCAGCTCCTTGATCAGCGCCAAAAGGAGCGGCACGTCGTCGGCAGCGACAGGGGCGATATCTGGAGTAGTAGCTTGCGTCATCGTGCGTCGTTACCATGTGAGGTGAGCGTCAGTTCGCGGCTTGTGGGAGAATAGCTGTCTTGCGGTACGAGTTTCTCATGCGCTTGAGCGTGGCGGCCATAGCGCTGCCGGCCTTAGGCGTAACCGCTGTCGCGGGGAGCATCGAAGGCGCCGTCACATTTCCAAGTCAGTTGGTGCCGTCCATGACGGCTTACGCATACGATCTGGACACCTCGCGCATCCGTTCCGTGCAAATTGCCGAGGGCCGGGCTAATTTCAGGCTCGAAGCGCCGCCGGGCCGCTACCAGGTATTCTTGGCGCCGAACGAACCGGGCGCGCCGAATATTTATGGAGCCTATACCCAGTACAGCCTTTGCCTGGAGCATGAGACGGAGGCCAACTGCACGGATCACACGCTGGTCACCGTGACGTTGAACTCCAAAGGATCGAGAGCCGCCGTTAAGATCGACGATTGGTATCTGACGGATGACATTGCCGACCAAATAGACCACATCCGCGGCATTGCGACGAATGCAAACACGGAACCCTTGAGCGCGCCGCGATTTTCCGAGTACCCCGTCTCTCGCGTCGATGTTCCGGCGGTCCCGGCGATCGATTTCGGCGACAGCTCGCTGCCCCCGGAGGAACGGGCGAGCGTGCAGCAGGCCCTCGCCGGCGGCCCGAATTTTGCCGGACACGTGACCGCGGCGCTGACGCGCTGCGGCGCCGCTTGCGCCCATGTCGTGCTGGTCGATTGGCGCAACGGCACCGTCCATGAGCCGCCCTCGCTGGCGCAGATACAGGGAACGCTGCCGTGCCGGGCCGACGATGCCCTGGTATTCCGGCGCGACAGCCGCTTGCTGAGCATCACCCGCGTGCGCGGCGCCGCGGTCGTCACCCAGTTCTATGTGTGGAATCCGACCGACGCGAGCCTCATGCTCAACTCGGAATACGAGCTGACAGCAGCGAACTTTTGCGCCGTTACGGCGCGCTGAGCCCGATCATGCGATGATAATCTTATGCGAAAGATCCTGACGCTGACGATGAGCGGCTTGGTGACCGTGCTGCCTCTGGCATTAACCATTTATGTCATTTGGTGGTTGGTGCACACGGTGGAGGCGTGGCTGCGGCGCGCGTTGATCGCGCTGCAAATCGTGAGCCCTGAGCATTATTGGCCCGGCTTGGGCCTGATCGCGGGGTTTCTTCTGTTGCTGATGGTAGGTAGCTTGGTCAACGCCTACGCCGGAAAGATACTCCTCAAGTATTGGGACGATTTTTTGGGCCGAATTCCGTTCGTCAAAACCTTGTACGGCGGATTTCGCGACGTGGTCAGCTTATTGCCCTCCGGCAGCGGCGAGAAGCGCGATTTGCAGCGGGTAGTGCTGGCCCGGTTCGCGGATATTCATGCGATCGGCTTCGTAACCCGGGAGGATGTGCCGACGGTGTTGAACGTGCACGGCGGTCATGACTGGGTGACCGTTTATTTTCCCATGAGCTACGCCTTCGGCGGCTACACCATTTATCTGCCGCGCGATCGCCTGCAACCTCTCGACATCTCGGTAGAGGATGCCATGCGCCTGGCAATCACCGCGGGTCTTACGGCCGGCGGCAGCCGCACCAAGAGCCCGTAGCGGACTTAACGGTCGAGCATGGTCAAGCGTTGCCTGCAGGTCCTGGCGCTGTTAACCGCACCTTCCGCGATTGCCTTTGGATCCGCGGCCGCACAAGGCATGTCCTCGACGGTCGAGGTCGACAAATTTCAGCTGTGGCGAACACAGGTCGCGCAGACCCTCATCGGGCGCGGCGATGCCGATTCGTTGGCAACGGCCGCCGCGCTGAGCTTCGTTGGCCCGGCGAAATCGGACGTGTCCACCAAAGCGCAATCTGCGGCGCTANNCCGTCCGCGCCAGCGCGTTGGCGCCGCAGAGCGCCGGCATCGGCTGGCTGCATTTGCAGCTCTGCGCCCGTACCCCCGCCTGCGATTTCCGCGATGCCGCGACCACTCTGCGCTGGGTGGACGCCGATAACGGCGCCGCGTGGCTGCCGACCNNTGGCGGAAGCGCACAAGGGGAAGGATACGATCGAAGTCGATCGGGTCCTTGCCGATATAGCTCAGGGTGCGCGCTTCGATCTGTATTGGAACCGCATCGTCGTGCTGATGTTCGATTCGCTCAAACGCGCGGGGAACGAATTGCCCCCGCACGTGCTGAAGTCTGATTGGATGCGATTGAATACGCTGATGGGCATCGCCGGCGGTGAAATAATCCCGCCCTTTGCACCGCTGATCGAGGCTTGCCGGGAATCCACGGCGGGAACGGAGCGGCGCGAAGTCTGTCTGAAGCTGTCCAAGACCATGCAGCGGGGGGACACGATCGTCGCGCAGATGGCAGGTTTGGGCATTGAAAAGCGTCTGGTGGCGCCCGATGGACGAGAGGCGCGGGCGATCGCGGAGCGTCGGCGAGTACTCGAATGGCGCTTGTCGACCGCGGCTCAATTCGACACCCCGCTGCTGCCGTGGTTGAAGAATGCCCGCGCCCGATCACGGCTGGCGCACATGCGCGCGCTGCCGCGCGAAGAGGATGTGTGCATAGCGATCTTGCGCGAACATGGGATGGCGATTGAGCCTCCGGAGGAGCATCGATGATCGATTTGCATTATTGGCCCACGCCCAACGGCCACAAGATAACCATGTTTCTGGAAGAAACCGCCATGCCATATAGGATCCTCCCGGTGAACATCGGCAAGGGCGAACAATTCAGGCCGGAATTCTTGGCAATTTCCCCGAACAATCGCATGCNNGATGATCGATCTCCACTACTGGACGACGCCGAACGGCCACAAGATCACGATCTTCCTTGAGGAGACCGGGCTTCCGTATCGGATAGTGCCCGTTAACATCAGCAAGGGTGAGCAATTTCGGCCGGAATTTCTGGCGATTTCCCCGAACAATCGCATGCCGGCGATCGTCGATCACCACCCGCTGGACGGCGGCGCGCCGATTTCCGTGTTTGAATCCGGCGCGATTCTGTTGTATCTGGCCGAAAAGACCGGGCTATTCATTCCCCGAGACGCGCGCCAAAAGGTCGAAGCCACCGAGTGGCTATTCTGGCAAGTAGGCGGCTTGGGTCCGATGGCTGGTCAGAATCACCATTTCGCGCGCTACGCGCCCGAGAAGATCGACTACGCCATCGAACGCTACGTCAAAGAGACCAATCGCCTGTACGGCGTATTGAATAAGCGTCTCGCGGATCGCGAATTCGTCGCCGGCGGCTATAGCATCGCGGATATGGCCGCCTATCCCTGGGTGGTGCCGCACGAGGCGCAAGGCCAAGATTTGAGTCATTTTCCGCACCTGCAGCGTTGGTTCGAGGTGATCAAGACCCGTCCGGCCACCGTACGCGCTTACGCGCGCGGCGCGGAATTCAGCACCAGCCCCACCGTCGACGAAGAATCGCGCAAGATTCTCTTCGGGCAAACCGCGGCGTCTATTGAACGCTGAGTTGGTCCATGCCCGCCGAGCAATACCGCTGATGCTCGTCCACGATTCCCACCGCCTGCATGAAGGCGTAGCAAATGGTCGAGCCGACGAAGCGGAAGCCCTTCTGTTTGAGGTCCTTGCTCATGGCGTCGCTGTGCGCCGTGGATTGCGCAACATCGCCCAAGTGCAGCGGCCGGCGGCGCAGTGCCCGGCCGTCCGTGAACTGCCAAATGTAATCATTGAATGAACCCGGGTGCTCGCGGATCTTCAAATACGCCTTGGCGTTGCCGATAAAGGCGTCGACCTTGAGCCGGTTCCTGACGATGCCGGGGTTCGATAACAGGCGCGCGCGTTTTGCGGCGCCGTAGCGCGCCATCATCTGCGCATCAAAATGGTCGAAGGCCTCGCGATAGGATTCGCGCTTGCGCAGGATGGTGATCCAGCTCAAGCCGGCTTGCGCACCTTCCAGACACAGCATTTCGAACAGCCGCCGGTCGTCGTGCAGGGGTACTCCCCACTCGCTATCGTGATAGGCGATGTACAAGGGGTCCGCAGGGCACCACGCGCAACGCCGCTTGCCGTCCGCGTGCCGCTGGGCTACGAGTTTGCGCCGATCAGGACCGCTGGGCATTAGCTCAGCCCGACTTGAACCCTATCCGCGCATGGCTGCCGTCCGCAGTACGGCTTATTGGCCGAGGCCCCGCAGCGGCACAGCGTGGCGCGCATGCCGATGCTCGCTCCGCCGACCGCGAGCGGCCCATTCTGCCGCACGCGCACCACATTGACGAGCGGCGCCTGTTCCTTCGTGCGGCCGTCCAGCCGTTCGAATTGAATGGCGCCGGATGGACAGTTGTGGGCCAATTCGACGATCTCTTCGGCGGTAGCCTCATCGGGTTGAATCCATTCGCCGGGAATATTCGGCACGAACACATCGGGCCGGTCGAGAACACAATGACGCGAATGAATGCATTTCTTCGCCTCAAAGCGAATGGCTATGGTCTTGCCGCGCACCGTTTCAATCGGATCGGCCATGGTGGGTCTTTGAATTCACCCGTGCAGGTGCACGGCATGGCGATCTTTGTAGACCAATTCGATACGATCGACGCCGCGCGTCCGCCGGGCGGCCCTGCGAATTTCGTGCATCAGTTTAAGCAATACCCGGGTGTTCACGTCCGGCCTCGCGTTAAGATGAGGCTCCACCCCAAGGTGCAGAACGACGAAACGCTCGTGGGCCAAGCGCACGAACACGGCCACCCCCAACAGCCGGCCGATCGTCGATACCGCATAAAGGGTCTGCACGCCGTCGATATCGCCGACGCGGATGCGCAGTCCGCCGTCCTGCTCGCAGATCTCAGGCGCCCCATAGGTCTCGATGGACTGCTGGATGCCCAGACGCACACGATGCTGGTTCACATTGAAGAACAGCAACTGCTCCAGTGCGACACGCTGGTCTAACGCCAGTTTTGACGTAATGCCGATTGAATCGTCCAAGGCTCTCCCCGCGATGGGTGCTTCCGCCCCTGGATTGAGTGCCCAGTCACAGAAACAACTTGACGCACTGCAACAGACATTGTCTGCCGTAACAGACTCCGTATCGTATAGCGTCGCCCGTGGAATAACACTAGCGTTGCCGAGCCGCCGTTCGCTGTTGCAGTGCACCTCACGGGGCGAATGATCGACGCCTGGGGACCCTAAAGCGAGAAATCACCTGGTGCTAGCTCCTGAGGAAGACGGCGACTTGGATCTGCTGAGGTTCAGCCTCGCCAGCGACATCGTTGAGCTGGTGGTGCTCACGGATGACGAACCATTCTTGCAAACGATGCGGGACGCCGTCGGTGAAACGCGGCGAGTTTGGCATGTCCCCACATCCGACAAAGTGGGCGACCTCCTGGTGGCGGGAGAGGTCGGCATCTTGGTACTGGATGCGCCGGCGCTGCATGCGAGCGCAGCGCCGTTCATCGGCCAAATTAAACGTCAATTTCCCGATCTGGTCGTGGTGGTTGCCGGCAATCGGGATGACGAGACCTCGCTTGCCGGCTTGATCAGCGCCGGCATCGTCTATCGATTCATTCACAAGCCCATGTCCCCCGCTCGGGCGCGTTTGTTCGCCGATGCGGCGGTCAAAAGGTTCGAAGAGCAACGCCGGCGCGTGGCACAGACTCCGCCGGCCGCGCACACGACAATGGCGACGCGCGGACTGCTGATCGGCGGCGTCATCGGCGCTCTGGCCCTGATACTGGCCGTGACATGGGCGCTACACCCCGAGTCCCAGGAGGATTCCGCATCGCAGCGCGCGCCGGTCATCGTAAAGCCACCGCCGGCCTTATCGCCCCTGCTCGCTCAGGCCGCCGCAGCGCTTACCGCCAATCGGCTCACCGAGCCCAGCGGGGACAACGCCCTTGAGCTTTACGGTCGAGAGCTGGCGCGCGACCCCCTCGATGCCGCGGCCCGGGCCGGACTCGCGGAGGTGCGCGAGCGATTACTGGCGCGGGCCGAAAACGCATTGTTGGAAGAGCGGCTTGACGAAGCGGCGGGGGCCATCGAGACGGCACGCAAATCGGGCGTCGAGAGCGGCCGCATCGCATTTCTGACGGCGCAACTCGCAAAATCACGCGAGCAAATCAAAGCGGCACAAGCTCGCGCGGCCAAGAGCGAAGCGAAGGACGATGCGGGCAGCGCGGCCGCGCAAGACACCGAACAGTCTCTGGCAATGCGGTTATTGACTGAAGCCCGCGGTGCCATCGACCGCCGCGATTTCCCGAACGCCGCTGCCAGGCTCGAGGCGGCCAATGGGATCGCCGCGCCGGCGAACATTGAAGTTGTGCAGCAATTGCTGCAGAGCGCGCGGCTTAGTGCCGAGACGGACTCGGTGCAACAACTCCTTAAGACGGCGAACGAGCGGCTGCAGCAGGATCGTTTGATCCAACCGGCGAACGACAGCGCCAAGTATTACTTGCTGACCGCGCGTGGTCTGGACCCGGCGAACACCGGTCTTGCCGCTGCCATGCAAGATCTCGGGGCGCGCCTGATCGCCAAAGCGCGCCGCGCGCTCGCGCTCGCGCAGTTCGAGGCTGCGCGCAGTTGGCTCGATGAAACAACTGCCATCGGATTTTCATCGCCGGATGCAACCGCCGCGCTGCAGGATCTGGACAGGGCCGTGGCCAAGCAGAAGTTCCTCAGCGATGTCGTCAGCGCAAGCGATTTGACGCTGCTCAAGTCCGTGCAGCCCAAGTATCCGCAAAAGGCCGAACTGAATAAAGTCCAAGGGTGGGTCGAGCTTGATTTCACGGTCGCCGCCACCGGCGAGGTCATGGACATTGCGGTTCACGCGGCCAACGCTCCAGGGGTGTTCGAAGAAGCGGCGATCAGCGCGTTATCGCAGTGGCGTTACCAACCCATGCTGCGCGATGCCAAGCCGGTGCCGCAGCGCGTCCGCATTCGCATTCGATTCAGCCTCGCCCCCTAGGCCGCAGAGCTGCGTGCAAGCGCTGCACGAGCGCCCGATTCCTGGGTGCGTGCGCCGCTTGCCCATGGTGCGCGGCGGTCATTTCACGGTTTGAGGCGGGTATGTAGGAGAACACCCACATCGCAGCATGGTGGCAGACGATTGCGGCTGCGCGTGTGAGTGCCAATATGGCGGCTCCTAACCGGAGATGATTTATGGGCCGCCTAGTCGCTTCGCTCGTTTTCGCAGGCCTGATGTGTTGCAGCGTTCAATCGTTCGCAGACGATGCGCCGGGTCAACCCGCGATGACGAAGCATCAGATGATGAAAGACTGCATGGCGAAACAAAAGGCCAGCGAGAGTGGCATGCCCAAGGATAAGATGAAGAAAGCGTGCAAGGATGTAACAAAAACGGAAAAACAAAACGCCGATCGCACGCCCTCTAGTCCGACGAAAGTCTCACCCGACTAATGCACCATCTGGGCCGGTTCGCCGGGGTTCTCCGAGGGCACCGCCCAGCTGCTCACCGTGGCTTCGTAGATGGCCAATTCCTTCAGCAGATCTTCCAGGGGCTGCGCCTTGCCCATAGCAAATCCTTGGCCATAGTCGACGCCGAGATCGGTCATTCGCGCGCGTAGCACGTCGGTTTCCACATATTCGGCGATGGTTTCCATGCACATGACCTTGGCAAGCTGAGCGATCGCCTTGATCATCGACTCGGAACGCGAATTGATCAGCGCATCGCGCACGAAGCTGCCGTCGATCTTCAGATAATTCACCGACAGGTCTTTCAAATAAGCCAGTGAGCTGACGCCCGTGCCGAAATCGTCGAGCGCGAACTGGCAACCCAATTCCTGAAGACTGCGCATGAACGCTTGCGCCTTGCTGAGATTGCCGATGGTCGCGGTTTCGGTCAATTCAAAGCAAAGGACGCCGGGAGGCACCTTATTCAACTTGATTTGATCGGTCACGAACTCCAGAAATGTTTCATCCTGCAGCGACTGGCCGGAAAGATTGATGGCAAAGCGGGCAATCTCCTCGCCGAACGAGGCGCTATGCTGGCCGAGCAGCTCGCAGGAACGGCGCACCACCCAGCGGTCGATCGTGGGCATGAGCTGGTAGCGCTCGGCAGCGGAGAGAAATTTGCCTGGCGGAATGATCTCGCCGCGTTCGCCCAGCATACGAATCAACAATTCGAAGCGCGGACGCCCGTAATTGCCGCGCAGCGGCAGAATCGGCTGAGCGTCGAGGCGGAAGCTGTCGTTGTCGAGCGCCTCTCGCAGCTTGCCGATGACCAAGATGTCCGTGTGGCGCCTAATGATGCTTTGATCGGAATCCTGGAACACCTCGACGCGATTGCGGCCGCGATCCTTGGCCGCTTTGCAGGCGATTTCCGCAGTTGCCAGCGCATGCGCCAGCGGGTTGTCGGAGCGGATGATCGGAGCGACGCCGAGGCTCGCGGACACTTCGAAGGAGCCATGCCCGGCGCGCGGCACGATGGCGGCCGCGGCTGCACGAACTTTTTCGGCGACGATGGCGGCCGATTCCATGGATGCATTCGGAATCAGGGCGGCCAGGCGATCTCCCGAGATGCGCGCCGATAGCGCGCCCGGCGGCAGCGTTTTCGCCATGCATTCGGCGACGCACACGATCACGTCATCGCCCACGTGCATGCCGAAGGTTTCATTGATGACATGCAGGCGGTCGATGTCGAGGTACAGAATGCTGTGCGTGGCGGAGGCCTCCATCGACGACAACAGTGCGGCGGCCTGCCGTTCAAATGCATGCCGGGTCATGAGGCCGGTGCTCTGGTCGTATTGAGCCTGAATGATGATCGTCGCTTTCTTCGCCAGCACTTCGGCGATGCGCGTTTGATGCAGATCGAAATCGTCGCAGCTGGGCGGGTTGAACAAGGCAAGCACGCCCATCACCCGCTCCGACGAATGCCGCAGCGGGCAGGCCAAAATTTTATACGGCGCCGCCACGTCGCTCGCAATCTTCGATATATGATTGACGACGATGGTGCGCTGCTGCAGCTGCATCCACGCCATCAAATGCTGTTGCGCACGCTGCAGCGATTCGGCCGACATGGGTTGGCCGCTGCGGGTCAGGGACAGTGCGATGTTTTTGTCGGGCACCCAAAGCGCCGCCAGCGCGCAACCCATGCGCTCGAGCCCGGTTCTCAAGATGAGTTCGAATTCATCGGTATCGCTCGCGGAGGCCGATTTATGCGATGACATTTCCAGCATAAGGTCCAAATCGCGCTCGCGCACATCCAGATCCCGCTCGCGAGAACCTAGTTTAGTCCGCAACGAGAGCTCTCGCCGCAGACACTCCAACGCCGGCTGCACCAGCTGCCGCACGTATTGCAACGGACGCGCCTCGGTCCGCGCCCCGGTCAGGCGGGCTATCAGACTGATGACGCCGAGCAACTCAATGTGCTCTCCGCGCACGGCGAAAGAGTACACGGCGCTGTCCGCGTCGAGAGTTCGCACGACGCCGGAGAACTCGGCGGAGTCGGCCAAGGCGTTTGCGATCGCATCCTTGACCGCATCGGGGTGTTCCGACAAATTCCATTCGTCGGAGGCCCAAATCAGATTGCCAAAACCATCGTGCAGCACGACGCCGCGCAAGCTCGGCATCAGCAACCGCAGCAAGCGGCCATAGGGCTCGAACGAGCCGTCCGCGGACGGTCTCTCGGCGGCGTTGGACTTGGTAGCCAGCACGGCGGCCATCCTAGGGTATTTGCGGTTTTGAGCTCACGATTCAATGTGCGGTAAACGGAGCGTCGCAGCCTTGACGAACTTCGCACTTCGACGCACTGCCCGCCGCGGGAGCGGCCGCCGGTTGACAATATATGCCCAGCCTTGTGATTTAGGTCGCGAAATCAAGCGCCCGAGCGATGGCGCCGCGCGAGGAACCCCAGCAGATACCGGCCGCCCGGAATCCGCATGATACGAAAAATCCGCCGCCAAAATCCTCTTGCCGCGGCATCGTAACTCGCCAGCGGCAGGCCTTCGTAGAGGCGCGCCTGCGGTTCGTGAATGATTGCGCTTCGCATCTTCAAGGAACTGTCCCCCGCCGCCGACGGCCAGGTCAAATTCACGCCCGCTTCTTGCCACTCGACGCACAGTTCGGCGCAATTCTCGAGGCTCAAGACTTGCGAATCATCGGCCGCCGCGCCTTGCACGAGGATATCGATATTCGGCGGCACGGTACCCGCCAGGCGCCAGGCGCCGCGCCCCAGATCGTGGACTAAAAACGGGCCGCGGATGCTGCGTCGTATGTTTGATTTCATTCCTTTATCCTAGCTCGCGTGGATGCGCCCATGAAACTATTGCCCGGACAAGTGTTGAGTTCCGGCGGCCGGCCGCGGCTTGATTATCTTGCCGTGAGCAAGCTTGCGTTCCCCTTCATGCTCAACAGCGCGATGCAGGCGGTCCTGAATTCGACCGATACTTGGTTCATCGGGCGCTTATCTCCTGCCGCGACCTCGGCCATGGGCGCAGTGTACTGGCCGGTTCTGGTGTTCGTGCTGCTATTCGGCGGCGTGGGATTGGCCGTGCAAACGTTGGTAGCCCAGGCGTACGGCAATCGCCGCTATGCCCGTGCTTCACAGGCGACTTGGACCGCGTTGTGGGCCTCGATGCTGACGGTGCCCCTGTTTACGGGTCTCGCGCTGGCGGGCGCGCAGATTTTCTCCCCCTTCGGCATCCCGCGGGAAACTCAAGCACTGGCGCTCGAGTACTGGATGCCGCGGATGCTCGGTGCTCCTCTCGGCATCGCGTTGTGGTCCGTGCTGGGTTTCTTCAACGGCGTCGGCCGCCCGACCATCACGCTGCGGGTCACTCTAGGGGTGGCGGCGGTCAATGCCCTGTTCAATCAGTTTTTCATGTTCACCTTGGGTTGGGGCGTCGCCGGGTCCGCTTGGGCGACGGGCGCCGCGCAGTTGGTCGGATTGCTAGCGGCCCTGGCGTGGTTTCTGGGGCCGGCGACCCGCCGCCGTTATCGCTCCCACCTGACCACTCGCCTGCAGCCGCGCGCGCTGCTGCGGCAGGTCAATCTTGGCTTCCCGATGGGTGTGTTGTACGCGGCGGATATCCTCGGCTTCGCGCTGTTTCAACTGATGCAAGTGCGCCTGGGCAACGTCGACGGCGCAGCGACACAGCTCGTGATGGTGCTGACATCATTTTGCTACATGCCGGCGGTCGGCATTGCGATGGCCGGCACGACGTTGGTGGGTCAGGCAATCGGCGCCGATCGGCGTGATTGGGCCTACAAGGTCGGCAATGGAATCATTTTGATCGCGGTGCTTTACATGGGCGTCATCGGCGTGATGTTGGCGGCGACCGGGCGCTGGATTTTGCCCTTCTTTACCAACTCTTCCGATCCGCAATCCGCCGCCGTCGTGGCCAAGGGCTGCGTGCTGCTGTGGATTGCCGCCGGATATCAACTCTTTGACGGCCTGAATATCAGCAGCAGCTCCTGTCTGCGCGGCGCCGGCGATGTACGCTTTCCGGCCGTCATGGTTCTTGCCCTGTCGTGGGTCTTGTTCGTGCCTCTCGCCCACAGCCTATCGTTCGCGCCGGGGGCCGGTTGGGTCGGCTGGCTGCCGCAGTTCGGACTGGGTGCGGTCGGAGGATGGTTCGCAGCAGTGGCTTACATCCTGTGTTTAGGGGTAATGCTGTATTTGCGATGGCGCTCCGGCGCATGGCGGCGCGTCGTGCTGCCGCTCAATTGAGAAGCGCTGTGCTAACGTAGAACGATGAGATTGCTTTTACAGAAGAGGCTCGCGTTCGCCGCGGCGCTGTTGGCGCCGATTTGCGCCCCGGCGCTCGCCGATGCGCCGCTCGCCATGCCGCTCGCCGTCCTGCAGACGATCTCGGCGGAACATTTGCCCGCCGGCGCCGTCAGCTTCGTCATCCTGGATCCGCAAACCGGCCGCGTTCTGCTCAGTCAGAACGCCGATACGCCGCGCAGCCCGGCGTCGACCATCAAATTGCTCACGACTTTTGCCAGCCTGGATATGCTCGGGCCCGCCTACACCTGGCATACGCGCGCCCTGATCCGCGGCGACCTCAAGGACGGCGTGTTGGACGGGGATCTGATTCTGCAGGGCGGCGGCGATCCGTACATGACCTTGGAGCGTTGGTGGGGTTTCGCACGCGAGCTGCGCGACCAGGGCCTGAAGAGCATCCGCGGCGATGTCGTCATCGACGACGCCGCGTTCTCGCTGCCGGCCGAAGATCCGGGAGCCTTCGATGGCCGGCCGAATCGCGCCTACAACGCGCTGCCGGACGCGTTGATGGTCAATTTTCAATCCGTTGAATTCAAGATCGTGCCGAATCCCGATTCGCGCAAGATCGATATCACTGCGGATCCCGCGCCGGCCAATCTCATCATCGAGAACCACATTCGATACGCGCCCGGACGCTGCACTGCCGCCGCCGACAGAGTTGATTTTGAAGTGCTCTCCGAGCGCTGGGACCGGGTCGTGTTCAGCGGCGCCCTGTCGCCGCATTGCACGGAACGCGACTTCACGCGCGTGCTGCTCAAGCCGGCGCAATACGCATTCGGATCGTTCGCCGCGCTGTGGCGCGAACTCGGCGGAGAATTCAGCGGCAAGCTGCGCATCGAGCCGGCGCCCGCGGATGCCCGGCTGTACTTGAGCTACGACTCATTGAGCTTGGGCGAGATCGTGAGACTGACCAATAAATTCAGCAATAATTTGATGGCGCGTCATCTGTTGCTGACGATCGGCGAGGAACGCTTCGGCGCGCCGGCGACCATCGAGAAGGGAACTGCGGCGCTCGCCGAGTGGAGCCGCGCGCGCGGGCTGGCCTTGCAGGACGTGGACATAGAAAACGGCTCCGGCCTGTCGCGCAGCACGCACATTTCCGCGCTGGAAATGGCGCAGCTGCTGAACACGGCGTATCACAGCCGTTTCGCGCCGGAATTCATCGCATCTTTGCCGCTGGCGGGCATGGACGGGACGTTGCGCTCGCGCATGAAAGATACCCCCGCGGGGGCGGTCCGCTTGAAGACAGGCCACATGGACGGCGTCAGTGGAGTCGCAGGCTACGTAACGGCGGGAAGCGGCAAAACATACATTTTGGTGTCATTGATCAATCATGAGCGCACGGATGAGGGGGCGGGCGAGCCGGTACATGCGGCGCTGGTGAGCTGGATGCTCGGGAACCTGTAAAGCTGTGGCTACGGCTGCTCCAGGTCCCAGAGTATCGCGGTCACGTCCTTACGCAGCCAAACGCCGAAACCGAGATAACGGAATCGGCGCGCCAACCGCCGCCGGTACCAGGCGCCGGATCGCAAATGCACGGCGCGGTCGGTGCGAGTGCGATCGCAATTCTCGAGCCAATCCTCGCGGGTCAGCGCCGAGACATACAGCGCGGCTCGCGTGAGTCGAGCGAGGTTGGCGATGGCGCGCGAGGCCTCGCCGTCATCGAGGTATTGTAGAACGTCGTAGCAGACCACAAGATCGCACAAGGTGCGCGGCGCGAAGTCGATCACCGATCCCTTCGTCCAGCCGTACCTCGCGCACAGATAGTCGCTCGCCTCCAGACCCACATAGCGCGCCTTGGGGTAGATTTGCGCAAAGGGCTTGCGCAGCAGACCGATGCCGCAGCCTGCATCGAGAATAGTGCGGACCGGTATGCAGGCATGACCCAGGATTGCCGCGATCAGGCGCGCGCGGCCCTGCATTGCGGCAGGCGTCGTGACGCGCGTCGCCGGATTGAGATAGAACTTGCGGAAGTACGCGGAGCCGAAAGCCGTCATGCTCTTCCGTCCCACCTCAGCTACTCGACGGTTAGGCTCTTGGCGAGATTCCGGGGCTGATCGACGTCGGTCCCCTTGAGCACCGCCACGTGGTACGCCAGCAGTTGCAAGGGCACCGTGTAGATGATCGGTGCTTGGAGGGCGCTCACTTGCGCCGGCATCTGAATCACGGTGACGCCGTCCGCGCTCTGCATTCCGGTCGCGGGATCCGCGAACACGAACAAGTTTCCGCCTCGGGCACGCACTTCCTGCAGATTCGATTTCAGCTTCTCCAGTAATTCGTTGTTCGGCGCCACCGCAACCACCGGCATGTCCTCGTCGACCAGCGCGAGCGGGCCGTGCTTCAGCTCCGCGGCGGCGTAACCCTCCGCGTGAATATACGAGATCTCCTTGAGCTTCAGCGCGCCCTCCAGTGCGATGGCATAGAGCGGTCCGCGCCCGAGAAACAGTGCGTGCCGTTTATCCGCAAAGGCTTCGGCGAGAGTCTGGATGGTTGCATCCAGCTTTAGAGTCTCATCGACCAGGCGCGGCAGCTGTAGCAGCTGGGAAATCAGCGCGCGCTCTTGCTCCGCATCCAGCAGCCGGTGTTTGGCCAGGGCGACGATGAGCATGCCAAGCGCGGTCAATTGCGTCGTAAAGGCCTTGGTCGAGGCGACCCCAATTTCCGGCCCGGCGCGGGTCAGCAGCACCAGTTCCGAGTCCCTCACCATCGAACTCTCGGCAACATTACAAATGGCGAGCGTCGAGAGATAACCCGCTTGCTGAGCGTTGCGCAACGCCGCCAGGGTGTCGGCGGTTTCGCCGGACTGCGATATGGTGACGAACAGAGTATCCGGAGTGACAACGGGATTGCGATATCGATACTCGCTCGCGATCTCGACCCGCGCCGGGATCCGGCAGATCTGTTCGATCAAGTAGCTGGCCACGATGGCTGCGTGGTAGCTCGTGCCGCAGGCGGCGATGTGCACGGCCTTGACCTTCTTGAAGACCCGCTGCGCGCTCGGACCGAAGGCGGCATCCAACAATTTGCCGCCGGCGACTCGTTCCTCGAGCGTTTGGGCAATCGCACGCGGCTGCTCGTGAATCTCCTTGAGCATGAAATGGCGGTACTGGCCGCGCTCGACGGCGTCCGCGGCCAGATCGCTGTCGCGCGCAATGCGCGCCGCCGACTTGCCGGCTGCATCCACGATCTTGATGGATTTGCGGCGAATCTCGGCGACATCGCCTTCTTCGAGGAACATGAAACGTCGCGTGACGGGGAGCAGCGCGGCAACATCGGACGCGACGAAATTCTCATCTATGCCGAGTCCAATCACCACCGGACAGCCGACGCGCGCAACCACGATGCAGTCGGGATCCCGCTCAGACAGTACCGCAAGCGCATAGGCGCCCTGCAGTTCAGCGACCGTCCTGCGCACGGCTTCGAACAGATCCGCAGATGTCGCGAGATGATGGTGGATGCGGTGCGCAACGACCTCGGTGTCCGTTTCCGAGGTGAAGCTGTAGCCCAGAGCCGCAAGATCGGTGCGCAGCGCGTCGTGATTTTCGATGATTCCGTTGTGCACGATCGCAATACCGTCGCGCGAAACGTGCGGATGAGCATTGCGCTTGGTCGGAACGCCATGAGTGGCCCATCGCGTGTGCGCAACGCCCACCGCCCCGGCGATCGGCGCGGCGTCGATCGCGTCCTGGAGGATTTTCACCTTGCCCACGGTGCGCAGCCGCGCGAGCACGTGATCGGCATTGAGCACGGCGAGGCCCGCGGAATCGTAGCCGCGGTACTCGAGGCGGCGCAGACCCTCCATGAGGATGGGCACCGCGTTGCGTTCCGAGACCACACCGACGATTCCGCACATCTCGATTCGCTCCGGTCCGTCCAAGTAAGGGGGCGCCTAGTGTGCCCGACCTCGGGTGCAAATCCAGTACTTGCTGGTACGGCAGCCGACCTAATGTTTAATAGATTATATTAGTTGATAAATAGTATTAGTAGCTATATAGTATTAGCTCATGGATGATAGTAACGCGCGAAAGTTCCAAAAGGAGCTAAACGGAGGCCTGGTAGGGCTCGTGCTGCTCGCCGTGCTCGATCGGTCGGACGAAGATCTCTATGGCTATGAAATCGCCAAGCGGCTGGCCAGCGCCAACGACGGCACATCGATATTCAAGGAAGGCACCATTTACCCGGTGCTCCGCGCCCTCTCGGCCGGAGAATTGTTGAC
>PKXS01000044.1 GCA_003132425.1 Gammaproteobacteria bacterium | reverse complement strand
GCCCAGACCGGACGCTTACGATACATCCACCCCTAAATGGTGGCACTTTTGGGTTCTGGTGCATTGCGGGAAACGCCTAGAATTCGGCCTTTTGTGAGAAGGCCCAATGACCAAAGCCATCGTGCGCGATCCGATCTATCGGCGTCGCAGATTCCAGTCTGAAACCATTGAGTTATGCGTGCGCTGGTACCTGACGTATCGGCTGAGCTATCGAGATCTCGTCGAGATGATGGCGGAGCGGGGTGTCACCGTATCTCACTCGACTATTCTCAAGCTGTGAATTTATTGCCGGCAAGAACGGCTCGACGACGCGGGAATACTGCAGCGGTACCTGGACTCTGCGAAAAATGAGTGCCATTCAGCTGGCGAGGTTAGCTGCGACAGATCTTATGTACCGAATTCACTGTTTCCTGTCGCGTCATCACGTGCATATCCATCGAGGTCGCCAGCGGAGCCGGATCCATTGCTGCAAGTTGTAGGTGAGCACTGCCCACAAGGTCTCCGATCTGACTTTAGCAAGTCCGCGGACATGAAAGCGACGCAGGCCAAGCTTTTCCTTCAGCCATGCGTTCGTGAACTCCGCCACCTGACCCCGTAGCCGGCGCAGCCGATACGCCTCGGGTGTTGTCATCTGGGCTCGATAGGCGGTGACGATCGGGTCCTCGTGTGTGACGACGAGAGCACGGCCATAACGTCGGGTACTGCCTGCGCAACACTGCGGCCGACAGGGGCATTGCCGACAGTCCGACACACGAGCACGGTATCGGCGCATGACTCGACCCGGTCGATGAACGTCCGGGTACCGGCGCAGCTGCTTGCCCTCGGGACAACGATACGTATCGCTCGCTCCGTGGTACTCGAACATCGCGGGCAGGAACGGCGCTGTGACGCCGACGCGCGCAAAGCGCTGTTTGACGCGCCCATCGCTCTCCACCCAGTTGCCGATCATGTCTACGCTCTGCGCGTGCAACTCAATGATGTTTTGCCGGCTGCTATACCCCGCGTCCACAATCACCTGTTTAGGCCGTGCACCGAGCCGTTGGGCCACCTGCTCCACGGCAGGAACTAAATGTTCGTAGTCCGGCGCCGTCTGCGACACCGCCGCGCCAACGACAATGCTGGCGTGCGCATCGGTTGACAGCTGCACGTTATAACTCAGGCCATAGTGCTGCCCCGCACCCTGCTTCATGATGCGGGCCTGCGGATCGGTGATGCTGGTACCGGTCTGCTGTTTGCTCGCCTTCTTGTAGCCGGGGCGCTTCGCTCCCTTGATCCGTTCAAACTCGGTCAACGCCAGTTCCAAGCGACCCACTCGTTCGCGCCGCGCTCGTTCCACAGCTTTCTGTGAGCGTAGGTTCGGTGTCGGTTCGACCAACGCCTCGGCCCGAAGCGCCTCAACCTGCTCACGCGCGCGACCTAGCGCATCGCGAATCCGATCTTCCGCATAAAACGAACGCTGCGCAGCGTTGGCTGCGATCTTCGTGCCGTCGTGCGTCACGCGTTCGAGCGAGATTAGCCCTTCCGCATCGAGCACGCCGAGTACCTGGGTAAACAGTTCATCGAGTGCCCGAAGGTGCGTGATACGAAAATCGGAGAGCGTGTGATAGTTGACGCTGTCGAGGCCAGTCAACCATTGAAACGCGGGCTCGTATTCACATCGCCGCGAGATCTCTCGGGCCGACCCGACACCTCGGCTATAGGCGTACACCCACAGACTGATCAAAAGCTGCGGATCGAATGCCGGCCGCCCAGCGCATGACTCAAACGATTCGATAGCCTCGAGGAACGACGTCAAATCCAGTCGACCAACGAACTCCCAAATTGCGCGCGCCGGATGGTCCTCATCAATCAGACGTTCAACGTCGAGCATGTGCCAGCACAGCTGATCTCGCTGGATCGGGCGCAGCCGAACCGCTGGCGCGGTAGTCTGTGCGCTGGCCGCTGGATGCTTGTCCGGCCCAATACTTGCCTGCTTGAGTTCATTGTCCATCTTGTCGCTCCCAACTTTTGGCATCAGTCGTTGGACCCGGCAAAAAACAATAAATTCACAGCTTGTTCTGCGTTGGGTCCAGCGTTACGTGCCCGAGTTCGAGAAGCGCTGGGCCCGCTATGCTCGGCCGGTGCACTCATCCTGGAGGATGGACGAGACATCGGTGTCAGTGCGGGGTGGCGCCCGTTATCTGTACCGGGCCGTAGATAAGTACGGAAAGACTGTCGATTCTCTGCTGTGCGCCGATCGCAGCGAATCCTCGGCGCGAGCCTTCTTTGCCAAGGCTCTCGAGACGCACAACCCGCGGTGGCCCCGTAAGCTCAATCTCGACGGCAACACGGCGAGCCATCGGGCATTGCGCTTATTGCGGCAAGAGAATCCAGGCTGGGCGGTCGTGGTACGCAGTCGCCGGTATCTGAACAACATTGTCGAGCAGGACCACCGAGCGATCAAGCGACGCTGCGCGCCGATGCTTGCCCTAAAGTCATTTCGCACGGCAGCTGTGACGCTCGCGGGCGTGGAACTTGCGCATCGCATTCGCAAGCGGCAGTTCTCATTCGGCTTGCGTGGCCCGCGCCGGTTCTCCTCTCTTAAGCACCTGTGGGCATACGGATTGGGGCTGCTCCCGCGATCGATCGACGCGAGGCCACGGTGGCGACGCCCAACCGCCACTGCACCAGAACTCACCGGGTTGGTTGCGTGCTGACCGAGGCTGAGGTCGACAATATCAAGCCAGTGCGCTGTTCACGAAAGGTAACGGACGGCAAGGGCCTGTACCTGCTGGTGACACCGAAGGGCGGACGCTGCTGGCGGTTCGCCTACCGATTTGCGCGGAAGTGCAAGACGCTCTCTTTAGGAACATATCCCGAGGTTACTCTCGAGTGGGCCAGAGCGCGTCACGCGTTCGCTCGCAACTTACTTGCCAACGGCGTAGATCCGTCGGCGCTTAGGAGGGCACTGGGAAAGCACATCTTCATTGTGACGATGCAGGAGTGGCAGATAGCACAGGGTCACATGTCTGCGTTCCCTTCCTCAGTTGCGGAAGCCATCAGAGCAATCCGCGCCGAGAGCAGGGTTTGAAATACAAAGTAACGCGACGCTTGGGACCATGCGCAGGGAAACCGATCCGGCGGCGTTGAAGGCGGCGCTCGGAAAGCACGTCTTCGCTGTCGCCATGCGCTCATTTTACTGGGAAAATACTTCGACGGTCACCGCATCGCCGTGCTTCAATTTGTAAGGCTCTCTGAGCGGCTCGCGCGAGACAATTTCGATAACACCCACTGGTACGCGTGATCCCTTCCGACGAAATATCCAGCATCGGATAGGGTAGGGAAACTTACTGCCTTTCAAATCGCACGCCCACGCCTGCCCGTCTCCGATATAGTCCGGCATGTTGATCAGTTCCCTTTTTCGAATGAAGATACAGGGAGCTGGCCGACCGGCGTCGAGATCCTGCTGTAGTGTCGGCGGATAGGGCACATCGATATTCAACGACCCCGCAAACAATTTCGCGCGAAAGTAATGTTCAAAGACCGCGGCATTGTCGTTGATAAGCCTGCTGAAGGCGCCCGCTGTTCGCTTCCCGGTCTCATCAGATAGCCGCAGAGTTCCATTCAATTTCAGGTCCAGACCTTTCCTCAAATGGGACTCCTTATTCTTGACAGCTAGTGGAGCGATGCGAAGGTGTCGGATCGGCAGCATCAACAACGCGGCGGGAAACCAGGTCGATTGGCTTATTGCGATGTTGTATTGTTTGCCTTGTTCTCGATTACTCGACACCGATCCAACAAAAGCTCAAACGACTCAGCCTCATCGAGAAATAATCCGTCATCCACCATTTGCCGGTAGTCCGCCTGAAGGAGGATCAATGCGTCATGGTCGGGTACGAGTCGCAAGCCTCCCGCGACTGCCGCGTGATAGTCAACCGATTCCCCTTGAGAACTCTTTTCAGCGAAGAACGCGCTCTTGTGATCAGCCACTGCTCTCGCCAGCCCTTTATCTGCGATGGCTGTTTGTGCAAAGCCGGCTTCATCGAGTCGGGCAAGGTCATGCCAGTGTCGAGCGAATCCTTTGCCGCCGCGGAAGGTACCTTTCGCGCAAAAAACGTGAATCGCTGTTGCTTTTTCCCAGAAAGTGCGTTCGGGCAGCATTACCGTGGGTGTGGCAGTAGGAAACTCGACTGTCGGCAAATGTTCCGCCGCGTCGCAACGGACAGCTCGTCGCTCACTGGGTTCGCCCGTAGATCGAGCGCCAAACTCCAGCTGCACGTTCGGCGGTATGTAGCCCGTACCCATGGATAGGGCTTCATAGTTAATAAACACGGCGTCACCTTCTGAACTTACCGTCGCGGGTAATTGATGCTGTTGAAGTTCGTACTCGAGCCCTGGCACGATTTTCTGAGTAATCCAATCGCATAAGCGCGCGTATATTTCGTCGGACCATTTTTTCCCTTGGGACTTGCTCACTGGAAGTGGTGCGGTGGCATCGCCAACCAAATCGCCAGCGATGGTGCGAATGTCATAGGTCAGATCGATGTCTTCTGAAAATCGGCGAATCACACCGTACGCTTTTGACAGTGACGTGCCGCCTTTGAACACAAGATGTTCGGCATACGGGGCGGTAAAAAGGTGACGGAGCGACCAAACTACCCAAATATCTTTCTCGAGTAAGTGGGGCAGACGTCCAGACGCGTCAGCGGCCACATTGAGTGCGTCTAGCTGCTCGGCGCGGGAGAGCTGGAAGAACTCAGGCATGGGATATTAGAGAACTGACCTCTTGCGCCATCCACGTGGGTAGGCGAGCTCGTGCCGAAGTGACTTCCTCGAGTTCAGAGGATGGCACTTTAGTGCGTAAGCTCCGAAGCGCCTCAGCGGCCTTTTCTGGGCCTAGCCAAGCCAACGCGCGCACAACATCACCGGCGATGCGTCCAGGGAAGATCAGCTGCCAGATGGGCGCATGCCGAAACTCCACCTTCTGGGCACCCAATTGCAGATGTCGGCTGGGCCCCGAGGTGAGATAGACCGCTCGCATCGGTACCTGCGTAGTCAGGCCCAGCGCATTGGCGGCAGCAGCCCCATGCGAGGCGATAATTTCCCCGCGTTGTTTTGCTATGCCTTGAACCATCTTGGCTGCTGAGGGCGCACGAGTACCAAACTGGCCTTCCACCGGCAGGGCGTAGATTCCGCGGCCCGCTCGCAATAGGGCACCACGATGTACTAGGCGAGCCAGCACTTGATCTACAGCCGCTCGGTTCCCTAGGTGCAGCAATTCCTTCGTAACTAAGGGTGTGCCTTCCGGCAATCCGGCTGCGTGTTTCAACACTTGCTTGGCGAGAGTGGTTTGCATAGGGCAGATCCTCAGGTGGTAGAAGTATATATTGTTTTCTGACACTCTTCAAATTCCCCACTCCGTAAAAGGTCCAACTGGAGCCCCAATTCGCGATTATCTACTTATTGCCCTATAAGTTTGACAAGCTTTAAACCTTCATGCTACTTTCTGCACCGTAAGTTAACGGATAGGACCCATGGTGAAGGCGAATACGGGCGAATGGTTGGGATCAATGCAGGGCGAACGCAGGGACTTCGTCGTTACGCTGTTCATTCCAAGCCAAACCCGCGACGGCGATCCCATAGATCACGAGTTCTGGCGCATTCAAGCCTTGGAAGTGATGGCGAGTCTTTTCGGAGGAGCCACTGCCGTTGAGTGCCAAGGCGCATGGCGTGACGACGAGAAAGGCGGGGCAATTAAAGTGGAAAGGAATTCGACTGTTCAGTCGTATATGGCCAAATCCTCTTGGAATAAAACGACAGTTGCGGAGCTCGCCAACCTCCTGCATCGCCTGGGGCGAGAGTCCAGCCAGGGTGAAGTCGGGTTAATTGTAGACGGTGAGTATTTCCCGATACGGGAGTTCAACAAATGAAGAAAACTCGAGAGCTCGGATCATTATCCATAAATGACACCCGAAAGCTATTGGGTGCCGAAAATCCCACTTCAATCGGCAAGCTCCCCGCTAATCCGCTTGAAATGAGGATGGTTCCCTCGATAGTCCGCGAACGCCTCGTTAGCCGGGGTGGCCGGCCATCGGATCCCGCGTGGACGGTAGTGAGGAAAGTGCCAATGCGCCCGGAGACTTGGGCGGAACTCGACCGATGCGCGCGCGAGCTTCAAGAGCAAAATGTTCGCGTCTCCGCGGGGCAAATTGCCGCCATCGCACTTGAACGAGGTCTTCAATTGGTATCTAAAAGAGAGAACCTCCGACAGAGGGGACCGCACTCCATATACCCGGTCGCGCAAGATGCCCGAGCGCTTGCACAACGGGCCTCATTAGCCCTAAGCCGCGGCAGGCTCTTCCAATGCGTATAGTCACTTTTTACTCGTACAAGGGCGGCGTCGGACGCACTCTTGCGTGCGCGAACTTCGGCATCTACCTAGCAAAGACCGGGCAAAAGGTGGTCCTGGCAGACATGGACTTCGAGGCACCCGGTCTGGATTCAAAGTTTTTCGATGCCACCACGACCAATATAGGTAACGGAATCTTGGATCAAATTTCGGCATTCCAACAAGGTGCGCCGCTACCTGGCCTCAGCCCGATGCCA
This sequence comes from Gammaproteobacteria bacterium, assembly GCA_003132425.1. Lineage (GTDB taxonomy): Bacteria > Pseudomonadota > Gammaproteobacteria > Steroidobacterales > Steroidobacteraceae > Bog-1198. Next base: position 24,231 of record PKXS01000044.1, on the reverse strand, counting down.
ATAGCGCTGACGGAAGAGGTAGCGCGCTCCGGCGGAATGTTGCAATTGATTCCGGCGGGCAACTACGGTGCGCCAGATAAATACTATGAAAGCCTTTCCAACATCGATTGGAATAAATTGCTGCGGACGGAGGACGGGCTCTCTTTCTGGTTCGATTTGATATCAAGGATAAAAGCCCAGTTCAATCCTGATGTTCTCGTAATCGACTCTCGCACGGGCATAACCGAAATTGGCGGCCTTTGCACGCAGGTCCTGCCGGACACCGTTCTACTCCTTTCCTCGACGAGCCCAGAGAGTATGGCGGGGACGCGTCGCATGTACGAAATCATTAGAAACAGCCGAGTCGTGAAGGAGATTCGAGGAAAACGACCGCCAGTAGATCTTCGCGTCGTTTTAACTCGCGTGCCTCGACAAGACAATCAGGAGATCTTTGATAGGAGGATGAAGCTGCGTCTCAATTTGGAAGTTCCTCGCTTGTACTACCTTTTTGCAGATAGCCAACTTGCAACCGAGGAATATCTCGCAATGAACAGCTCAGCTGGAGGCGCCAAGTCAATTCTGTCCGACTACGTTGAGTTGTTTGCAACCCTCAATCCTGAGGACACCGCGGACTACCTCAAATCTCGGCTCGGATTATTCAGGGAAGGGCTTACGCTTCGAAAGGAAGCGGAGAGTCGCCGCGTAATTCAAGAACTCCTGACGTTGTTCCCTAGAACAGAGGTCTATTTGGAAGCTGCGCGTTATTACCGACTGGTGAAGGAGTCCGACGACGCGATCAAGAATTATCTGCGCTATCTCAAGGACGCTCCCAGTAATAAAGAGATCATTCTCGAGTTAGCTGAAGTGTGTGTGGCAGCACCGGCGGCAACGGTGAGCGAGCAAGGAGAATCCGTGGTTCGCCACCTATCGACGCTCGGCCCGGCGAGCATGGATACACAAACTCTGTCGCTTTTCTGCGCGCTGGCTGTGTCTCCGGAGCAACGACAGCTGATCGTCGCGGCCATCGAAGATGATCCGGCCAAACTGACGGCGCAGGGGTATCGCGTGATTCTGTTTCGCGCGCTCGGTGAGCTTGAGCAATGGGAAAAACTCGCAGCGAGTGCGACCGACTTGGACCTGAAAGATGTGGCTACTCAACGAATCCTCGCCAAAGCATACGCGAAAATTCATGCACCGGATAAGGCGCTACAAATTCTCCACAGACTTCCCGTGCGAGATCCGATAGACGCTTTGCCGATAATGGAAATTTTCTACGAATTACGCGCTGACGTTGACCAAGAAACGATTCGAAAGGCTATACAAGAGAATCGCCACCTAGCGGCTTATCTCAATCACTACGGGCGGGTTGGATTTGATCACCCCGCATTTGCGCGGCGCGATGATAGGGATTTCAAGTCGTGGTTTCGAGGCTTGGCCACCGACAAGAACGTCGGCTAACAATCCTGAATGGGAATTTTGAATAGGAGCAATGCCAGTGAGTAATGAAATGCAGCCTGTGCCCGGCCAGCACGTCAAAATCATCGTGAACGGCCGGGAAAAGATTGTTACTCAACATGAGCTTTCTTATATCGACGTTGTGCGCTTAGCGTTTGAGAATCCAGTATTTGGCGAAAATATAATCTACACCGTCACATACAAACGCGGGCCCGATCACAATCCCGAAGGCACTATGGTGGCGGGAGATACGGTCGAAGTGAAGCCAGGAATGATCTTCAATGTCACAAGAACTGATAAATCGTAATCTGGACCTCAAGAGATTGAGGGACGAGGGGTACGAGGTTGAGATTAGAGCTACTTACCTGCTGGTTCACAATGTTCCGTATGTAAATTTCAGGAAAGAGATCTGCCGCGGCACGCTGATTTCTACACTGAAACTGGCGGGTGATCGGACGGCGATTCCGAGCGATCACATTGCGCTGTTCACCGGAGAGCATCCATGCAACAAGGACGGTAGTGAAATATCTCAGATCAAGCATACCAGCCAAAATCAAACTCTTGCTCCTGACCTAACCGCCAGGCATTCATTTTCGAACAAGCCGTCGAACGGTTACAGCAATTATTACGACAAAATGACTCGCTACGCACAGATCATTTCAGCGCCGGCGGAGTCACTTGATCCAGGCATATCCGCAAAGACATATAAGGTTATAGAGTCTTACGGCGAAGAGTCGGTATTTCATTATTTGGATACCGCTTCTAGTCGTGCAGGTATTAAAGCAATTGCTGACAAGCTTATGGGTCCCAAGCTGGGAATTGTCGGCCTTGGTGGCACGGGCTCCTACATCTTGGATCTGCTCGCCAAAACCTCGGTGAGAGAGATTCATCTCTTTGATTGCGACATGTTTTACAGTCACAACGCTTTTAGGTCGCCCGGTGCTGCATCGCTAGATGATTTGAGAAAGACGCCAAAAAAAGTACATTATTATTGCGAGATCTACGGGCGAATGCACAAGGGAATTGTTGCCCACGATGTGTTTCTTAATGCATCCAACGTTGAACACCTGCGAGGCCTCGGCTTTGTATTTCTATGCCTCGACAAGAATGAGGTAAAGCGCCCGATTGTGGATTACCTCGAACATTCCGGAATACCATTCATCGACGTGGGCATGGACGTTATTGCCCTCGATGATATGCAGGTGCTGATTGGGGATGTTCGAGTGACAACGAGCACTCCAGAAAAGCGAGATCACCTAAAACAAAGAGTATCGTTTGCGGACGGACCCGGAGGGGGCGAGTACGAACGCAACATACAGATTGCCGAACTGAATGCTCTCAACGCTGCTCTTGCAGTGGTTAAGTGGAAAAAGCTAATGGGCTTCTATCAAGACTTGGAGATGGAACACCACAGCACGTATTCGCTGAATGTCAACATGCTACGAAGCGAGGATTCGGCTACATGAAGCCGCCTGCTCGCATCAAGCACCAATTCGTCGATGCAATTCCGACGGACCTCGAGGATGGAACATTATATATATCGATCGAATACTCAACGGTGCTCCATAAGTGTTTCTGCGGTTGCGGAAACGAAGTTGTGACTCCGTTGTCTCCGACGGACTGGAAATTGGTTTTCGATGGGGAAACCATTTCGCTCGATCCGTCGATTGGAAATTGGAGTTTTGATTGCAAATCTCACTATTGGATTGAAGACAGCATCATTAGGTGGGCTCCGCGCATGTCGAAGGAGAGAATTGATGAGGGTAGGGCGCGCGACCGACTGGCCAAGAATCGGTATTTCGACAATAAGCGGAAGATACGTGAAGGGCCGGTGACTGATTCAATATCTGATGACTCAATAGACGGTGCGAACCGATCACGTCCCAAGAAGTAGTGGGCCGGCACAGTTGGCCGGGAATAACACACTGAGTAATATTGGCGGACAGAAAGCCGATGCTGAAGCCACGAGCGAAGAAATACCGCTCACGCAACGAAGCTGAGCGGGAACATTCACGGTTGAGTCCTGACAATCCCGTGCCCCTGGCGACGTTCGCTGATTTACTCGGGGAGTATGAGTTTCCCAAAACCGAATGGGTCAGGTGTCAACTTGTAGATCAGAAAGGCATGTGTCATGAGTTGCACGGTTGGGGGTGGATCGCCCAGCTTGGTGACGGGTCCGAAGGGTACATCGGACATAGGTGCGCGAAAAAACATTTCAAAGACGATCCGCGCTTTGCCGATTTGTTTACTCGGGCTGCCGCACGCGTTACCCAAGAAATCAACGTCGGTCAACTCGTAGCTGCGCTGAGGTCCCTTCTCGAGCAGCCGCAATTGCCTGAGGCGTTGAATAATCTCAAACGACGCTGGGGCGAACTGTACCAGCGAGCGACGAGCTTGCCGGGGCAGCTGAGCGATCCCTTGCGCAGGGAACTCGCCGCGCGCCGCAAGGGTAACCCCAACGTCATGATCAAGGTTATCTACGTCGAGATCGAAATCGACGAGAAGACCAAGCGCGAGCGGAAGATATTTTCACGTCAGCCGGTTCGCTGGGGAGTTCTGGGCGGTTTGCAGGCTCTCGAATCCAAGCCGTTAGGCAAGGTGGGCCAGCGGCTTAACGACGCTGAAAGTGCTTTGCAGCAGGCCATCGCATCGGAAGATCAGCCGCAATCATCACTGGCGAAATGGGTGGCCGCCCTTGAGTACGTCAAAAGCGCCGAAGAGGACCTGGGGAAATATGAAGCAGTTCTCGTGGCCTTCTGTCGCCCTGAAAACCTGAAGTTACTGTGGATGCTCTTCCGAGATCAGTTCGACCAGCGGTCCGCGGTCCGCGCTGCGCTTGAGATGACCTCCCGAATGCGAGCCACCGACGCCGAAGTGACTGCCGCTCGGGACGCTTGGGCCGGCGAGTTAAGGGCCGCTCACGGCGGGAGGGATTTCGAGATCGTGGGTTAATGGTTTAGCTCGCCCTTTGGAGGCCCGCGAACTTCGCCGGGCCGGGCGCCTATCGACTCTTGTCTCGAAGCACCGTCACGGCGGGAGGGACTTGCTGATGCGGTTGGCAGCGCGCGCCGGACTCAAGCCCAAGCTGAAACTCGCCGCGTAAGACGGGGTAGTGTTCTCGCTTCCGGTAGTGTCCGGAGACAGCCAGCTTTTGATGGGGGCACGGTTGGGGGCATTTTCTACTGAGCCGAACAAAAAAAGCTATAATAAACAATGGATTATTGGCCGAGTTCGGTGGCTACACGGGCCACCCAGCTTTTGTTACCTCTAATCAGGAAGGACAGTGGTGCTCACAATGCCGGCAGGAACTCGATTTACGCGACGCAGCTGGAGCCTTCATCGCAATGCGCGGTGCGCGGCTGTCGCCGAGAGTGTCCACAACCAGAACTGTCCGTATCCAGCCATCGATGATGGCGTCAAGGGTGAGGTGCAGATGTCAGGCGGTGCTAGTCTACGGTTGTCAGTTAGCACCACGTATCATTGACTCGATCTTGGAATGAGCAATCGACCATTCACAGGCCATAAGGGGCCATATTGTCTCGAACTAAAGGTGCAGGTATTCGTTGATAACGCGAAGTGAAATCGAGCAAAAATCGCAGGAGTTCGGGATTCATGTCTCGAATGTTCAACGTGACTATGTTTTCGGATGGCTTCTCACCGCGATTTATGCGGACACCGCGCTTAAGGACATTCTAGTTTTTAAAGGTGGGAACTGTTTTCGCAAGGCGTACTTCCCTAACACTCGGTTCTCGGCTGATCTCGATTTTGGCACGGACGGCGCCTTAGACGAGTCTATGGTCGTCTCCGAATTGAACAAAGCATGTGCTGCTGCCCAACTGCGTTGTGGTGTTCTCTTCGATGCCGAGCGTACCCTCATCCGCCTTCAAAACGAGATTGACGGAAGACAACGCGTTTTTGACGCGCGCGTGTACTTCAAGGATTTTTACGGCAACGCGGATCATTTGACCCTCAAAGTGAGTATCGACATAACTGAGTTCGAGCGAATCTACCTGCCGATTCAAACTCGGAGCGTCATCCACCCTTATTCGGATCAGGCTTCGTGCGACGGTACGGTGCGTTGCCTAAAACTTGAGGAGATGCTTGCAAGCAAACTCAAATGCCTCCTTCAGCGCCGTCACGTGCCGGATGTCTACGATCTGGTGTACTCAATTTTCATCAATCGCGACATTGCGGTGGATCGCGGAGAACTCACCGGCACATTTCTACGCAAGACCATTTACGAGCGATCTCCTGGCGTCGCACGCCAATTGTTGCTCGATTTGCCACTGCTTGCATTGAGGAGTGCATGGGAGCGCTACATTGTGGCGCCAATCCAGGGAATATTGGAATTCGAAGACTCAGTCGCTCGCTTTCCAGCGATTATCAATGACCTCTTCACGGGGTACGACTTTGGCGGACGTGCGGATCTAGTATTTTTCCCCGCCAAACTGCGAAATCCTATTATGGAGGCGGGGGCGGAGCTGCGTCTGATGAGCGTTGACTACGATAATGTCCGACGAATCGTCGAACCCTACTCGTTGGTTTACAAGGCGCGCAGGGACGGCCACCGAGAAGAGTATCTGTATGTGTGGGATCGAACGGGCGGACGCACATCAGGCCCCGGTATCAAGACATTTTTCCATCATAAGATTCAGAATCTGCAGGTTTTGGACGAGCACTTCCAGCCGCGTTTTCCCGTCGATATCGGGAAGGCGGGCGAGTACGGAGCAAGAAACTACTTCAATAGGCCATTTGGCTCTGCTACTCGCAGCATACGTGGCGGCCGTTTTTCAACGTTGCGGCACGGCTGGCGCTACACAGTGGAGTGTTTGTATTGCTCTCGGCGATTCAAGCGAATGCGCAATACAAGTTCACTAAAACCCCACCAAGACGGCCATGGCAACCGTTGCCCGGGGCGCCGAGGTCAAATCGTCGACCAACAGCTTATTTGAAGGTTTCGGCCCATAATCGAAATCGACGCGTGCGCGCTGTAGATCGGCGGAAATGACACTACGCATACCTACGAGCCGAGCGGGGCGAAGCGAAGACCTACGTGATCAGAGGAGGGGTCTTCGATGTCCGCGGAAGTGCAAGGACAGCCGAAATTTCGCGCGATTTTTCTGCGCCGAATCTGGAACCGTTTTTGGAACCGCGAGCATCCTGGACCTGGAACCGTAGGCAGGTGACGGTGGGAAAAATCTAATGAAATCTATGGTCGGGGTGACAGGATTTGAACCTGCGACTCCTACGTCCCGAACGTAGTGCTCTACCAGGCTGAGCTACACCCCGAATTCGGCCGCGAATCAGTGCTTGCGTGCCACGGCGAACCTAGCCAGTTCGCTGAGACCTTCTTTGAAAATGCTTTCGGGAAGGGGGGCCAGCGCGGCAAGCGCCTGATCTGCCTCGCATTGAGCGAGGCGCGCAGTGTACGCAAGGCCTCCCAGGCTTGCAACGGCGCGCGTGATTTCCTCGAGTTGTCCGAGGCCGCCGTTCTCGATGGCCTCGCGAATCATGGCGCGCTGCTTGTCGTTGCCCTGCTGCAGTGCATATATCAAAGGCAAAGTGGGTTTGCCCTCCGCCAGATCGTCCCCCAGGTGCTTGCCCAGCCGGGCTTCGTCGGCCTGGTAGTCGAGCGCATCGTGCACGAGCTGAAAGGCGGTGCCGATATGCTTTCCATAGCGGGCGAGTGATTCCTCGATGATGGGCGGAGCGCCGCCGAGCACCGCGCCGATTTGCGCGCCGGCCTCGAACAGCTGTGCGGTCTTGCGATGGATCACGTCGATGTAGCGTGCCTCGGTCGTGTCGGGATCGCGCGCATTCATCAATTGCAGCACTTCGCCCTCGGCGATGGCGTTGGTGGCGTCGGCGAGAATTTGCATGACCCGCATACGGTCGAGCGCCACCATCATTTGAAAGGCGCGTGAATAGAGAAAGTCCCCGACCAGCACGCTGGTCGGATTACCGAATACTTCATTGGCGGTGCGCAGGCCGCGACGCAGGGAAGACCCGTCAACCACATCGTCGTGCAGCAAGGTTGCGGTATGAATGAACTCGACGATCGCCGCGGCATCGATGTGCTGGGTGCCCTGGTGGCCGCAGGCGCGCGCCGCCAGAAGCACCAACAAGGGGCGCAGGCGCTTGCCGCCCGAACGGATGATATAGGTGGCTACCTGGTCGACGAGGGCCACTCGGCTGTGCAGACGATGTTTGACGACCTGGTCGACGGCCTCAAAATCAGCGGTGACCAGCTCGCGAATCTGTTCTAGTGTCATGAAGCGCTCAACCGAGTATGCCATGGTACCTAAGATTAGGGGGCCGCTGGGCGGCGCTAACCGGGGGCACCCAAACCTGGGTAGCGGGCGGTATTACTGCGGTTTGACCTGAAGCGCTCCTCGCCGTACAATTCGCGGCTATTTTGCGGCCCCGTTAGGCCGCTCTCGGAGTTGCAACGATGTATGCCGTGATTGCCACGGGCGGTAAACAATACCGCGTTCAGGAAGGTGCCGTGGTGCGGATCGAGAAGCTCGACGCAGACCAGGGCGCCAGTGTTGAATTTAACCAGGTGCTGCTCGTGGGCGCCGGGTCCGACGTCAAGATCGGCGCGCCCTACGTTGCCACCGCCAAGGTGGTGGCGACTGTGGAAAGCCATGGCAAGGGCGACAAGGTGCGAATCGTCAAATTTCGCCGCCGTAAGCATTATAAGCGTGAGAAGACTCATCGGCAGCCTTACACCGATGTGAAAATCACGCAGATCGTGGCCTAACAGCTCGCAGGAGAGACTCAAGTGGCACACAAAAAGGCGGGCGGCAGCACTCGAAACGGCCGCGATTCGCACTCGAAGCGATTGGGTGTGAAAAAGTTCGGCGGCGAAAATGTACTCGCCGGCAACATCTTGATTCGCCAGCGCGGCACGGTATATCGCCCGGGCGTCAACGTCGGGATCGGGACCGACCACACATTGTTCGCGACCGCCCACGGCATCGTTGAATTTCGCGTCAAAGGGTCGGAGCAGCATACCTACGTCAACGTCATTTCGAAGTAACGATATCGGCGAGCCCAGATGCTCGCCCGCCGTGTCGAGAAGGGGGGTCAGGCCAATAGCTGTCCCCCCTTTTAATTTCTAAGCCTATCCTATGAAATTCGTCGACGAAGCTAAGCTTAAAGTGCAGGCCGGCAACGGCGGCCGCGGCTGCGTGAGCTTCCGCCGCGAGAAATCTGTACCCTTCGGCGGCCCTGACGGCGGCGACGGCGGCCTCGGCGGCAGCGTGTATCTGAAGGCCGTCGAGGGCATGAACACCTTGGCGGACTTTCGAATTTCCCGCACCTACCGGGGCCAGAACGGCGAAGGCGGCAGCGGCAACGACTGCACCGGGCACGGCGGGGATGATGTCTACGTTCCGGTCCCGGTGGGCACGGTGATCGCGGACCTTGAGACCGGCGAACAACTAGGTGATCTGACGGCGGCAGACCAATCCCTATTGGTCGCCAAAGGCGGCAAGGGCGGATGGGGCAACACACGCTTTAAGTCCAGCACCAATCGTACTCCGCGCAAGGCGGGCCTCGGCTTGCCGGGCGAGAAGCGCGAGCTCACGCTGGAGCTCAAGTTGATTGCCGATGTGGGGCTGCTCGGCCTGCCCAACGCGGGGAAGTCCACCTTGATACGCGCGGTGTCGGCGGCGCGGCCGAAAGTGGCGGATTATCCGTTTACCACGCTACACCCTAACTTAGGGGTCGTGACGGCGGGGCTCGGCCGAAGTTTCGTCATGGCGGATATTCCGGGGCTGATCGAGGGAGCGGCGGACGGTGCGGGCCTCGGCATTCGCTTCTTGAAACATCTGCAACGCACCCGCGTGCTGCTGCACCTCATTGATATCGCGCCGCCCGATCCGACTCAAGATCCGGTGAAGGGTGCGCGCACCATCGTCGCGGAACTCAAGAAATTCGCGGCGGACCTTGCGGCCAAGGAGCGTTGGCTGATCATCAACAAAATCGATCTCTTGGAGCCTAAGGAAGCCGATAGGCGCGCCAAGGAAATCGTACGCCGGTTGCGTTGGAAAGGTCGGGTGCTGTTGATTTCCGGGGCAACCGGCGCCGGGACCGATGCGCTCAAACAAGCCGTGATGCGCTATCTCGAGGAGCATCCGCGGGCGTCGAGCGTGCCCCCTTGACGGTGACCGGGTTGTCTCGCGGGCGCGTTACTTCGCGAGCGCGCGTACCTGCTTGGTGAGCCGGCTCTTATGCCGCGCGGCCTTGTTGCGATGAATGATGCCTTTATTGACCATGCTATCGATGACCGGTGTCGCGTGTGCAAGAGCTGCCGCGGCCTCGTCATGCTTGCCGGCTTTCAGCGCGAGGGTGGCCTTGCGGATGGCACTGCGCAGCTGCGAGGTGAGGGCGTCGTTGCGGGCGCGGTGCACCGTCGACTGTCGAGCAGCTTTNNGCTGCGGAGTCGCGAGGTCATAGCATCGTTTCGGGCGCGATGCACCGTAGACTGTCGGGCTGCCTTTTCAGCAGATTTCGTATTCGCCAAGCGTCAGACTCCTTAGAAGCACCGAAACGGCCCGACAACGGCCGCAAAAGAGCCGCGTAGTCTGCGCATCGGGCCTGCGCTTGTCAATCATCGCGTCGGCCGAGAAGCAGTGGCTTGGTATAGTGGGGCACCGTCGCGCTGCTGCGCAGGCATGGCGGAAACTTGAGTATAATCACGGTCTTTCGCCATGGAATTAGTTCGCAGCCTACATAATATCTCGAACGCTGGTCGGGGCTGCGTGCTCACCGTGGGCAATTACGATGGCGTACATCTGGGCCACCGGCAGATGATCGGCGTCTTGAAGTCGCGGGCCGCAGAATTGCGCTGCCCCGCGACCGTGCTGGTGTTCGAGCCGAGTTCGAAGGAATTTATCGATCCCGACGCTGCGCCACCGCGCCTCACGCGCTGGCGCGAGAAGTTTCTCGCGCTCCAGGCTCAGGGAGTCGAGCGCTTGGTCACCCTGCGTTTTGACGAATGCATGCGTGCCATGACTCCGCAGTGCTTTGTCGACGAACTGATCGTCGCGGCGCTGGGCACCCGTCACATGGTGGTCGGCGATGATTTTCGCTATGGCAGCAACGCCGGGGGCACGATCGAGAGCTTAAGAGCGGCGGGCCAAGCGAGCGGTTTTGGAGTAGAACAGATAGCGCCGTTCATTCTCGATTCGATGCGTGTCAGCAGTACGGCGGTGCGCGAGCGTCTCGAACGCGGCGACTGCGCCGGGGCTGCGCGCTTGTTGGGGCGCCGCTATCGAATGATCGGCCGAGTCGTGCCTGGCGAGAAGTTGGGCCGCACCTTCGGGTTCCCCACGGCGAACCTTCGGCTCATGCGCCGCAAGCCGCCCTTGTGGGGAGTGTTCGCGGCTCGCGTGCATGGCATCGAATCTCGGGCACTAGGCGGCGTCGCCAGTCTCGGCACGCGGCCGACCGTAAACGGTACCGAGCCCCTGCTCGAAGCGCATATATTTGATTTTGCCGGCGACCTTTATGGAGTTCCGATCGAAGTCGAATTCATCGCGAAGCTGCGCGATGAGGTCAAATTCGGCTCCGTGGACGCAATGATTGCGCAAATGAAAGTCGATGCGGCGCAGGCGCGCGATTCGTTATTGAGGGTGGATAGTGGCTGACTACAAAAATACGATTAATTTGCCGATCACCGGTTTTCCCATGAAAGCGGATCTCGCCCATCGAGAGCCGGGGATGCTTGCCGCGTGGGAGCGGATGGGCTTGTACGAGAAGATCCGCGCCGTCGCCAAAGGGCGGCCGCCGTTCGTGCTGACCGACGGCCCGCCGTACGCCAACGGCGCGATTCACTTAGGGCATGCGCTGAATAAGATCCTCAAGGACATCATCGTCAAGTCGCGCACATTGGACGGATACGATGCCCCTTACGTGCCCGGATGGGACTGCCACGGTCTGCCGATCGAAATGCAGGTCGAAAAGACGCATGGCCGCGTGGGTCAAAAAATCGATGCCAAGGCGTTCCGCGCCGCGTGCCGCGAATACGCCCACAAGCAGATAGAGGCGCAGCGCAGCGATTTCAAACGCTTGGGCGTGCTCGGCGATTGGGATCACCCTTATATGACGATGTCGCCGCGTTTCGAGGCCGAGCAGCTTCGCGCCTTGGCACTCATCATCAAGAACGGTCACCTCTACAAGGGCTTCAAGCCGGTGCACTGGTGCCTGAACTGCCGCTCGGCGCTCGCCGAGGCGGAAGTTGAGTACGAGGACAAGACCTCGCCGAGCATCTACGTGCGATGCGCGGTCCTCGACGGCGCCGATTTGGCGCGGCGCTTTGCGGTGGAATCACCCGGGCGGTATGCCTCGGCCGGTGCGCCGCCCAATGCGGTGGCGATCTGGACTACCACGCCGTGGACATTGCCGGCGAATCGGGCGGTCGCCGTGCATCCGCAGTTCGACTACTCGCTGGTGGAATTCGATCTTGGGGCAGGCGCTGAGCGGTTGGTGCTGGCGAGTCAGTTGCTCGACGCCGTCATGTCAAAGCTAGGCGTCAAGTCGTGGTCCGTCATCGGCGAAAGCAAGGGAGCCGCACTCGAGCATCTGTTGCTGCAGCATCCTTTCTACGATCGTCAGGTGCCGGTGGTGCTGGGCGAGCACGTCACGCTGGACGCGGGCACGGGCGCCGTGCACACCGCTCCCGGCCACGGGTTGGAGGATTACGTCATCGGCCGCCGCTACGATCTGGAGATCGAGAACCCGGTGGGCGGCGACGGCCGGTTCTTGCCCTCGACACTGCTGTTCGCGGGCGAACCGGTGTTCGAGGCGAATTCTCATGTGGTCGAAGTGCTGTCGGAGCGCGGTCGGCTGCTTGCCGCGGAGCCGTATCTACATTCCTATCCGCATTGCTGGCGCCACAAGACGCCCGTGATCTTTCGTGCCACTCCGCAGTGGTTCATCAGCATGGAGCAAGCGGGCTTGCGCAAAGCCGCGTTGGAGGCCATCGCGCATGTCGATTGGATGCCGGCCTGGGGAGAGCAACGCATCAGCGGCATGATCGCCGATCGCCCGGATTGGTGCGTGTCGAGGCAGCGCACCTGGGGCGTCCCGATACCCTTGTTCGTCGACAAAGTGACCGGCGAGCTGCACCCGAAAACCGCAGAATTGATCGAACAGGTCGCGCAGCGCGTCGAGCGCGGCGGCATCGATGCCTGGTTCGATCTTGACGCGGCGGAGTTGCTGGGGCCGAGCGCGAGTCAATTCGACAAGTCCACCGATGTCATGGATGTCTGGTTCGATTCGGGCGTCGTGCACCATTGCGTGTCGCAAATGCGTCCCGAGATTACCTCGCCCTCCGATCTCTATCTGGAAGGCTCTGATCAGCATCGTGGCTGGTTCCACAGCTCGCTCCTTACCTGTGTTGCCATGCATGGCCGCGCGCCCTATCGTGGCGTGCTGACGCATGGTTTCACGGTGGACGAGAAGGGCCGCAAGATGTCGAAGTCGGTCGGCAATATTCTCGCGCCGCAGAAGCTGTGGAGCACTTTGGGCGCCGATGTGCTGCGTCTGTGGGTCGCGGCGACCGATTATTCCAATGAAATGAGCGTGTCCGACGAGATATTGAAGCGTATTGCGGACTCCTATCGCCGCATGCGCAATACGCTGCGATTTCTCCTTGGCAACCTGCATGGCTTCGATCCTAAGCAACAGGCGGTGCCCTGGGACGAGTTGGTGGCGATCGATCAGTGGGCCGTAGCGAAAGCCTTCTCGCTGCAAAATGACGTGGTAACCGCCTACCGAAACTACGAGCTTCATGACATTTACCAGAGGGTCCATAATTTCTGCGTGGTCGAACTCGGTGGATTCTATTTGGACATCATCAAGGATCGGCTTTATACCACCGGCGCCGCCAGTGCCCCGCGCCGATCGGCGCAAACCGCGCTATATCATGTGGCCCACGCGATGGTGCGGTGGATCGCGCCGATCTTGAGTTTCACGGCGGAAGAGGTCTGGGGCTTCCTGCCCGCAGCCGGCAACGAGTCGGTATTCCTCAACACCTGGCACGAATTTCCTGCGGGCGTGGAACGCCCAGCGACGATCGATTGGCCGGCGCTCATTGCTCTGAAAGCGGACGTCGCGGGCGAGCTCGAGCGCTTGCGCGCGGCGGGTGCGATCGGCGCGCCGCTCGAGGCCGAGGTGACCTTGTTCGCCTCAGGCGCCCACGCGGAGCGTTTATCGGCATTGCGCGATGAATTGCGGTTTTTGCTGATCACCAGTCAGGCGCGGGTGGTTCAAAGCGATGCTCCGCCCGAGAGTGCCGTAAAAGCCGGCGGCGAGGGTCAGTGGATCCAGGTGACGCCGAGCACCCAACCGAAATGCGTCCGCTGTTGGCATTTGCGCAGCGATGTGGGCAGCGATCCGCGCCACCCGGAACTTTGCGCGCGCTGTGTCGTCAACGTCGAGGGTCCCGGTGAGGAGCGTCAATTCGCATGAGCACAGCAGAGAATCGCGGTCGGGCTGCAGCATGGCTGTTGCTGTCGGCATTGGTGATCGTGCTGGACCAAGTGTCCAAGGCCTACATCACCCGGCATTTCGGCGAATTCGAGTTCCTTCATGTTCTCCCGGTCCTCGATATCACTCACTTGCACAACGTCGGCGCCGCCTTCAGCTTTCTGGCCTCGGCCTCCGGTTGGCAGCGCTGGTTGTTCATCGGCCTGGCGGTGAGCGTCAGCGTTGCGATCACGGTGTGGCTGTGCCGCCTGCCCGGGGGCACCCGCGTCTTGCTGGCGGCCGGGCTTGCCTTGGTGCTGGGCGGGGCCCTGGGCAACGTCATTGACCGGATTCGCCTCGGGTATGTCATCGATTTCATACACTTTCACTGGGATCGAGCGTATTTTCCGGCATTCAATGTGGCTGATTCGGCGATTACGATCGGCGCCGCATGTCTGTTGTTGGATGCCCTAATGGACGCAAAGCGTAAACCCTAATGCACATTTACCTAGCCAATCCGCGCGGATTCTGCGCCGGCGTTGATCGAGCCATCGATATCGTCGAGCGCGCGATCCAGTTGTTCGGCGCGCCGATCTACGTCCGCCACGAAGTGGTTCACAACAAACATGTGGTGGATCGGCTGCGCGAAATAGGCGCGGTATTCGTCGACGAATTGGATCAGGTTCCCGACGGCGCCACGGTGATATTCAGCGCCCACGGCGTCTCGCGCGCGGTGCAGCGTGAATCGGAGCGCCGCGCTCTGAAGGTATTCGATGCGACCTGTCCCCTGGTGACGAAGGTGCACATGGAGGTGACGCGCTACGCGCGCGAAGCGCGCGAGGTCTTCTTGATCGGCCATGACGGGCATCCGGAAGTCGAGGGCACGGTGGGGCAGTTCGATACTGTGCCGGGCGGCGCGATTTATCTGGTGGAGACTGTCGAGGACGTTGCGCGCGTCGCAGTGCGAAACCCAGAACACGTGGCCTTCGTCACTCAGACCACACTCTCGGTCGACGATACCGCGTCGGTGGTCGAGGCGCTGCGTACGCGATTCCCCGCGCTGAAGGCGCCCGTCAAAGAGGATATTTGCTACGCCACGCAAAATCGACAAGATGCGGTGAAGGATTTGATCGTGCGCTGCGAGGTGCTGGTGGTGGTCGGCTCGGCGAACAGCTCCAACTCCAGCCGGCTGCGCGAAATGGCGGACAAGGTCGGCAAACCAGGCTACTTGGTGGACGGGCCGGAGCATTTGCGGCGCGAGTGGTTCGACGGCGTCAACACCGTGGGCGTTACCGCCGGGGCGTCCGCCCCCGAGGTTCTAGTGCAGGGCGTGATTGCGCAGCTGCGTCTATGGGGCGGTGAGGTGGTCGACGAATTGAAAGGACGGGAAGAGCACGTGATCTTTGCGCTGCCGAAGACGCTGCGCGAAGTCGCAAAGCGGATCGACAGCCTTTCGTCGGACAGTTCCGCGGGTTAGAATGCCGGCCCTTTTAAGTTGCAACGCCGCAATAGCTCAGTTGGTAGAGCAACGCATTCGTAATGCGTGGGTCAGGGGTTCGAATCCTCTTTGCGGCACCAGACCTCCTTCCAAGAACGTCCAGAGACGTCCACCGAATAAGCAGAAAACGCTGTAAATGAAGGCTTATTTCGTCCAAAAATGTCCAGAAAAGAATCTTGACAACCTGACCAACGTGGGGGCATAACTGGGGGCATCGTCACTCAAGTGAAGGTCCATGCCCCCAAATGCTGGCCGATACCGCGATACGTGCCGCCAAACCGCGCGAGAAATCCTACAAGCTGTTCGATGCGCTGGGTCTATACCTCGAGGTCGCCCCGACAGGGAGCAAACTGTGGCGCCTCAAGTATCGCCATGAAGGCCGAGAGAACCGCCTGGCGCTGGGTGCTCATCCCGACACATCATTGAAACAGGCGCGTGAACGCCGCGACGCAGCGCGCCGGCAGCTCGCCGCCGGCATTGATCCAAGCAGTCAGCGCCAAGCCGAGAAACTCGCCAACGCGAATACGTTTGAAGCGGTCGCACGCGAATGGCTGACGCTGCAAGAAAAAAAGCTCGCGCCGGCCACCTTCGCCAAGGCGGGATGGACCTTTGAAACCCTGGTGTTCCCGTACATCGGCTCACACCCCATCGCCAAGCTCGGGGCCATGGACGTGCTGAAGGTGCTCAAGCGGATCGAGGGCCGGGGCATTCACGAAACCGCGCACCGAACCCGCCAGCGCTGCGCTCAGGTGTTTCGCTATGCCGTGCAAACGGGGCGTGCCGAGCGTGATCCCACAGTTGACCTCAAGGGAGCAATGGCGCCGGTGGTGTCCGAGCATTATGCGGCGATCACGGAGCCCGCTCGCATCGGCGAACTGCTGCGCGCTATCGACGGCTACGCCGGCCACGTGGTCACTGCGTATGCCTTGAAGCTGGCGCCGTTGCTGTTCGTGCGCCCCGGTGAATTGCGTCATGCGGAGTGGACCGAGTTTGATCTCGACAGCACCGAACCTCATTGGCGCATCCCCGCTGAGAAAATGAAGATGGGCGAACAGCATATCGTGCCATTGGCCAAGCAAGCGCTGGTGCTGTTGCGCGAGTTGCATTCGGTGACGGGGCGCGGCCAGTATGTATTTCCGTCGCTGCGCAGCGGCTCGCGGCCCATGAGTGAGAACACGGTGAACGCGGCCCTGCGTCGCATGGGCTACTCGACAGATGAAATGACCGGCCACGGATTCCGGTCTCTCGCGTCCACCTGCTTGAACGAGCAAGGCTATCACCCCGACCTGATCGAATTGCAGCTCGCGCATGCCGAGCGCAATCAGGTACGAGCGGCTTACAACAAGGCGCGGCGCCTGCCCGAACGCCGCAAGATGATGCAGGCGTGGGGGGATTTCCTCGATGGGCTACGCGCAGGCGCGAACGTGGTGCCCATCAAGCGAATGATTGCCTGATTCGTGACATCCCGCACTACCCCAACCAGTAGCTTTTAAGCTACAATGGCTACGTTAGAAGTCCGCGAGTACCAGACTGCCGAGGGCAAGACCCCGCTGACTGAATGGTTGGGGGGCTTACGGGATGGCCCTACCCGCGGCCGCATCGTGGCGCGGCTGGACCGCCTCAAGGCAGGCCTGCTCGGCGACTGGAAGAGCGTGGGTGGCGGCATCTGTGAATTGCGGATCGATCACGGCCCCGGTTACCGGGTGTACTACGCGCAGGAGGGTAAGACGCTCATCCTGCTGTTATGCGGTGGCGACATGTGCACCCAAGAGAAGGATATCGAGACAGCCCATGCGTACCGGAAAGACTACAAAGCCCGCCTCCCCAAGCCGCCCGTTCAGAGCAGCGGATCACCTGCGAAGCGAGGCGGAGGTCGCGGCGTACATTGAAGCAATGCTCGAGGACGGTGACGCACGCGCAGTTCCCATTGCGCTGCGCACCGTGGTCGACGCCGTGGGCGGTATGGCCGCACTGGCCGACAAGACCGGACTCTCCCGCGAGACGCTATACCGGACACTTTCCAAGCGCGGCAACCCTCGGCTCGATACCCTCGCGGTAATACTGGCGGCTTTTGGACTGCGCTTGACGGTACAGCCGGCGCAGAAATCCCGTGGGCACCGCAGTGAGTCACGACCTGCACTTGCTTGATCGTCGGTACAGACGCCGGCTGCGTGAGGATCAAGACTATTGATGTTTCAATTCCGAGAATGAGCCGCGGCTGCGCTCGATTCGGATCGCCAACCACTCCTGCACCTCACCCTCAATCCATCCAACGGCGCGCAGACCAAGTCTGATTCGCGACGGAAATCGCTTCTCAGCCTCCATATAGCTATCCAAAAACCGATCCCATCTCCTCATGGCCATCTCCAGAACGAAAAAGGGCGAGCTGCTGACGCAGACCCGCCCTAATCGTTACAGAACTAAACAATATGACTCCCGATATGACCGTTTCGGGAGCCGGAAAAGGCCTGAACTGAACTAAAATGTTGTTTCCAGTGTTTGGAAAATCCTTGCGCCGTCTCAGCGCGCGGTAATCACATTGCCAAAGTAAACGGCGGCTTCCGAGCAACGACTTGAGTTCGTCGAATGTCCGGGTTTGNNACCGCGCGAGCGGTTTAGTCCTCTGGCCGATCGGCGACAATTCGACCTTGGCGACACGCGTCACTCTGTCCATTATAGCGATACAGTACCAGGCAGCCGCGCCGCTTTGCCATCGAAGGTAGCCGTAGCGCGGCATCCCATCTGCCGATTGTGAGCTGCAAGGAGGCAAACCGAAAAATCGCAGGCGCTATCCTTCCAACGAAACAGAGCTTCTTCCAATGCCGGTTCATCCTCAAATGAAAGTTCGCGCGCCTCAAGCAGTGCGCGGAATATGCTCAGTAGGGCCTCACGATTGAATCCATAGCGACTACGCAGGACCCATTCCGACTCGAGTAGCACCAGCAGCGGCAGCAGCACCGGTTCATCATGACTGAGCGCTTGCTCGACGAGCTTGCGCGCCCGGCGTGTTTGTTCCGCATCGTCCGAAATGATCAGTCGGATGACTACATTTGTGTCGATGCCGAGCATCTGACTACGGCTAGCGCGTCATCTGGGCGATTGATACACGCTTGCCGCCCGGGGGTTTAAACGAAATGTCTCTAATGCTTCTGTTCTTCACGCGCACAATAATCGTGCCGTCCTCAAGAACGGTGAAATGAATCCGATCGCCGGATTTGAGGTTTGCAGCGGCCCGCACTTCTTTGGGGATCGTGGTCTGCCCCTTACTGGTAATTGTTGCGAATGCCATATCTTGTTGCACCCATTCTTACGATTGGTAATATTGTAAGCGAAAGGTTTTTGCACGTCCAACCGGGTATTTAGTCGATTGACGCACAAAGGCGCAGGCCCTCCCACTAGAATGTGGCCGGTTGATGGTCCCACGACCAATCTCCGGTTCCGAATCGCCAGGATTGCGAAGCAAGTGAGCGGGGTTGGGCCGGCTGCCGTGCGGATTACGCCGAGATCATCTCCTCGTAGTTGCACAACCTCAGCCGCTCTGGCGTCAGCTTTCCGATCGCCACCGCGTCGCGCATCGGCAAGTACTTGGCGACCGTTGGATCCCTCCGCATCCACCCATCAGGCTCAACGCCGCAATGGCGTTCAGGATGAATCTCGCTTGGATGTTCACGTAGCCTCGCGATTCTTATGCGTGCGAATTTGCAAGCGCATTGATTACGCCCTCGACCATATGACGCCCCGGATTATCGAGATATCAGGGTACCGTCCGTCGATTGGTTTGGACGTGTCGTGCCAAGATAAGGACCGGTTCGGCGTCCCACGGGACGGCTTTGTCACAAGAGCCCATACGGCGTACTTGGCTCTGCTAGCATTTCCGCCATGAGTTCACCGCTGCTCCCCTGTTACCGCTGGTCCAGCGGCTGCATGGCGCCCGGAAGAATCCTCTTCCTGTGCGTCTTTGCGGTGGCGACGGGGCCGCTCTTGGCGGAGGCTTCCGATGAACCATCGACGTCGCGGCAATCGCTCGATGAGGCGTGGTGGACCGGGCCGCTTCTGGCCGCTTCGCCGGCAATTTTGCCGCAGGGGCATTTTCTGGTCGAACCCTACGTGTTTGGCTCCCTCGTCGACGGACAGTACGACAGCACGGGCGCACGACACTCCGCGGCACGGCAGAACGACTACGGATCGTTGACCTACCTGGAGTACGGTCTGACGGACAGCACCACGATCGGAGTTATTCCGCGATTCGCTTTCAACGACCCGAGCCAGGGGCAAAGCGGCTCTGGGCTTGGCGTCGGGGACCTGACGGTCCAGGCGGCGTACGGGCTCTCGCGCTTCCATGACGAAGGTGGGCCTCCGACGATGTCCGTCGTTATCGGCGAGACCTTGCCCACAGGGCGGTACGATCGCTTGGGTACCCGATTGAGCGACGGTGTGGGGGCGGGCGCCTATGCGACGATCCTGTCGCTATATTCCCAGTACTACCTGTGGATGCCGAACGGGCGAATCCTGCGGACACGGCTCGATGTCTCCGAGTCCTGGTCGAGAGACGCCAGCATCGAGGATACAAGCGTCTACGGCACGCCCCAAGGCTTTCGCGGCCACGCGAGCCCGGGAAATTCCTTCAACATCGATTCGGCGTGGGAATACAGCGTGACGCAGCACTGGGTCGCGGCGTTGGATGTGTTCTACGTCGACAGTGGCTCGACGCGCGTGACGGGCGACTATCCGCCGCCGCGGAACGGCGGATCGATCCCGGTCAGCGTGCAGAGCGAGTCTGGGTCGAGCAAGTCCTTCGGCCTCGCTCCGGCCGTTGAGTACAACTGGACCAGCGCCGTGGGTGTCATTATCGGCGCCAAAATTGTTACCGGGGGCCGCAACACAAGCGCCGCCATCATTCCGGTGACCGCAATCAACCTGGTCTTTTGAGCCCTCGCTTACGCTGCGGATCTAGTCCTGCGTCTCGCCGGACAGAGGCCTCGCCAGCGCGATGTGGCCGACATGCACCGTTGATTCAAAGTCCAGCTCGCGTTCCAGCCAATCGTCACTTGCGATCAGCTTCCCGCTGTAGCCATCCCGCATCGGCGAGTCCCTGCGCCCCGCTCGCGTGCCGGGTCATTTTGCCTTCAGCGTATAAATCTCCGCGGCATCGGGAAAATGCCCGCTGCGCACATCGGCCGCGAAAGTCGCCGCGGCGCGAGAAATCGTTTCGCGCAAGTTGGCGTACCGGCGCACGAACTTCGGCGTCCAATCAAATAGTCCGAGCATATCGTCGGTGACGAGCACTTGGCCGTCGCAATCGGGCGAGGCGCCGATTCCGATGGTCGGAACGCTTACTTTGCGCGTGATTTCGTCGGCCAGGTCCCGCGCCACCCCTTCGATCACCATGGCAAACGCGCCGGCCTGTTCGGCGGCGCGCGCTTCCTCGAGTACGCGTTCGCGCTCATCTTCGAAGCGGCCTTTGGCCTTGAATCCGCCGTCGATGTTGACCGCCTGGGGCCTAAGGCCCACATGGCCCATCACCGCAATGCCCCTGTCCACCAAAAAAGCAATGGTGTCGGCAATCCCTTTTCCCGATTCGAGTTTGATCGCCTGGCAGCCGGTCTCCTGCATGATCCGCACGGCGGATTTGTGCGCCTGTCGCGGGCTGCGCTCGTAGCTGCCGAAAGGCATGTCTACCACCACCAATGCCCGCGATGATCCGCGCATCACCGCCTGGCCGTGCAATACCATCATGTCCAGCGTCACGCCGACGGTCGTCGGCAGGCCGTGCAGCACCATGCCTACCGTGTCCCCGACCAATAAAATATCGACCAGCGGATCGAGCAGCTTCGCCATCGGGGCCGTATAGGCCGTCAAACAGACCAGTTTCGCACCGCGCTTGCGCGCCCTGATATCCGGAACTGTGAGACGTGAATCGGTGGTTGTCGACATGGGTCCTCAGGGAGAAATCTTAAATCGCGGCAGCGGCTCAGGCAGCTCCGCGAGGTAGTATGCGAGTACAGCCATGGTCGCGACCTGGGTCTTAAAGCTTAGTGGATCGACCTTGTCAAGAGTATCTGCGGCGGTGTGGTGGTAATCAAAGTAATGCCGCGAGTCGACCAGAGGCGCGAACCCAGGCACGCCGGCCTCCTGCAGTGGTGCAATATCGGAGCCCAGTTCATCGTCATGGTGCGATAGTACGGTGGCGCCGATCGGGGCGAGGGCGCGAAGCACCGGTTGCAGCATCGTGAGCGAGTCGTTGGTGACGGCCGCTCCGACGCCGAGGGAGCGGCCGGCGCCGTCGTCGCTCTCGATCGCCGCGGCTTGGGTGTCGATCGTCTTGCTGACTGAATCGAAATAGGCCTGGTTGCCGCGGCCGCCATTCTCTTCGTTCGTCCAGCCGACGAAGCGAATTGTCCGGCGCGGATGCAGATTGAGCTGCCGCATAACCTCGATAACCGCGGCGGCGCCGATCACGCCAACGCCATCGTCGGTCGCGCCCGTCGCCAGGTCCCACGAATCGAGATGACCGGAGACGACAACGTACTCTGCGGGTCTCTCTCGCCCCGGCCAGTCGGCAATGACATTATTGCTGTCGGCATCCGGCAGCGTCTGCGGCGTGAGGATAAGCTTCATCGTGACGGGACCCGACGCGGCCAAGCGCGTGATCAGGTCGGCATCCTCCGTGGCGAGCGCCGCCGCGGGAATCGGCGCCTGGCCATCCTTCCATCTCGTCAACCCGGTGTGCGGCAGGCGAAAATTCGCACCGCCGATCGAGCGCACCAGCGCCGCGGCCGCACCCAATGCCGCGGCCGCCGATGGGCCATTGAATCGGTACATACCGGCTTGTTGGTAGGCTTGCGAAGCATAGCCATTGTCGGCGAGCTGTTGGTCGAATCGGGATTCGAACAAAACAATATTGCCTCGAACCTCTTGTGAGCGAGCTTTAAGCTCATCGAAGTCATTCACGACGATGACGCGCGCGGTCAGTCCCTTGGCCGGCGTCGCCGATGAGCCGCCAAGTGCGGTCAATTGAAGTCGCTGAGTCGCGCCGGCGGGGCCACCCGGGAAATTGACCAGCTCGGCCTGCTCCTCGCCGCGCACCCAATGGGGCACTTTCACCGGCTGCAGTGCCACCTGCGCCCCCAGCGAGCGCATTAACTCCGCCACCTGGATCACGGCCGACACCAACTGCGGCGAGCCCGACAAGCGCGCTCCGATGCCGTCGGCGAGATCGGTCAGATGCCGGAAAGCCCAATCGCTGTTCATCGCGGCCTCGCGTATGCGCGCCAGCACGGCTGGGTCGACAGCGGGCGCCGCAGGATGCGCAACACCAGCATCCGCCGCCGGTGCGCGGTAGCAGAGCATGGCGCCGAGCAGACCGGAGCCAATGGCCGCGATGGTTTTTCTGTGATGATTTGTCATTTGCATACGCACAATAATAAAGGAGTCGACCGACGCGGGCCGATCTTTTTTCCTCGTCACCGGGCTTCAGAACTTATACGTCGCGCCGACCGTCAAGAACCGTCCGACCGCGCCGGCCTGATGCATGGCGGCATCATAGGCGCCGCCGCCGCCATAGGTCACCATATCAAGCGGCGGTGGCTTGTTGAACGCGTTCAGCATCGAGCCATGCAGCGTCAGGTGATCGTTGATTGCGTACTTTCCGTACAGGTCGACGTCCGTGAAGCTGCCTACGGTGCAGAACGAAGTCGGGAAGCTCGAGCCCACCGGGAAGCGCGAGCCGAACTCCAGCGTGAAGGCCGAATTGAGCGCTTGGGTGCAGGTGTTCTGGCCCGACGACGGATCGGTGACGCTGAAGCTGCTGATGTAGTTCACGGTGGCGGCGATGGACCCCGGCCCCTTTTCCCACGTCAGGGTAAGCACCGCGCGATCCTTGGGGTTGCCGGTGTCGCCGGAGACACCGCTCGGGCCGTGGGTGCCCGCGCGTTCATACGTCACTCCGTACGCAATCAGGTCGTATTTGATGATATGCGTGTAGTTCAATTCCGCAGTGAGCCTTCCGGCGATTCCGAGGTCCAAGTGGCCTTGCGCATCGAGATCGATGCCGGTCGTCTCGTCCGAGGAAGCGTTCACGTAAGGATACGGCTGGTACTGGATCAAGCCGACCGGCGTGACCTGGTTGGCGATCGTGCCGTTCGCATTGACGTACGGCAGCGTGACCGGTGATCCGCGAACCGGGGGCGGAAGCGCGAAAGAACTATTCAACAGGCCGCCGGCCTCGAACGCCGAGATGATGTCTTGGTCGATCTTGATGTCGTAGTAGTCCACCGACACGTTGAAGGAACTGTTTGGCTCGAAAATCGCACCCAGCGTGAAGTTGGTCGACTTCTCCGGCTTCAGCGCCGGGTTCGAGTTTTGTACGCCGACCAGTTCCAACGAGCATTGGGTCGGATAATTTCCCGGCGTGTTCGCAGCGGCCGGATGCGGACAGAGGATCGGGTCCGGGACCGTGGCAGCGAGGAATGCCGCCCCCGCTTCGCCTGATTCATTCGCGTCCGGTGCGCGAAAGCCCTTGCCCCAGGTTCCGCGGAACGTCAGCTCTCGGAGCGGCGCGTACTTGACGCCGAACTTCGGCNNGACGAGCTCGGCGAGCGCCGCCGCAACGAGGGATGACGTCGATCAAAAATACGGTCCTCAATATGGGTCACTTATTCCAAGGTAGTTAGCCTGCCAGGAGATGAAATTGAACAATTCGTTGAGCGCCGCAATGTGCATGTCGGGTCTTGCGCTGAACAGCTTGCGCGCCGGTTGACAACAACACTTCGCTCGCGGTAAAAGTATAGATGTGGATCAGTCCGTCGTAGAAACTGTCTCGG
>PKXS01000062.1 GCA_003132425.1 Gammaproteobacteria bacterium | reverse complement strand
CGAACATGCAGCGCCAGGCGGTCCCGACATTACGATCCGAAACCCCGTTGGTAGGCACCGGCATGGAACGAGCGGTGGCCATCGATTCCGGCGTCACCGTGGTGGCGCGGCGCGGCGGCAGCGTGGATTCGGTCGACGCCTCACGCATCGTGGTGCGGGTGAATGACGATGAAACGACGGCGGGCGAACCCGGCGTCGACATCTATTCGCTCACCAAGTACACGCGCTCGAATCAGAACACCTGCATCAACCAGCGCCCGCTGGTGAACGCGGGGGATGCGATCAAGCGTGGCGACGTCCTTGCGGACGGTCCGTCCACCGATTTGGGCGAACTTGCGCTCGGTCAGAACCTGCTGGTCGCCTTCATGCCGTGGAACGGCTACAACTTCGAGGACTCGATCCTGATCTCGGAGCGTGTGGTCGAAGAAGACCGCTTCACGACCATTCACATCGAAGAGCTCACCTGTGTCGCGCGCGACACCAAGCTGGGTCCGGAGGAAATCACCGCCGATATTCCCAATGTGGGAGATTCGGCTCTGGCGAAGCTCGACGAAGCGGGCATCGCCTTCATCGGCGCCGAAGTGCGCGCCGGCGATATTCTGGTGGGCAAGGTCACGCCGAAGGGCGAGACGCAGCTGACACCGGAAGAGAAATTGCTGCGGGCGATCTTCGGCGAAAAAGCCTCGGACGTTAAGGACACCTCGCTGCGCGTGCCCCCCGGCATGGACGGCACGGTGATCGACGTGCGCGTGTTCACGCGCGACGGCGTCGAGAAGGACTCGCGCGCTCTGGCGATCGAGAAATCCGAACTCGAGCGCGTGCGCAAGGACTTGGCCGACCAGCAGCGCATTCTCGAGGACGACCTGTTTCAGCGCGTCCGCGGCATGATCGAGGGCAAGGCTTCCGAGGCGGGCCCGAAGAAGTTGAAAGCGGGCGCTACGATCGATCAGGCGTATCTCGCCGATTTGCCCCGCGAGCAGTGGTTTGAAATTCGCTTCAAGGACGAAGAAACGAACGCGCAGCTGGAAACCGTGTCGGAGCGCCTGAAAGGCCAGCGCAAGGCGTTTGAAAAGCGTTTCGAGGAGAAGAAGGCCAAGATCACGGCCGGGGATGATCTGGCGCCGGGCGTGCTCAAGATGGTCAAGGTGTACTTGGCGGTGAAGCGCCGCGTGCAGCCGGGAGACAAGATGGCGGGCCGCCACGGCAACAAAGGCGTCATTTCCTCCATCGTGCCGGTGGAAGACATGCCGTACATGGCGGACGGCACGCCGGTCGACATCGTGTTGAATCCGCTTGGCGTGCCTTCGCGTATGAACATCGGACAGATTTTGGAAACCCATTTGGGTTGGGCCGCGAAGGGCCTGGGCGCGAAGATCGGCAAGATGCTCGAGGCGCAAGCCGCGGTGGTGGAACTGCGCAAGTTTTTGGGCCAGGTCTATAACGATACCGGCGGCCAGAAGGAAGACATCAAGTCCTTGACCGACGCCGAGGTGGTGGAATTGGCCACGAATCTGCGGCGCGGCGTGCCGATGGCGACTCCCGTGTTCGACGGCGCCAGCGAAGTGGAGATCAAGAATCTACTGACGCTGGCGGATCTGCCGACCTCGGGCCAGACGACCTTGCACGACGGGCGCACAGGCGAGCAATTCGAGCGGCCGGTGACCGTGGGCTACATGTACATGCTGAAGCTCAACCACTTGGTAGACGACAAGATGCATGCGCGCTCCACCGGGCCCTACAGCTTGGTCACCCAGCAGCCGCTCGGCGGCAAGGCGCAATTCGGCGGCCAGCGCTTCGGCGNNATGCCGGAGTCGTTCAATGTCTTGGTCAAGGAAATTCGTTCCTTGGCCATCAACATCGAACTAGAGAGCGAGGCCTAAATCAATGAAAGACTTACTCAAGTTGTTCAAGCAGCAAGTGCCGGTCGAGAATTTCGATTCGATCAAGATCGGTCTTGCCTCGCCGGACATGATCCGCTCCTGGTCGTACGGCGAAGTGAAGAAGCCGGAGACCATCAACTATCGCACCTTCAAGCCGGAACGCGACGGGTTGTTCTGCGCCAAGATTTTCGGTCCTGTCAAGGACTATGAGTGTCTGTGCGGCAAGTACAAGCGCCTCAAGCACCGCGGCGTGGTGTGCGAGAAGTGCGGAGTCGAGGTGACTCAATCCAAAGTGCGCCGCGAGCGCATGGGCCATATCGAACTGGCGAGCCCGACGGCGCACATCTGGTTCTTGAAGTCGCTGCCGTCGCGCATCGGTTTGATGCTCGACATGACCTTGCGCGAGATCGAGCGCGTGCTGTACTTCGAGGCCTTCGTCGTGGTGGATCCGGGCATGACCTCGCTGCAGCGCGGCCAGCTGCTCACCGACGAAATGTATCTCGAGTCGATCGAAGAGCATGGCGATGAGTTCGACGCGCGCATGGGCGCCGAAGCGGTGCATGAGCTGCTCAAGTCCATGGATCTGCCCTCCGAGGTCGTGAAGGTCCGCGAGGACATGGCGAACACGAATTCGGAAACCAAGATCAAGCGGCTGTCGAAGCGCTTGAAGCTCATCGAGGCGTTCATGGAGTCCGGCAACAAGCCGGAGTGGATGGTGCTCACCGTATTGCCGGTGCTGCCCCCTGACCTGCGTCCCTTGGTGCCGCTCGACGGCGGCCGTTTTGCGACCTCCGATTTGAACGATCTGTACCGCCGCGTCATCAACCNNGACATCATCGTGCGCAACGAAAAGCGCATGCTGCAGGAGGCAGTCGATGCGCTGCTGGATAACGGCCGCCGCGGCCGTGCGATCACGGGCACCAACAAGCGCCCGCTGAAGTCCTTGGCCGACATGATCAAGGGCAAGCAGGGCCG
>PKXS01000118.1 GCA_003132425.1 Gammaproteobacteria bacterium | reverse complement strand
TGGTGCAGACGGTCCGCGGCGCCGGGTACCGTTTTTCTACGCGAGACGCATAGGACGAGCCTTCTCTTCAGCTAATGGCAGCGATGTGGACTTTCGCGCTCGCGCGGCTCGCGGGCATTCTGCTATTGGGCCTGTGTCTCGGCCTGATATTCGGGGCACTGTGGCTGTGGGTTCTGGGCGCGGCTTGCCTGTACTTAGGCTGGCAGCTGGTTAATTTATACCGGCTCGACCGCTGGTTGCGGTTGCGCTCGCAAATCGATCCGCCCGACGCCGGCGGGATCTGGTCCGATATCGCCGCGCAAATCGTCAGGCTGCACCGGCGCAAGCAATATCACAAACAGCGTCTGGTGCAGCTGTATCGCGAGCTGCGGCGCTCGACGGCGGCGTTGCCGGACGGCGTCATCATTTTGAGCGTTCAAAACGACATCGCTTGGTTCAACCGCCAAGCGGCGCGCTTGTTGGGCCTGAAGCGCCCGATCGACGTGGGCCTGCGAATCGACAATCTAATCCGCTCCCCCGAGTTCGTTCACTACCTGCACGGCGAGGATTTTTCGCTCCCGTTGGTCATTCGCTCCCCGGTGCAAGTCGAGCTGTTTCTAGCGTTGCAGCTGGTTCCGTATGGCGCCGGCCAGTCATTGTTGCTGGTGCGCGATGTCACCCGCCAAATGCGCCTCGAAGCGATGCGCAAGGACTTTATCGCCAACGCGTCGCATGAGTTGCGCACGCCGTTGACCGTGATAACCGGCTACCTGGACACGCTGGCTGGGGATTCGGGACTCGACCCCGCGTGGGCTGGACCCATCAGGGATATGCGCGCTCAGGCGCAACGCATGAATGCCATCATCGCCGACCTATTGGAGCTGTCGCGATTGGAGTCCACGGACGGCGAGGCGGCGCGCGATCAGATCGATGTTCCGGGCATGCTGGAGCGGCTGCATCGCGATGCCCTCGCCGGCAGCGATCGGCCGCGTCATGTGTTGCTGGATCTGGAATCCGCCTACGGTCTGTTTGGCTCGGCGCATGAGCTCGAGTCCGCCTTTACCAATTTGCTGGTGAACGGATTGAAATACACGCCGAACGACGGGTCGGTGCGGATGCGCTGGTGGGCCGACGAGGAGGGGGCGTATTTTTCCGTGATTGACAGCGGAATCGGAATTCCGGCCGAACACATTCCGCGCTTGACGGAGCGATTCTATCGAGTGGACGCAGGGCGGTCCCGAGGTCATGGCGGCTCAGGTCTGGGGCTGGCCATCGTGAAACACGCGCTGCAACGGCATGGCGGCTGGCTCGAGGTGCAGAGCGCGGAAGGCAAGGGCAGCACGTTCACCTGTCACTTTCCCCCACAGCGGATTTGGAAATCGGTCCTGCGCAGCGCGGCGAGCGCATGAAGCGCGGCACATTTATCGCCCGCACTGTTGACGCGCGGCGCAATCGGATGTAAACGAACGCGAGTATTTTAAAGTGTTCGTACTTGGGTCTTAAGGTAGCTTTTATGGAAACGGCCGATCTCACTCACCATATTTCCCGGCGCTTCAACGAAGATCTGGAGAAAGTCCGCAATCAGGTGTTGCAGATGGGCGGTTTCGTGGAACAGCAGCTTGAAAAGGCGATCACCGCACTGGTCGAGGGCGACAGCCGCCTGGGCGAGTCGGTGGCCACCGACGACTACAAGGTCAACGGCATGGAAGTGTCGATTGACGAGGAGTGCAGCCGAATTTTAGCGCTCCGCGCGCCTGCCGCAGGAGATCTGCGCGTGATCGTGGCCATCATCAAGACCATCACCGACCTTGAGCGAATCGGCGACGAGGGCGAGAAAATCGGCTATATCGCCTCGCGCCTTGCCACCATGGAGCTGCCCGCGGATAAGTATCGCGAAGTCAAACATCTCGGCAGGCAGGTCGCGCAAATGGTGCGCGACGCGCTCGATGCCTTCGCCCGCATGGACTCGCAGGCGGCGCTGAAGACGGCGCAAGAGGACAAGATAGTCGACGAAGAGTACGAGTCGATTCAGCGCCAATGCATCACATTCATGATGGAAGACCCGCGCACGATTCGCCGGGCGCTAGAGATCATGTGGATCGTGCGCGCGTTGGAGCGGATCGGCGACCACGCAAAGAATATTTGCGAGTATGTGATCTACATGGTGCACGGCAAGGACATTCGCCACACCTCGCTCGAGGACGTCGCCAGGCAAATTGACGCTGCACAGGCCGCCACGCGACGTTGATGACGGCGCGCCAGGCGAATTTCCTTGGGTTTGCGGCATGCGCGGGCCTGCTGGCGTACGCCTACTACGCGCAGTTCGTGCTGCATCTTGACCCCTGTCCGCTTTGCATATTTCAACGCGTCGGTGTGTTTTCAATTGCAGTGATATTCTTGATTGCGGCGGCTCACGATCCCGTAGGGCGGGCGCGGCGGATCTATGCGGCGCTCATCGCGCTGCTCGCGCTCGCCACGATCGGCGTGGCGCTGCGGCAGCTGTACATTCAGAGCCTACCCCCGGGCAGCGTCCCATCCTGCGGCGCCTCGCTCGACTTCATGCTCAAAGTGTTTTCGCTCAACGAAGTGCTCGTCAAGGTGCTGTCGGGCTCCGGCGAATGCGCCAAGATCGACTGGCGGTTTCTCGGGCTGGCGATGCCGGCCTGGGTGTTGATCGCCGCCGTTGTTTTGGGCATCTATGGGCTTTGGGCCAATCTGCGGCGCTGCGCACCGGTGCTGCGGTTCTGATGTCCAAGACGCTCGAGTTGACCCAAGCGCTGATTTCTTGCCGGTCGGTGAGCCCCGCCGATGGGGGCTGCCAAGCCCTCATGATCGACCGGTTGCGGTCGATCGGCTTTGGCGTCGAAAGCATGCGCTTCGGACCGGTCGAGAATTTCTGGGCCAAGCGCGGCCGTGGCGCCCCGGTATTTTGCTTTGCAGGGCACACCGACGTGGTCCCCACGGGACCGCTCGAGGAATGGAGCAGCGACCCGTTCTCTCCGGTGATCAAGGATGGCTTGCTGTATGGCCGCGGCGCGGCCGACATGAAGAGCGGGTTGGCCGCCATGCTCACGGCCTGCGAAGAATTCGTCGGCCAGCATCCGGACCATCGAGGCACGATTGCCTTCCTGATCACCAGCGATGAAGAAGGGCCGTCCGTCGACGGCACCCGGCGGGTGATCGAAATACTGCGCGAACGCCATGAATCCATCGATTGGTGTCTGATCGGCGAGCCCTCCAGCGAGAGCGTGCTTGGAGATACCATCAAAATCGGCCGCCGCGGTAGCTTGAGCGGGCGACTCACCGTCCACGGTGTTCAAGGGCATATCGCCTATCCGCAATTCGCGAATAATCCGGTACATGCTTTGGCGCCTGCGCTGGCTGAGCTGACCTCGCGCATTTGGGATCGGGGCAATCAGCATTTCCAGCCGACCAGCTTCCAAGTGTCGAACATTTCGGCCGGCACGGGTGCTCCGAACGTCATTCCCGGAGAGCTGAAAGCGCGCTTCAATCTGCGCTTCTCGACCGAGCAGACCATCGATTCTCTGCAGGCGACGGTCGAAGGGATATTGCGGCAGCACAAGGTCGACTATTCGCTCGACTGGTTTATCTCCGGATACCCGTTTCTGACCGCTCCCGGGGTTCTGTCGGACGCCACGTCGCGCGCGATTCAGGAACAGCTGCGGATCACTCCGAAGCTATCGACCGGGGGCGGAACATCGGATGGGCGCTTCATTGCCCCGACGGGCGCCCAGGTGATCGAGCTCGGCGTGATCAACGAGTCGATTCACAAGGTCAATGAATGCGTGCGCGTCGCGGACATCGACCGCCTGCGGCAGGTTTACCGCCGCACGCTGGAACTGTTGCTCGCGCTATAGAACCTCTGGGGTTATCCGCAGCGACAGCCACAGCGTCGTGCCCTGGTTGAGCTTGCTCTGGATCTGCAGTTCAGCTCCGATCAATTTCGCCTGCTCGCGAAGCCCGACGAGACCAAAGTGTCCCGGATGGGGCGCCTGCGGATCGAAACCTACTCCGTCGTCCTTGATCCACAGTTCCAGATGAGTTCCGCCGGCGGTAGCCAAGGTCACGCCGACATGGCTCGCCATCGCATGCCGCTCGACATTTCTCAACGCCTCCTCGGCCATCCGAAAGATCGTCTCCGCGCGCTCGTCGCCGAAGCGGGCGGCGTCGGGGTCGGCGCTGAACTCGCCGGTCAAACCCGTATGATCGACAAACCGCTCGAATGCCTTGGCGAGCGCCGCGCCCAAGCCCGTGTCGCGCACCGCATTGACGCGCATTTGCGTGATGGCGGTGCGTGCTTCGATCAGTCCCTCGTGCGCAACTTGTTCGGCGCGCGCCAACTCGCCGGCAAGCGAAGCCGGATCATGCGCCTGCAGCCGTCGCAGCAGGCGTACCTCGCTGAGCATGGCCATCATCGAGTGCGCGAGCGTATCGTGAAGATCGCGCGCGATCTTCAAGCGTTCGCGGACAATTGCCGCGTAGCGTGATTCCTCGGCGAGCCGCTCGACCTCACGGGTCCTGACGGCTACCCGGCGCTCCAGATCGCTGCTTAAGGCAAGCAGGTCGCTGCGTTCTCGTTGCAGATCGTCGAGAATCTTGGCGAAGGCGGCCGCGAGTTGCGCCACTTCGTCATGTCCCTGGGGGACATCGATACGCGTGGCGGCATTTCGCCCGACCGCGGCGGCCGAACGCGCCAGGCGCTTCAGCCGGTCCGTCAAATGACGCGCGCCCAGCGCTCCGACAAAGGCGGTGACGGCGCCCAAACCTAGTGAAATCCACAAGATCCGAACGGCCAAGGCGTTCGCCCGTTGATAAACGTGTTCATTGGGCTCGTCCAGCTGAACCTGCCAGGCCGGCGGCGAGCCGTTTGAGCTGCTCACCGGCGAGCGCGCGACCAGCACCGTGCGGCCGGTCGGCAAGCGCTCGAAGCGCGGCGCCGCGGACGTTGCGTCGTCCGAGGGCGTCGCATCCAGTGCAACTGCATTCCACCGCCGGCCTCGCAACTCCTCCGGCCCTACGAGGACTAGACCCTCGGAATCGAGGATCAGCACTTCCGCAGCGTCGCGAGGGTCCGCGGCTTCGCTCAGGCGCGGCATGTGGTTCGGGGCCCAGTGCCAACTCAGATGCGCCGCGATGACTCCCATCACCGCGCCGCGAGCGTCCAGCACAGGTGCCGCCAATTCTCCGAAAGCCGGTGCCTGTCCTCGCGGCGCGTTGCCGATGACGCCGATCCACGGTCCCTTGAGTCCACGGGTGAACCAAGGGCTGCCGGCAACCTTGTCTCCCGCAGCCATGCTTCCCGCCGGCGACCGGCCCCCGGTCGCGAGAACGATGCCCGTGGAATCCGCCAGTGCGACCCAATCAAGCTCGGGATAGGCGGCGCGCAAATCCTCGAAAAGGCTGAACAGTTCGGCGTGCCGGTCGGCGCTATCGGCGTTACGCAAACCCCGTCCCGCCGCGCGGATCGCATCGAGCCGCGACGCGACCGCCTGGCTCAAGACCGAGCCCAGCTGGTCGGTTTCGAGCGAGAGCCGCCGGACGTGCTGCTGCAGGATATCGTTGCGCGCGATGCTGCCCACCCACAGGGAAGCAGCGAGGGAGAAGCTCGCGGCAAGCGCGACCACAAGCCACACGGTGCCCGCCATCAGGCTGCGCCTAGGGTCGATTGCCGACAGCCAGGCGCCTAATCGGCTGCGTGTCAGGGGAGGGGCCATTCGTCCTAAGTTAACAGGTGACGAAAGTCACTTCCAAATGATGGAGGTTGGGTCGCATGATTAGCCGGCATGAACTCGTCCATTACGCCGGGCCGCGATAGCGATTCTTCCCTGATTCGCGTGGTCATTGCGGAAGATCAAGCGCTGGTCCGGCGCGGCATGGTGCTGATGCTGTCGATGGAGCCGGACATGGAAGTGGTCGGCCAAGCGAGCGACGGTATTGAAGCCGTCGCCCTCGCTGACCTGTTGCATCCGGACGTCGTGCTGATGGACTTGCACATGCCGCGCAAAGGCGGCGTCGCTGCAACGCGTGAAATCACCTCGATGCTGCCGGGCACGCAGGTGCTGGTGCTGACCACGTTGAATGACGATGAAACCGTGTTCGAGGCGGTGCGCGCGGGCGCGCACGGATATCTTCTGAAAGATGCGACCGAGGAGGAACTGCTCGAAACCATTCGCGCTCTGCGCCGCGGCGAGTCGCGCCTGACGCCGCAGATCGCGCGCAAGGTGATGGATCAGTTTCGCCGGATGGCGGGCAACGATGTTCCCACACCGCCGAAGGCATCCTCCGCGGAAACGCTGAACGACAAGGAGGAGAAGATTCTTCGGCTCATCACCGAAGGCAAGAGCAATCGGCAAATCGCCAACGC
Source organism: Gammaproteobacteria bacterium (assembly GCA_003132425.1). Taxonomy (GTDB): domain Bacteria; phylum Pseudomonadota; class Gammaproteobacteria; order Steroidobacterales; family Steroidobacteraceae; genus Bog-1198. The sequence continues at coordinate 3,540 of PKXS01000118.1, read as the reverse complement.
GCTGTTTTTGGCCGAAGGCACCGTGAAGAACTATGTCAGCCGCATCATGGAGAAACTCCACGCCAACACGCGGACCGAGCTCGCCGTCATCTCTGCCAAGCAGCGCCGTCCGGAATAGATTGACGCTGCCGCTAGACAAGGGCAATGGCATCCCGGCGACGCTCCTGAGCCCTGGAGCGGCGGGTTTCTGGGCGGCGGTCATACTGACCGGTGTGGGCGCCGGCATTGCGGCGGCGGTCCTGACGCGGTTGCTGCAATTGATGCAGCATTTCATGTGGCCCGGGCCGGATTTGCTCGACGCAGCGGCGCACGCCGGCGCTTGGCGGCACGTGTGGGTGCTGTTGGGCGCCGGCGTTTTGACCGGAATCGGTCAAATTGTCCTGGGTCGCCTCACAAGCGGCAACAGTATCGACATTACCGAGGCGATATCCCGGCATGCGGGGCGCTTGCCGGCGCTGCGCACTCTCGGTAGCGCGCTGCTGTCGGTACTCGTCGTCGGCATGGGCGCCTCCCTTGGGCGCGAGGGCGCGCCGAAGCAGGCGGGAGCGGTGATCGCGAATGCGCTGTCGGACAGAGCGCATCTCTCTGACGAACAGCGGCGGCTACTGGTCGCCTGCGGCGCGGGAGCCGGCATGTCGGCAGCCTACGGCGTACCGCTCGGCGGCGCGCTGTTCGCGCTCGAGGTGCTTCGCGGAGTGCTGGCGTTGAGACTCATTTTGCCGGCACTGCTGGCCTCGGCGATCGCCACGGCGGTGTCATGGATCGCGCTACCCAACGCACCCACGTACCTGATTCCCGCCTATCCGCTGTCGTGGTCGGTGGTCTGCTGGGCGCTGGTGGCAGGTCCCATCGCGGGCCTGGTGTCGGTCGGATATGTTCAATTGGTCGCCTGGGCCGACAGCAGTAAGCCGACAGGCTGGCGGCGTCTGGTCGCGCCCACGATCGCGCTGGGCCTGCTCGGCGTCGTGTCGATTGAATTTCCGCAACTGTTGGGCAACGGCAAGGACATTACGCAGCTGGCATTTACCGATCAGGTGACGCCCATGCTGTTGCTGATCCTGCTGTTGTTGAAACCATTGGCCACCGTCCTGTGTTTGGGAAGCGGTGTTCCCGGCGGATTGTTCACCCCGTCGCTGGCGTTGGGAGCGTTGCTGGGTGGCGTTCTGGGCCATGCCTGGTCTTGGGTGTGGCCTGGCGTACCGCCGGGTTTATTCGCCGTATTGGGAGCCGCAGCCGTATTGGCGGCCACGACTCACGGGCCGATTTCCTCGTTGGTGCTGGTGATGGAACTGACGGCCCGGGATCGCTCCTTCATTCTGCCGCTGCTGGTGGCCGTCGTGACCGCCACCGTGGTCGCCCGCACCATTGAGCGGCGTTCGATCTACGACGCGCGGTTCTCGGACCAAGAAGTGGCGAATTTGCAGCGGGCGAGAAACCCGTCAACCGCGTAGCCCATGCGCAGCCTAATTCGTGGCGAGTCACCGGTGTTCGCGGCGCGCGATACACGTCGATGCGACAACGCGCTTATGATTGCGCTGTTTTGGTGACTTTCGTCACTTTCAACTCATGACTTTCGTCATGTGCGGTTCATGACGGTAGGCAGCAGACCTGCCGTGTCGGCTTGTTTAATGTAGACGGGGTGAAGAGAGGTGGATAGAACGTGTCCGTAGTCGAATTGGCATTAAAGCGGCCTTACACCGTCATTGCCATGCTGATCCTGATCGCCTTGATGGGCGTGGGCGCCGCGCTGCGCATGCCGATCGATATCTTTCCGGAAATCGACATCCCGGTCGCCGCGGTGGTTTGGACCTACAACGGGATGAGCGCGGAGGACATCCAGAACCGCATTTTGACGCTGCACGAGCGTCAGCTGGCCTCTCTGGTTGATGATATCTCGCGTATCGAGGCGGTGAGCTACGAAGGCGTCGGGGTCGAGAAGATCTATCTTCACGAAGGCGCGGACGTCACACGTGCCGTCTCACAGCTGGCGAGCAGCGCGCTGGTGGTGCTCAAGTACATGCCGCCGAACATCACTCCGCCCTTGGTTTTGCGCTACGGGGCCACCGACGTACCGATCATTCAACTAAGCCTATCCAGTAAATCTCTACCCGATACGAAGCTCAACGACTTGGGCCAGAACATCATTCGACCGGCCCTGGCCGTCGTGCATGGAGCCGAGGTTCCCTATCCGTACGGCGGCAAACCGCGCGTGATCATGGCGGACCTGGATTCGCGCGCTCTGCAAGCGCGCGGACTTTCGCCGTCGGATGTCAGCGCTGCGCTGCAGAGACAGAACGTCATTCTCCCCGCCGGCGACGTCAAGATCGGCGACAAAGATTACTCGCTGACGATGAACAACACGCCGGACGTGATCGACTCCATTAATTCATTTCCGATCAAGGAGATCGACGGACGCACCGTATTCATGCGCGATGTTGCCCACGTGCACGATGGCTTCCAAGTGCAAACCAACTCGGTCTCCGTCAACGGCACCCCCGGCGCGCTCATGGTCATCCGCAAGACCGGCGGAGTATCGACGCTCGCCGTGATCAACGGCGTGCGCGCGGCGCTGAAGGACATCCAGAAAATGCTGCCGCCGAGCGTCGTCATCAAGGCGCTCTTCGATCAGTCGGTATTCGTGAAGGCGGCGCTCAACAGCGTGCTCTTGAGCGCGTGCATGGCCGCCGCACTGACCGCGTTGGTCATCATCATGTTTCTCGGCAATATTCGGCTGTCCTTGATCATTCTCGCGGCCATTCCCTTGTCGATCATCAGCGCGGTGCTGTTCATCAACCTCGCGGGTCAAACTCTCAATACCATGACCCTGGGCGGCTTTGCGTTGGCGATCGGCATCCTGGTCGACAACGGCACGGTCGTGATCGAGAATATCGAACGCCATGTCGCGATGAATGAGCCGCTGCACACAGCGATAGTGGATGGCGCCAATGAAGTCGCAGTACCCACGTTTCTGTCCACGTTGTGCATTTGCATCGTATTTGTGCCGGTGTTTCTGCTTCAGGGCACGGCAAAGTATCTGTTCTCGCCGCTGTCGCTTTCCGTAATCGGAGCGTTGCTCGCCAGCCTGGCGCTATCGTTTACGATGGTGCCGGTGCTGTTCGATCACCTGATGCGCCGCTCGGTGCAACAATACGGCGCCGAGGCAGCGCACCGGACGGTGGGGCAGCATCGCTATTCGAGCAATCCCTTCGTGCGGCTTCAAGAAGGCTTCGAGCGCGGCTTCGAAACATTTCGCGAGCAATACCGCAATGCGCTTGCGTGGGCTTTATCGCAGGCTCGCATCACGGTGATCGCATTCTCGATTTTGATGGTGCTGTCGGCGTTGCTGTTTCCGCAGTTGGGGCGCGATTTCTTCCCGCAGGTCGATGCAGGGCAAATGCGCTTGCACGTTCGCGCGCCGCCGGGAACCCGGCTGGAGAGGACGCAGGAATACTTTGCCGAAGTGGAAGCGCAGATCCGGCAGCTGGTCGGAAACGATCAGATCGACGTCATGCTCGACAACATCGGGCTGCCGTACAGCGG
>PKXS01000123.1:12253-12694 GCA_003132425.1 Gammaproteobacteria bacterium | reverse complement strand
CTATCGGCATTTGCGCAATCCCTTCGAGCCGCTGAGGGTGTTCTCGGAGGATCAAGTGGCTGCCATTCACGAGGCCGCTCTCGTCATGCTGAAGGCGGCGCGCCGCCAGTAACCTGATCCTTGTCGCATCTGGATACGCCACCGTCGCGATATCGCAAGTCTTGAATGCGCCTGCGACTTACCATGGTTGACTGAAACGACGCGTAAGGTACGGTTGCTGCTCGAAAAATACAGGTGGAGGAGTAGATGTCCGAACCGACTGAAGGTGAATTCGACTTAAGTCAGCTTAACGACGAGGAACTGACCGAACAGGTTCACGATGACCTGTACAACGGCCTCAAGGTCGAGGTCGAAGAGGCGACGCGGATATTTTTGAAAAGAGGCTGGTCGGCCGAGCGCGTGCTGAATGAGGCGCTGGTGGAAGGCATGCGCATCGTCGGC
>PKXS01000123.1:0-12236 GCA_003132425.1 Gammaproteobacteria bacterium | reverse complement strand
ACATCCACGACATCGGCAAGAACCTGGTGTCGATGATGCTCGAGGGCGCTGGTTTCGAGGTAATCGATCTCGGCATCAACAACGCGGTCGAAAAATACTTGGACGCTCTCGACAAGCACAAACCCGATATCCTCGGCATGTCGGCGCTGTTGACGACGACCATGCCATACATGAAGGTCGTCATCGATACGCTCAAGGAGCGCGGCATCCGCAACGACTACATCGTGCTCGTCGGCGGCGCGCCACTCAACGAAGAGTTCGGCAAGGCCGTCGGCGCTGACGCTTATTGCCGCGACGCCGCGGTCGCAGTCGAGACCGCTAAAGGGCTGATCGCGGCGCGGCGAGCCAGCGCGGCGGCGCACTGAGCGCGGACAGCGCGATGGCGCAAACCGGCGAAGGTATGCTGATCATCGCTTGCGGCGCGCTCGCCCACGAGATCACGGCACTGCGCCGCGCCAACGGCTGGGATAAGCTGGACGTGCGCTGTTTGCCGGCCGAATTGCACAACCGGCCGGAACGGATTCCCGCCGCCGTGCGCGAGCTAATCCGCGAGTCGCGCGCCCGGTATCGTTCGATATTCGTCGCGTACGGCGACTGCGGCACCGGTGGAATGCTCGACGCCGTGCTGCGCGAGGAGGGCGTTGAACGCATCCCGGGCGCCCATTGTTACGAATTTTTCGCCACCGGTCCCGTATTCTCCGAACTTGCCGAGGCCGAACCGGGCACGTTCTATCTCACGGATTTTTTGCTGCGGCATTTTGATCGCTTGGTGATTCGCGGCCTGGGGCTCGATCGCCATCCGGAGCTGTTTTCGAGCTACTTCGGTAATTATCGCAAGCTCGTTTATCTAGCCCAGGCGCCGGCGGCACAATCGCAAGACCAGGCGCGCGCGATCGCGGGGCGCATGGGGCTGGAATTTGAGTATCGCAAAACCGGTTACGGGACGCTCGAAACAAAGCTGGTCGCTGCGGTGAACCACAACGAAGAGGCGGTGGCATGGCGTCGCTAATCATCATTTCGTGGCGCGACATACCGGCGCAGGTCATCGTCAAGCGGGCGCGCGAGACCGCCAAAGCGCCCCTTTCGCAGCGGTTTCAAGAAGCGGTGGACCGTGCGGCGATGCGTGCCGGCAAGGGCAGTTCAGATGCCTACCTAGCCGACTGGCAGCGCAGCGCTCCGCGACCTTGCGGCGAGGATCTGCAGGCCGAGGCGTCTGCGGAGGCAGCGCGGCTGGAGGCGAAGTTTACGGACGAGGACTTGGAGCGATTGGTTCGCGCGAAAGGCGTGGATGCGAATCGCAGCGAGTCCGTCTGATGTACGCGGTAAGGCAATGGTCGGTGCGCCACGCGCGCGGCTTGAACGCGTTTTATCGCGGGTTCGAGGCATTGCTGGTACGCCTGCACGGTCTGTTCCTTAAATTCGGGTACGACCGCATCGAGGGCCCCGCGGCGGGCATCGAGAAAGCCGTCAAGGGTCTGCTATTCGACTGCCGCATGTGCGGCCAATGCGTGCTCAGCTCAACGGGCATGTCTTGCCCGATGAACTGTCCGAAGACCCTGCGCAACGGCCCCTGCGGCGGCGTGCGCGACAACGGCAATTGCGAGGTCAAGCCGGACATGAAATGCGTGTGGGTCGAGGCGTACCGAGGCAGCGTACGCATCCCGGGCGGCCTCGAAGCGATGAGCAAGGTGCAGTTTGCGGTCGATCAGCGTCAACAAGGCCGCTCCTCGTGGCTGCGGGTTGTGCGCGACAAGAACAGCAAAAGCGGCGCGCCATGAGATTCGAGGACGAACCGGTCCCGGGCTATCCTCTGCCCATCCTTCCCGGCCATACCTCCCCGGGGCGCTTCGAACGCGTGCTGCGTGCCGGCGGATTCGCGGTCACCACGGAGCTTGCGCCGCCGGATTCCGCCGATCCTGAGGAAGTGTACAAGCGCGCGCGCGTATTCGACGGCTACGTGGACGCGATCAACGCAACTGACGGCAGCGGCGCGAATTGCCACATGTCGAGCATCGCCGTTTGCGCGCTACTGACGCGCGTCGGCTATGCGCCGATCATGCAGATCTCCTGCCGCGACAAGAATCGCATCGCAATTCAGGGCGATATCCTCGGCGGCGCCGCGATGGGAGTCTGCAACATGCTATGCCTGACCGGTGACGGCGTGCAGGCGGGCGATCATCCGCAGGCGAAACCGGTGTTCGATCTGGACTGTGTGTCGCTACTCGAGGTCGGGCGAAACCTGCGCGATGAGCACCGCTTTCAAAGCGGGCGCAAGATCAGTTTCGCACCGCGCGTATTTTTTGGCGCCGCCGAAAACCCCGCGGCGTTGCCCCATGAATGGCGGCCGCAGCGCTTGGCCAAGAAGGTCGCCGCGGGCGCACAGTTCATCCAGACTCAATACTGCTATGACTTAGGCATATTGCGCACCTTTATGGACCAGGTGGAGGCGCTCGGCCTATTCGGCAAGATCTATGTCCTCGCGGGCGTCGGTCCGCTGCGTTCGGCGAAGACGGCGGAGTGGATGCGCAAAAACGTCCCGGGCATGCACGTTCCGGATTCCATCATTGCGCGCCTGAATGGCGCCCAGGATCAGTCACGCGAGGGGCGCAATATCTGCGTCGAGCTGATTCAATCTATTCGCGAGATTCGCGGCATCAGCGGCGTGCACATCATGGCCTACCGTCAAGAGGAATCCGTGGCCGAGATCGTCGACCGATCCGCAGTTCTGCAAGGCCGTGCTCCCTGGTATCCCGAGCGCGACGCCTCACAATATTCTCACAGGACAGCATCATGACCGACACCGTTATCAGTTCCGCCACCAAGGAAGTCGTCATCGGCTTTAACCGGCCTTTCGTCATCATCGGCGAGCGCATCAATCCGACGGGCCGCAAGATTCTTGCCGCAGAGATGTCGGCGGGGGATTTCAGCCGCGTCGAGGTGGATGCGCGCGCGCAAGTAGAAGCCGGCGCTCACATGCTCGACGTCAACGCGGGGATTCCGCTGGCCGATGAGCCGGCGATTCTGGCGCGCGCCATACAACTCGTGCAGTCCATCACCGACGTACCGCTGTCGATCGACTCATCGATCGTCGCCGCGCTCGAAGCAGGGCTCGCAGTCTACAAGGGCAAGGCATTGGTCAATTCGGTGACCGGCGAGGACGAGCGAATGGAAGCGGTACTGCCGCTCATCAAGAAACATGGCGCCGCGGTGATCGCAATTTCAAACGACGAGACCGGAATTTCCGAAGATCCGGACGTGCGTTATGCGGTCGCGAAGAAAATCGTCGAGCGCGCCATGGATTACGGCATCCCGGCATGCGATGTCGTCGTCGATCCGCTCGTCATGCCGATCGGCGCGATCAATCAGGCGGGTGTTCAGGTCATGCGCCTGGTGCACCGGCTTCGCACCGAGCTCAAAGTCAATACTTCCTGCGGCGCCTCGAACATCAGCTTCGGGCTGCCGAATCGGGACGGCATCAACAGTGCGTTTCTGACCATGGCGATGGGCGCCGGGATGACCTCTGCAATCACCAATCCCCTGCACGTTGAAGTCGTCAAGGCCTGTATGGGCGCGGATGTCATGCTTGGCCATGATCCGGATTGCGCACGCTGGATTCGCCGTTTCCGCGACGTGCCGCCGCCCGGCGCGAACACCGCGGGGGACGCGCCGCGCGGACGCCGCGAGGGTGGTCATCGCCGGCGGACGGCCTAACGCCCGGCGACTCGCATGGCGACTCGCGATCCGCTCGTCGTATTCACGCCCTCCGGCAAGCGCGGTAATTTCCCCGTAGGTACGCCGCTGCTGCAGGCGGCGCGTAGCCTCGGCGTGGACATCGACTCCGTCTGCGGCGGTCGAGGTCTATGTGGACGCTGCCAAGTGCTGGTCGCGGAGGGCGAGTTTGCCAAGCATGGCGTCTCCTCATCCAGTGCCAGCTTGTCGCCCTTCAGCGAGCCTGAAATGCGCTTCTCGCGGCGCACTCCGTTGGCGCAAGGTCGCCGTCTGTCGTGTTCGGCGCGGGTCGAGGCCGACGTGGTCATCGACGTGCCCGCAAGCAGCCAGGTTCACCGGCAGGTAGTGCGCAAAGAAGCCGACGCGCACGCGATCGTGCTGAATCCCGTCGTACGCCTGCATTACGTGCAAGTGAAGCAACCGGACATGCATGACCCGTCCGGAGATCTGCGCCGCCTGTTCGAGGCCTTGGAATTGGAATGGAGCTTGACGGGTCTGACCATCGATTTGTCGGTGCTGCAAGTGCTGCAGCCGGCCCTGCGCGCCGGGTCGTGGCAGGTCACCGTAGCGGTCCACGCAGCCAAGCAAATCATCGGAGTTTGGCCAGGTCTGCACCAGCTTGCCTACGGCCTCGCGGTCGATATCGGTTCCACGACGATCGCCGCACACCTCTGTGATTTGATCAGCGGCGACGTGGTCGCCTCCGCGGGCATCATGAATCCGCAGATTCGCTTCGGCGAGGACTTGATGAGCCGCGTCTCTTATTCGATGATGAATCCGGGCGGTGCCGCGCTGATGACGGCGGCCGTGCGCGAAGCGCTCAGCGGGCTTGCGCTGGACGTGGCGCGGCAGGCGGGCATTTCGCACGAAGACATCCTCGAGGCGACACTGGTCGGCAACCCGATCATGCATCATCTGGTGCTCGGTATCGATCCGGTGGAACTCGGCGGCGCGCCGTTCGCGCTCGCCACCGATCATTCGCTCACGCTGCGCGCGAACGTCATTGATTTCAAGTTGAATCGCAACGCGCGGATCTACGTGCTGCCGTGCATTGCCGGACATGTGGGCGCGGATGCCGCCGGAATGGTGCTTTCCGAACGTCCGGACCTCGCCGACGAAATGACCTTGCTCGTGGATGTGGGTACCAACGCCGAAATCGTGCTGGGGAACAGCCAACGTCTCCTCGCCTGCTCCAGCCCCACCGGCCCTGCGTTCGAAGGGGCTCAGATCAGCTGCGGCCAGCGCGCGGCGCCGGGAGCGGTCGAGCGCGTGCGCATCGACCGCGAGACCCTTGAGCCGCGGTTCAAGGTCATCGGTTCCGATCTTTGGTCCGATGACCCGGCCTTCGACTCCGCCACGTCGGCCACCGGCATCACCGGTGTGTGCGGATCCGGCATCATCGAGGTCATCGCCGAAATGTACCTCGCCGGCATCATCAACCAAGACGGCGTCCTCGACGGCAGATTATCCGCGCGCTCGCCGCGAATCGTCGCGAATGGCAGGACTTTTGCGTATTTGCTGCATCAAGGCGCGGTGGAGATGAAGATCACGCAAACCGACGTGCGCGCGATTCAATTGGCGAAGGCGGCATTATATGCCGGCATCGCACTGCTCATGGAGCGGCTCGGCATCGATCACGTCGACCGTATCAGGCTTGCCGGCGCTTTCGGCAGCCACATCGACGTCAAGTACGCGACGATTCTCGGCATGATCCCCGACTGCGATCTCGCGCAGGTGCGCTCCGCCGGCAATGCCGCCGGAACCGGCGCGCGCATCGCGCTGCTGGATGCCACCTCCCGGGACCTCATCGAATCGTTGGTCAGACGCATCGAGAAAGTGGAGACGGCCATCGAGCCGCGCTTTCAGCATCATTTCGTCGAGGCGATGGCGATTCCTCACAAGACGGCAACTTACCCGAACTTGCGCAAGGTGGTCGAACTGCCGGCGCCGAAGGAATCCACGAGCCAGAGCGAAACGCGCGGCCGCAGGCCGCGCCGCGTGAATCCTCCCAAGGCGGACTGAGCGGCCGCGCCGGCCCAGGGGGCAGGAATCAGACGTTCGAATCGGGGGCGGCTGCCTTGCGCCGCGCCATATAGTCGAGCAGGGCCTCGTCGATCGCAGGATCCATGGGCGGCGCAACGTACTCCGCGAGCTGTTTCTTCCACAGCGCATTCGCGCGCTTGGCCATGTCGGGCGAGCCCTCGGCTTCCCATTGCTCGTAGCTGTTGTTGTCGGCCAGCGGCGAGCGGTAAAACGCGTTTTCGAAATTCGCCTGGGTGTGAGCGCAGCCCAAGAAGTGCTTGCCGGGTCCGACTTCGCGCATCGCATCGAGGGCCTGGCCGTTCTCCGACAGGTCCACACCGGCGAGCAGCGTGTGCATCATGCCCGCCTGGTCGGCGTCCATGACGAATTTTTCGTAGCCCATGGCCAGGCCGCCCTCGAGCCAGCCCGCCGTATGCAGCACGAAATTGACACCCGCAAGGCAGGTGGGCACCAAGGTGTTCGCCGATTCGAAAGCCGCTTGCGCATCGGGAATCTTCGATGCGCAGAGACTGCCGCCCGAGCGAAACGGAATCCCAAGGCGCCGCGCGAGCGCGGCCATCGAGTACAGCACCAGCGCCGGTTCCGGCGTCCCGAAGGTTGGGGCGCCCGATTGCATCGATATCGAGGAGGCAAAACTGCCGAGAACCACCGGCGCGCCCGGATTGACCAGTTGCACGAACGCGAGCCCGGCCAGCGCCTCGGCAAAGGTTTGCGCGACCGTGCCCGCGATCGTGACCGGCGACATCGCGCCCGCCAAAATGAACGGCGTGATGATCAGGGCCTGATTGGCGCGCGCGTATACCTTAGCCGCGCCGAGCATCGTCGCGTCGTAGGTCATCGGCGAGTTGACGTTGATTAAATTGATGATCGTCGTCTTCGGACGACCCGTGAGCGGATCATTGAGCTCGGCGCCAAACACAATGTTCGCCATGGCAACGGAATCCGCGGCGCGCTCGGGCGCGGTTACCGAGCCCATGAATGCCTTGTCGCTGTATTTCAGATGGCTGTACACCATGTCGAGGTGCCGCTTGTTGACCGGCAGGTCGACCGGCTCGCAAATCGTGCCGCCCGAATGGTGCAGCGAATGAGCCATGTAGGCCAGCTTGACGAAATTGCGGAAGTCCTCGATGCGCGCATAGCGGCGCCCTTCGTCGAGACTGCGCACGAACGGCGAGCCGTAAGCCGGGGCGAATACGGTGTTCTTGCCACCGATCACCACCGTGCGTGCCGAGTTGCGCGCATGCTGAGTAAACTCGCGCGGCGCGGTGCGCTGAATCAGCGAGCGGCACATGCCCCGGGCGAAATGCACGCGCTCGCCCTTCACATCGGCCCCGGCCGCCTTCCAGATCGAGAGCGCCTCCGCGTCGTCGCGAAAATCGATGCCGATCTCCTCAAGAATCGTATCGGCGTTTTGCTCCATGGTCACAAGGCCCTCTTCGGTCAGGACCTCGTAGTACGGTATCTTGCGCGTGATGTACGGAATCGACGCCCCTGCGCGGGCGGCCCGAGCGGCCCGCTTCGCATCGCGACCGCTGGGACGGCGGGCGTGACTGGCTGGCGTATGTTGCTCGTCCATGGTCGCTCCCCCGAGTAATGTGTGGGCACTTTGGCGTCCGGCGCCGCGGCCACCCCCTGTGGGGTCAGTGCTTTAAGTATGGTCACTGTCGCTACCAACAGCTGATCAGTTTGCGTCATTGACTTGTCATGAAGCGCCATTCTCGACCTTGCGGCCCCCGGCCCCGGCTCAGTTGATCAAAGACATCAGCGTGCCCTGTGCAAAATGCAGGTCGATAAGATCGGCAAGACCATTCAGAGTGTCATCGAGCGTGGGCGTCTCCTTGCCAAACAGCGCCCGCATCACCGCCGGACTCTCCAACATGCCATGCAGGTAAAGCGCCAGGGTCTGACCGTGCTGCCAGCCGCAATTTTCGGCGACCACCGGCCGCAGGCCGGGCGCAAGGGTTTCGCCGTGTCGAATTTCATACGCCTCGAACGTCTGGCCGCTCAAGGGCGCCCAGTACCCCGACAGAGGCGCCAAGGTGTAAGTCCCGTGCCGATAGCGCTTCAGTCGTTGAAACTCGGTGGCGTAAGGCAGCAGGCCCAGCCCGAGGGCAGCACCCTCCACCCCGTGTGGATCGGTGATCTCGCGGCCGAGGATTTGCAGGCCGCCGCAAATGGCAAGTGTCGGCTTATCGGCTGAGATATGCGCGGCGATGGCCACGTCGAGTCCACGCTCCCGCAACCAGGCCAGGTCGCCGGCGACATTTTTCGAGCCGGGCAGCACCAGAAGATCCGCCGAGGCAATTGTCTGCGCCTGCCGCGCCCAACTTAAGGACAGACCCGGGACCTGCTTTAGGGGCGCGAACTCGTCCAGATTGCTGATATGCGGGTACGCGACGATGGCCACCGACAAGCCGGATCCTGCGGGACCGGCGTCGAAAACACCGTCCTCTTCCGGCAGCCCATGCTCCCGCCACATGGGTAACACGGCCAGCGTGGGAATCCCCGTGAGCGATTGCAGCATGCTTGGGCCGGGCGCCAGCAGTTTTAAGTCGCCGCGAAATTTGTTGAGAACGAAGCCGCGTATCAACGCGCGATGCTCGACGGCGAGCAATTGGTGAGTGCCGAAGAGGTGCGCGAAGGCTCCGCCGCGATCAATGTCGCAGATGATCAGAGTGGCGGCAGCGGCCGCTTCGGCGACGCGCATATTCACGATATCGGTCGACGAAAGGTTAATTTCTGCCGGAGAGCCCGCGCCCTCGATGATCACCAGGTCGTGGCTCGCGAGAAGATCGTCGAGACAGGCGCGGATCGTCGGCCACAGCTGCTCCGCGCGCGCGCGCCATTCCATGGCGGATAGATCATCGCGCCGCTCGCCGAGAACTATCACCTGGGACTGCGTGTCGGATTCGGGCTTCAGCAACACCGGGTTCATGCGCACATCGGGCATGCAGCGAGCTGCAAGAGCCTGGAAGTACTGAGCGCTGCCCATCTCGCCGCCGGCTACGACGCGCGCATTATTGCTCATGTTCTGCGCCTTGAACGGCGCAACCTTCAGGCCGTTTCGCGAGTACCAGCGGGCCAGCCCTGTCGCCAGAAAGCTCTTACCGGCGCCGCTCGTCGTTCCGCACACCATGATGGCACGCGCCCTTGCGGAACGAAGTTCAGCCGTAGAATTCCCCGGCGATTTCGCGCAGCAGCCCGGTGACATAGCCCCCGAACGAGCGCCACACCTCGAGGTGAAACCCGTCTGCGTGGGTACGCCACAGCGTGATATCCGCCTTCGCGAGTACCGTGCGCGTGCACATGCCGATGGGAAACTCGGCGATGTCAAGATCGAGCGGGCAGGCACCGTTCAGCATGACTTGCGCATGGGGGCCGCTGATTGCCAATGCAAATTGCCGGTGGCTGATGTCGACGAGTGCGTGCGGAATATTGCCCAATGCGCTCTCGAGCGCGGCGATGGTTGCCCCGGCCGGCTCGGCCGCGAGGTCGAGGAGCAAGTATTCACCCGGCCCCAACCAAAGCGTCGCGCGAGAACCTCGCAGCACGGCGCGGCAGGGTTCCTCCGAGAACGCGGCCCCCCAGACCGGACTCGCGGCGGTTCGCGCAAGCGAATCGCCGTGCAGAATAAACCGCGATGCGGGCGGCAGCGGCGTCATCCATTCCTCCGGATGCACCTGGGGCGGGCTGCGCGTCGCGAGCTTAAGCATTGATGCGCGTTCCTGGAGCGTCATAGAAGACCGGCGAGGTCACTTCCACCTCGAGATCACCTCCGGGCATGGGCACATAAAGCGTCTGCCCGAGCCGGGCGCGACCGCCGGCAACGAGGGCCAGCGCGATTGGGTATCCCAACACGCTGCTGGCATAGGAGGAGGTCACGTGGCCGATCAGTTCCATCGGTGGCTTTTGACGCGCCTTTGCGGCGATTTGCGCGCCTTCTTCGAGTGCGACGTTGTTCGCGCGCGTGCGCAGTCCGACGAGTTGTTTGCGGCCCGGTGCCTTCATGGAGGCACGCTCGAGCGATCGCTTGCCGACAAAATCCGACTTTGCCTTGCCGACCGCCCAGGTCAATCCCGCATCGTCGGGAGTCACGGTACCATCGGTGTCCTGCCCGACGATGATGTAACCTTTCTCGGCTCGCAGCACGTGCATGGTTTCCGTACCGTACTCGGTGATGCCGTGCGCAAGGCCGGCATCGTAAATGGCCTGCCACACAGCCGCGCCGAAGTCCGCGGCCACATTGACCTCGAAACCCAATTCCCCCGTGAAGCTGACGCGAAACAGCAAGAGTGGCACACCGCAGATACGGCCGCGCCCCACGCTCATGTGGGGCATTGCCGCCGCGCTGATATCGATTCCTTCGACCAAGGTCTCGAGTACCCGGCGAGCGTTCGGCCCCTGCACCGCGATCACCGCCCACTGTTCGGTGGTGGAGGTCAGCCACACCTTGAGATCCGACCATTCGGTCTGCCGATAATCTTCCATCATCGCCAGTACCCGCGGCGCGCCGCCGGTGGTCGTGGTGACGTGGAAACGATTGGCCGCCGTGCGCGCCACGACGCCGTCGTCGTAAATGAATCCATCCTCGCGGCACAGAATTCCGTAGCGAGAGCGGCCGACTGCCAAGGATGACCAACTGTTGATGTACAGCCGGTTCATGAACTCGGCCGCATCGGATCCGACCACTTCGATCTTGCCCAGGGTCGACCCGTCGAACAAGCCACAGGAGTTGCGCACGGCCCGGCATTCGCGCGCGACTGCCGCATGCATGTCTTCGCCCTTCCGCGGAAAGTAGCGCACGCGCTTCCACATCCCAACATTCTCGAACACTGCACCTTTTGCCTGCGCCCATTCGTGCGTTGCCGTCGTGCGGACCGGATCGAATAGATCGCCGCGCGAAATCCCGGCGAAACTGCCGAAGCTCACCGGCGTATAGGGCATGCGAAAGGTCGTCAGACCCACCTTGGGTATCGGCACCCCGAGACCTTTCGCCACGATCGCCATGGCGTTGAGGTTCGAGGTTTTTCCCTGGTCGGTGGCCATTCCGGTGGTGGTGTAGCGCTTTACGTGCTCGATGGATTGAAATCCCTCGCGCGCGGCGAGCGCGAGATCGCGCGTAGTCACATCATGCTGCCAGTCCACGAAGGACTTATCCGTGCTCGGCGGATCGGTCTGCGGCAATGCGCCGAGATAGGCCTCGGCGGCGTGAACCACCGCAGCCACATCGAAGCGCCTAACGGTTTGATTTGCCCCAACGGGCGCCGCATCCGCGCCTGCGGCGGCGCCGTCCGCCAGCACCTCGGTCAAGCCATACACTCCTCGGCAGGCGCCTGCCGAACGCCCGCACTCGGCCGCTTCTCCCGGCACGAAGGCCTGCAGCGGTTCGCTCCACTGCAGCTTGCCGCGCGATTGCGAAAACAAATGGACGCTGGGCGTGAAGCCGCCCGACATGAGCACGGCATCGCAGTTGAATCGTTGCGCGCCACGCACGTTCCCGCCCGCAACCCGGCCGAGCGCAATCCCGGTGACGCGCAAATTTCCGTCGGTGCCGAGTACGGTCGATGCGGGAATGACCTCGATTCCCGCGCGCCGCGCCGCATCGGGCAAGGCGCCCGCGGCCTGAGCACGTATATCGGCGATGGCAGCGACGGCGATTCCGGCCGCATGCAAATCGATGGCGGTTGCATAGGCGGAGTCGCAAGCCGTCACGACCACGACGCGAGTGCCGACGCAGGTGCCGTAGCGATTTAAATAGGTACGCGCAGCGCCCGCGAGCATGATGCCCGGCCGGTCGTTGCCTGGAAATACCAGAGGACGCTCGATGGCGCCGGTCGCGAGCACGACTGCGCGGGCGCGAATCTGCCAAAGACGCTCACGCGGCTGATGCTCGGGCAGCGCCGCCAGATGATCGGTGAGCCGTTGGTTCAGTCCGAGCAGATTGTGCGGAAAATAGCCGAAAGCCGTCGTTCTTGGGAGGAGGGTGACCCGCGCGTTCTTCGCCAGCGCAGCGATCGAGTGCCGCAGCCAATCTGTCGCAGCGTGACCCTCTATCAGCGCCGTGCCATCCGACAGCAGGCTGCCGCCGAATTCCGCCTGCTCGTCGCAGAGGATAACGCGGGCACCTTCGTCCGCGGCCGCCAGCGCCGCCGCAATTCCCGCGGGTCCGGCGCCGACGACGAGCACATCGCAATGCGCGTAGCGCTGCGCATAGCGGTCGGGGTCGGGAAGACTCGGCGCGAGCCCAAGCCCCGCGGCCCGCCGGATCGCCGGCTCGTACACGGACTTCCAGGCTTTTTGTGGCCATTTGAAAGTCTTGTAGTAAAAGCCCGCCGGGAAGAACGGCGACAGCCAGTCGTTTACGCGACCGAAGTCGCACTGCAAGCTGGGCCAACGATTTTGGCTTTCCGCCTTCAGCCCATCGTACAGCTCCACTTGGGTCGCGCGCAGATTCGGCGTATAGC
>PKXS01000133.1 GCA_003132425.1 Gammaproteobacteria bacterium | reverse complement strand
TCCTTGGCAATCGGAGCGATCTGCGCGGCCGCCATCAACCCACCGGACGCGACCAGAATCATGCACAGGTAGAGCATCCAGAACACCGGTGTCTTGAGCATTTCGGCCGGACCGATGTTGCGCCGGGTCATCGGATTCACCGCGCCCTTAGCCACAGCGACAATGGCCGTAACGGGCGGTCGAATCAAGAACAACGACACCACCAAGACCACAATGCCCTGAATCAACCCGAAGTTGAAGAACGCCTGTTCGTAGCTGCCCGTCCGCACCATGTTCGCGATGGGAATCACCGTCAGCGCGGCACCGGCGCCGAACCCCGCGGCGGTCAGTCCAGCGGCAAGACCGCGCTTGTCCGGGAACCACTTAAGCGCATTGCCTACGCAGGTTCCGTAGACGCTGCCGGCGCCGATTCCGCCGATCACCGCGGAAAGATACAGCACCCCCAACGAGGTCGCATAAGAATTCAGAATCCAGGAAAGCCCCGCCAGAATGCCGCCCACCAGCACCACCGGACGAGGGCCGAATTTGTCCATCAAGTAGCCTTCGACCGGAACCAGCCACGTTTCGCAGAGCACGAAAATGGAGAACGCGACCTGAATGGCTGCCTTGGTCCATCCGAACTTCTCGTGCATCGGATTCACGAACAGTGTCCAGCCATATTGCAGGTTGGCCACCATCGCCATGCAGATGATCCCCATGACCAACTGCGCCCAACGGTTTTTGAATCCAGACTGCTGGATTGGTGTTGTTATCTGAGCCGCGTTCATATTGCCATCCTCCCCGAAAAGTGGCACAAGAATGTCGCCCCGGACGCCGTGACGCCCACGTTGCAACGTAAATTTTAATTTTTCATTAGCTACGGTGTATCGATGGAACCCCGTTCATTTGCCAAGCACGTGCTCATTCAGGCAAGTCCGGACGCTGCATCACTTCGCTTCAAAAGTCTGCGTCGGCCGCAGTACCGATGCGCCATTTTCTTGTATGCCCCGCCAGCGTACTTCACCTTCGACACATGCCTCGACATTGCTTGACATTGCTCGACAAAGCTTGCTGATACAAAGTATATCAGGCTTGCTGATACAAAGTATATCAGTACAAAACAACTTTCTGCAAAGTCTTCTGGCAGTGAATTGTATTCTGCGGAATTGAATTCTGCGGAGCGAAATATTCGGTCAAAACTGGTGCGGGCGACGACGCTTGCGCGCCACACCGGAAACGCTACGGCCACCGCCGATTCGGCTCGAGTGTGTGTATTTTACCGAAGTGCCCGCGGTCCTTTGTGCCGTGGCGGTGGCGAGGCGGCAGCGATGTATCTGTAAGTCAGATGAGCTGCTGATGTTCATCCGTCTCGCTGCTGAAGGGAAACCCTTAACGAACGAATCGTGTTTCCTATCGATTGGTATTTTCCCGATTCATTGCCCCCTAGATTTGGCGTGTCTGGTCAAAGGTTCCTCTGAATTACTAACTAATAATGAACGTATCCCCAGCGACCTGCTTCCAGACCGCCCATGCAGAAGCTCTGTGTAATCGGAGGACGCGAGGAGTTCATGATTTGTGCGCCATCCGGAATGCCTTTGTGATTTTTTGAAGGTCAGCGCAGCAAACGATGGCCGAGGGACGTCGATCGACCGCATAGCGATTGCGAGGGATTCGTGAGGATCGAATGGCAGAGCCGTCAGCCGCCCAGCACCTTAGCGACGGCACTGCGAAATGCTTCGTCGCCCCACATCCCTATGCTCTCCCACTCGGTTTCTATCATCTCGGCTTGGTCTATCGTGATGTCCACGACAGTAAAGCACATGGCGATGTTTCCATCGCTTTCGACAAAACGCGCGGTCTGAGCCTCATCGTCATACGCCCGGGTGGAGACGGCGTGTCTGCCGGCCAGAACCTTGGCAAGCTCTTCGCCGTTTGGGATCGGCGATAGAAATGCTGCCATTGCCGCATTGTCATCAAGCCGCGCCGATGCTGTAGAAACCTTGTCGTCCATTGCTTACATTCCTATGGCCAGCGGCCGGCACGTTCGCGCCCACGCGCGTTTCGACCTCGATGATATTTGCGGCGGGCCTGGAAATCCAACTTAGTGGAACCGCGCCACACAGCGCCGGAAAATCTTCCGTCCCGCCATGGCCCCTGTCTCTCATCGGCGACGAAACGATCGCAGTGTCAACGTGACCCGGGATGAACCGTTGGTGCAAACATCGAAGACGCAACGATGCGTCCCAAATTGAACAGCGGATGATTATCGTTAAATAAAGGAGAGACTCATGTTCATCACGGCATCTCGGCTACTGCTGGTCGGTGCTTTCAGTGCACTCATCGCAGCATGTGGCGGCGGGTCAAGCGGCGGCGCAACGATGCCGTCGTCGAACACTCCGGCGCAAAGCGGCAATGTCGCTATGCTGATTAGCGATGCGTCCACCGAAGATTGGGCGACGATCGGCGTCAAAATTCTTTCCATTGCACTGGTGCCGCAAGGCGGAGGCAGCAATGTCACGGTATACACGGCGCCTGCCACCGTACCCGCCGTCAACTTGGTGGAATTGGACCAGATCGCTGAAATCCTCGGAAACCTCAGCGTGCCGGTGGGAACCTATACAGGCGCCGTGCTGACCGTCAGCGCCAACCCTGGTGACGTGTTGCTGACTACCGCTACCGACCCTGAGGTCGGTTTTGCCGGGCCGGCGAGCACGACAATTATGCCGGATCAAATTCAGATTCAGCACCCGCCGGGCACTGCATCGAATCTCACTGTGCCGGTCAAAGTGAACTTCGTGTCGCCGCTGATGGTGAGCGCCAATTCAAATAATGCGTTGGACTTGGAATTCGATCTCGGGCATCCCGCATTTATCGTTGGACACGTGCCGCCGGCCGCCGACGGCGCGACGATCTGGGCGGTCGATTTTGACGCTCCCCTTCGTCATCATCCCTTGCGCGACATTACGCGCTTGGTGCTGCGGCACATGTACGGTGAGGTGACCGCCATCGCCGCGGACGCTTCGTCGATCACGATCACCAAGGAGTTCCCGACCGAGCCGCCGGTCAATCCTGAGACCGCGATCGCATCCTCTCAGTCGCTGGTCATCTTGGCGGACGCGACCAATGGAACGATTTTTTATGATGTCGACGCCAAAACGCGCACCGTCATAGAGAACTTCTCCGCCGAAATGTCCTTGGTGGGCAAGTCGGTGCGCGTGGCGGCGCGCTATCAGGAGGACGGCAGCCTCGTGGCCACCCGAATTTGGGCGAGTTCACAGTTCAACTCCGTGTGGCTCAGCCCGGAAGGGCACGTGCTGCACGTCAATACCATCTCGAATGTGATCACGATTGAAAACGAAGCCGGCCATGGGGTCGACATGCTCGTCGATGCCAATACGCAATTCTTTTTCCGCCAGCCGCAAAATGCCGTGGCGGACGCCACTCCGATCGGCACCGGCACCGCGTTTCTTGCAAACCACGATTTCGTGCGCGGCTTCAAAGTGCATGCCAGCGTCGTCGATGTTCTGGCGACACCCTTGATCGCGCAAAGCATCGACATCGAGACGCCTGTCTACAGCGGGGTCATCTCCGCGCCCAATATGACCAATTTCACGGACACGCGCACTTTTAGCACCGCCTCCGATGACTATGTCATGACCCTCGATTACATCGCCAATGCGACGGCAAACGGCTCGGACTCGAGCGGCACTCCCATCACCGGGTTTAAGTGGTGGAACTTCGCCTATCCCACCTTGGTGACCAGCGGTCCGAGCGCCATCAGCGATTTTATCGCCGCGACCGACGGCAGCGTCAGCTTCGGCGGATCGATCGGTGCGGTTCCGTCCAGAAGCGCCAATTACGCCATATGGAATGATCCTGCGGATGCCGGCAACTGGGCCGTTGCAGCCAGCATCCTCACTCCCTCCACTCTGCCGTTAGGGTTCGTGGCGAGCGGTTTGGTCAGTGGCGCCGGCGACAACACCTTCACCATGACCGTCATGGGGGGCGCCACGGCGGCCACCGTCGATGTCAGCTCCACCTCAGGCGCCGCCACCTTGGTTTACCAGGTGGATCGAACCGGGGGCATCGTCACCGTCAGCGCCATCGACATCACGACGAGCGCCGGCCTGGCCACGCTGAAGACCGGCCTTGCTGCCGGCGCGCCGGTCAAGGTGTACGGCGTGCCTCAGTCCGACGGGACGTTGAAGGCCTACGTCTTGACGTACTTCACCGGAGTAATGCCCGTACAGTAGTTTTGGTTCGGTGATGCGAATGCGCGCCGTCCGGCTCGGTCAGGAGCCGGACGGCGCGACTCGTTGGACGCCGATTCCGTACCGATAGACGTTCTGCCCGCCACGGTAACCGGTCTCGATCAACGCCGCGGATGCCGCGAGCAGCAGCAGCATGAAGACCCACGAGGGCCGCGAGCCTTGGGTAGTACCGGCGCCGCGCCATACCGCCAGCAGCAGCAGCGCGAGGGTGGCGAAAATCGCCCATTTCACATGGGTGGATACAGCGTGCCTCGCGGCCAGCGCGAGGTGTAGATCAACAACCGCCGCCAGCCCGGTCCCCAGCGCGAACAATGCGGCGATCGCGCCCAGGCACAGATTCCAAGTACCCACCGTGGCGAGCGCCGCCGCAAGCGAATCCGATCGCAGTAATCGGGACAGGAGCAACGCCGCGGTTGCCGTAAGCACCAGCGCGAGGGGAAAATGCACGATCATCGGATGCCAACCCGGCAGGATGTTCACGATGGCCCCGCGGCACCTGCCGGATCTACGATCAATCGACTGCGCCACCAGGCAATCGTGTCCGCCAGCCCCTCGGTCAGCGTATAAGCCGGTTTGAAGCCAAGCTCCTTGCGCAGCCGATCGAGATCGGGCAGCAGCACGGCAGGCTCGCCCTCCGGTGCACAGCGGGCGCCCAGCCGCACCAGATCGACGCGTCCAATCTGCCGCGCGATCCGATCGACCAATCCGGCTCTCGAGATTCTCTCGCCCGAACCGATATTGACCGGACCCTCGAGCCGGCTGTCCAATACCGCGGCGAAGGCAGCGCCGACGTCGGCAACATGCAGGAAGCTGCGTATCTGCCGACCGTGGGAACACGGAGCTTCGCGGTTCATGAGCAGATTGCCGATAACCGACGGTACCAAGCGATCAGGATGCTCGCCGGGACCGAATTGAAAAAAAATACGCCCCCAAGCCGCCGACAAACCGTTATCGCGGGCAGACTCCTGCAGCGAGCCCTGCAACGCAATTTTACAGGCGGCGTACGGGGTCGGCGCCGCGGCTGAATCGTCCGCGAGTGGACTCCTCAGTTCGTGACAGATCTTAACTCGTGACCAATCATATTCCGCGCAGCTACCTGCCATCATCGCGCGGGCGCCACCGTTGTCTCGAAACGCCCCCAATAGGTACCGGCTCGCCGCCAGCCAACGGTAGTTCTCATCGCTGCTCCAATATAGGCCGGGCGTGGCAATCCAAGCGAAATGCAGCAGGTGGGTGGGCATAATGCTCTTGAACAACCGGTCGATGGCCGAATGATCGAGCAGATCGGCCACATGTACGCGGGCGCTCATAAGCTGTGGCGGGAGGATGCGGCCCACGGTATGCGATACCACGGCGTGGACCTCGTACCCTGACGCGCAGAGCGGCGGCACGCTCCATCGGCCGATGAATCCGCCTGCTCCGCTGACGAGAACGCGTTTGACCGGCATCAAACACCAGTCGCCGCATCGAGCGACGGATAAGCGGCGTCGCGCGCCGAGATCACGCTGGGCGCCAATGGCCACTCGATGCTCAATGCCGGATCGTTCCACCGAATGCCGCGGCTGAATGCCGGCGCGTGCGGCTCCGAGATCATGTAGAAAACCTCGGTAGCATCCGCCAAGCTGATGAAACCGTGAGCGAATCCCTTTGGGACGAACAATGAGCGCCGATTGGCCGCGGTGAGTTCCGCGCCGAACCACCGACGATACGTCGGCGATCCCATGCGAATATCGACGATGACATCGAAAATTGCGCCGGCCGTGCATCGGACCAGCTTCTCTTCGTCGTGCGGCGCCGATTGGAAGTGCATGCCCCGCAGTGTCCCCTTCGCTGCGTTGTACGACACGCTGCATTGACGAATGCCGCCGCTCAAGCCCTGCGCCGCGAACTCATCGGCACAGTAGGATCGGGCAAAGAAACCGCGTTCGTCCTCGTGCCGTGTGAGGTCGACGACATAGGCGCCCGCGAGCGGAGATTCGGCAAAGATCATGGATGAATGCGAATCAACGGCACCGGCGTGACGAATCGGCCGCCCCAGTTCCTGATCCCCGCCATTTGTGCGCGAATTTCGTCCTGCAAATTCCAGGGCAGAATGAGCACATAGTCCGGCCTGGTCCGCATCAGTTCCTCCGGTGACACCACGGGAATATGACTTCCCGGCAATAGTTTGGACTGCTTATGGGGGTTGCGATCGGCGACCAGGGAAATTTCCTCGCGAGTCAGGCCGCAAAAATTGAGCAGGGTATTGCCCTTGGCCGCGGCCCCATAGGCGGCCACCGACTTGCGTTGCCGCTTCGCGAGCGCAAAGAACTCGAGGACCGATTCTCGGCACTCCTCGACGCGCCGCGCGAAGCGCGCGTACGTCTCGGGCTCGGCGAGACCAGCCGCCGCTTCCTGCGCGCGCACGTCGCGCAGCGCGGCGCTGTCCTCGACGGCAGCTCGGCTCGAATGCGAGGCGAAAATTCGCAGCGAACCGCCGTGCGTCGGCAATACCTCGACATCGTAAAGTCTCATGCCGTGGCGGCCGAAGACCTGTTCGATCGCATACAGGGAAATGTACGAATAGTGTTCGTGATAAATCGTATCGAACTCCACGTGCTCGATCAGCTTGAGCAGGTGTGGAAATTCGATCGTCACGGTACCTTCCGGCTTCAGGAGAATGGCGATTCCGGCGACGAAGTCATTGAGCATGGGCACGTGCGCCAGCACGTTGTTGCCGATGATCAGGTCGGGGCGCCGACCCTGCGCGGCTAGCTTCCTGGCTACTTTCTCGCCGAAGAACTCCACCAGAGTCGGCACGCCGATCCTTGCCGCGGCCGCCGCAACCGTGCCGGACGGATCGATGCCGAGCACCGGCACTTGCATGTCGAGAAAATTCTTGAGCAAGTATCCATCGTTACTTGCCAGCTCGACCACCAGACTCTCGCGGCCCAGCGCGAAGCGCCGCGCCGCCATGTCGCAATATTGCTTGGCGTGTGCCAGCCAGTGGTCCGAATAAGACGAGAAATACACGTAATTGCCGAACAATTCCTGCGGGTCGACATCATAGTCCACCTGCACCAGCTTGCAGGATCCGCACACCTTGGCGCGCAGCGGATAGCGCTTCTCCTCGAGCGCCGCCGCCGATGCGGTCAAGAACGCGTTCGACGGCGGCTGCATTCCAAGATCGGCCATCGTGACGGAGAGTTGTCCGCCGCATGCGCGGCAGCCGCTGACCAGACCTACCATTGGGCGTTTATCACTGCCAAAGTTTCCAAGGTGCCGCCGCGCCTTCCCAGAGCGAGTTAAGGTATTGCTTGTCGCGCAGCGTATCCATCGGCTGCCAGAAACCGCGATGCACCCATGCGACTAACTGGCCGTCGGCCGCCAAGCTCTCCATGGGCTCTTTTTCCCAAACCGTGTCGTGCCCCGCTATCAACTCCAGAACGCTCGGGTCGAGCACGAAGAATCCCCCGTTGATCAGGCCGCCTTCCGCCTGGGGCTTCTCCTCGAAAGAAGTTACTTTGGTGCCATCGGTCGCGATGCGGCCAAAACGCGCCGGCGGCCGCACACAGGCGACCGTGGCTTTGCAACCATGTGCCAAGTGAAAGGCGATCTCGGCGCGGATATCGATGTTTGCGAGGCCATCCCCGTATGTCATGCAAAAGGGCTCGCCGGTCTTGAGATATTTACTCACTTGCATCAGCCGCCCGCCCGTCATGGTCTCATCGCCGGTATCCACCAGAGTCACCTTCCATGGCTCGCTGCGGCAATCGTGGTACTCGACCCGGTTGCCCTCCATGTCGAAGGTAACATCCGCTTGATGCAAGAAATAATTCGCGAAGTATTCCTTGACCATGTAGCCCTTGTAGCCAAGGCAAACGATGAATTCTCGGACGCCGAATGAGGCGTAGAGCTTCATGATGTGCCAGAGCATAGGCCGCGTGCCGATCTCCACCATCGGCTTGGGTCGAGTATTCGACTCTTCCGCAATCCGCGTGCCCTTGCCGCCGGCGAGAATGACGCACTTCATGGGTGCGGGACCGATAGATTTTGATACCACGTGATTTGCTCTTGAGTAAAGGCCAGCATATTCTCCCCCGCCGCGTGTGATCGGTACCAGTCTGCGGTCCAGGACAGCGATTCCGCGATGTCGAGAGTCGGGCTCCAGCCCAAGGCGCGCTCGGCCAATCCCGAGGACAGCATCAAGGCGTGGGCCTCGGATGGATGCGCCGCCGCATCAGGCACCCAACCGGGTTTGCCGCGGAACCGCGCGCTGAATGCATCGACCACCTCGCTTACCGTGCAAAAGGCCGTGGAGTCGGGGCCGAAATTTACGGCGCGCGGCGTCCCGTGCGGATCGAGCACCAGCGCCCGCGCCAGAGCCAGGTAGCCGGACAGCGGTTCGAGCACGTGCTGCCAAGGCCGCACTGCCTCAGGATAACGCAGGCTCACGCACTTGCCGGCGTTGAGCGCCCGCACGCAATCAGGGATCAAGCGGTCATCCGACCAGTCGCCTCCGCCGATGACGTTGCCGGCGCGCACGGTGGCGATGGGCGGCCCGTCTCGAAAGAAGCTGTCGCGAAAGCTCATCGTCACCAGTTCGGCGCAAGCCTTGCTGTTGCTGTAAGGATCGTGTCCACCCAGCCGATCGCTTTCATCGAATGCGCGGCCCTCGCCATGGTTTTCGTAGACCTTGTCGCTGGTGACGATCACGGCACACTGCAAATTTCGCAACTGCCGGCACCCCTGCAATAGCATCGCCGAACCCATGACGTTGGTGGCATAGGTTCCCAGCGGATCGCGATACGACTCCTTGACCAGCGCCTGCGCCGCCATATGGATCACGATCTGTGGGTCGATCTGCTCGAGCGCATTCCATAGGCGGACCCCGTCACGAATATCCCCGATGATCGATCGCGTACCTTCGCCGACGATGTTCCACAGATTCGGAGCGCCGCTTGGCGCGAGCGCGTACCCCGTCACATCGGCGCCGAGCGTCCGCAGCCATAGGCTCATCCATGCCCCCTTGAACCCCGTGTGTCCGGTGAGCAGGACCCGGCGGCCTCGCCAAAATTCAGCCGCATCGTTCGTTGATTTGGACATCGGCCTCACCGTGCTACCGCTCGCCCTCGCGCCAATACGATCGCAGAGTGCGCAGGTAGGGCCGCACGCTCCGCAGTCCGAGCCGGTCGCCGATACGTATCTGCAGATTCAAATACTTCTTCAATCCGCGCACCAGCAAGAAAACCTCCTTGTACTGGCGGCGACCCTGCGTAACATAGGCGATCTTCAGCGCATCGCAAATAATCGCCACCGGCAGTTTATAGGTACGCGAGCGCGCGACAAACGGATCGCGCACCGTCGTGGCGAAGCTGCGATCGGTGCTGATTATCCAGGTAGCGACCCGCTCCATGACAAATATCTTCATCTGTACTTGCGAGCGCCCTCGGTAACTCGTCGGAGTCCGCAGCTCCTCTCCCAGCGGATCCGCCGGCGCCTCGGCAATCGAAAACAGTTGCTCGTTGATCGCAAGCCATGCCCGCCAAAAGCGCGGCTTCGCGATGAAGTAATTCGAGTGCACCGTGTTTCTGGAATCGGAAACCAATTCGGCCAGATCGGCGGCCCGGCCGATGCGTTCAAACAAACGGCTCGCGACGCTCATGAGGCCCGGATGCTCGGATTCACCGTGCTCGAAGACATTCAGAAAATACGCGCTATTGTGGATGCTCGGGCTGAATAGGATCATCTCGGTGGCGGGGCCCGCCGCCAAGATAAATTCCCGAGCCATCGCGCCGGTTAAATTGGTCTTGTGCAGAAACTTCGGCGACAGAAAGCCGTAAAAAGCGTCCTCATCGAGCGGTTCGGATAGCAGATATTTTCTGATCGGCCAATACTCGAACCAATCCGGGCGCTCGTTGGCCGAATTGTCCAAGACGCCGAAGTCCGGATCCAATTCTTGCCGCGACGTGTAGTGGTTGAGGATTTGATAGATATGCAATCGCTGCATGCGCGGAAGCATACCCACTTCCGCCGCGGCCTGCATTCGATCCCGGGGGGCCTCACGCCGCCGCGAGCCGCGCCAACAGGTCCAAGTATCGCCTTTGATAAGCGCGCAGGGAGTACCGATCCTCCACATGCGCGCGTCCGCCGGCACCTAGGCGCGAGCGCAGCTCGGGCGAATTGATCAATAGCTCCAAGGCGCGCTCCCAATCCCCGAGGTGCTTTGCATGAAAGCCGCTGACCCCCTCGATGACGGCCTCGGTATTGGCGCCGACGGGCGAGGCGACACAGGGCAGAGACGCTGCCATGTACTGCAGCAATTTGAAGGCACACTTGCCGCGGGCCCATTCATCGTCGCTCAAGGGCATGACCCCGATGTGGGCCGTCGCCAACGCCGCCGCTTCCGTCGCCGAGCTCCACGCCACTTCCTCGATCCGCACTTCCGGCCAGCGTGGAAATCGGGAACAAATGACCCGCAGCTTGAGCGTCGGATGCCGCATCGCGAGGCGCGCCAGGGCGGGCCGAATCATCTCCAAATACACCAGGTTCTCGGGGCTCCCGATCCACGCGATCGTGGGTGCATCGGCTTGCGTGGCCGTGGTCGCCCGATAGTCGGATGCCTCGATCGATGTCGGTAAAATCACGGTATCCCGCGCGCAGGCGCGCGCCGCTCCGGCCAATACTTCGTTACCCGCCGCGACCACGTTGACCCAGCGGCAAGTGGCGATGAATTTCCGTCTGCGCCAAACCGAATCGTCCGCCACTTCACCGAGCCGGCGCGGCTTGCGCACATAGATGGCGTCATCCAGGTCGAATACCCGCCTGCGGCTGAGCGAGGCGAACAAACGCACCTCGAGCGCGCTCAACTTGATTTGATGAAGCACCGCCACATCGGCCCACTGCAGCAGCCGCCGTCGCTCCCACGTGCGAAGCCCGTAACGACCGCTTGGAAAGCGCTCCGTGCGCACGTCCCATCCGGCCGAATCGAGCGTGCCGACCAGGGTTTGCATGCGGTGACGAAATGAGGGCTGATTGAGATCGTAGCCAAGCAGCACGGCGTTCGGCATGAAGTTGCGTCCTACCCCGTAGCCGGTTCGAAGAGCCGCTCGATCGCCCGCAGCGCCACTTCGATGCCGTCGGTGAGCGCAAGTTCGCAGGCCCGCCGCGCCAGCGCGGAGCGCGCCGCCTCGTTTTGCAACAGGCCGCTCGCGGCTCGAACGATGTCTGCCGAGTCGAGCGCGGCAGGAACGGCCACTTGGCGCGCGACACAGCGTCGTATCCGTTCGACTTGATCCTGTGCGATGGGTATCGCAACGCATGCCCTTCCGCAGGCGATTCCCTGCAGCAAGGTCGAACCGCCATTGGCCACGATCAACCGCGCCGAGCGCATGAGCGCCGATAGATCACGCTGCGGCAACGGACCCAGCCGACGCAAGTTCAAATCGCCCAATGCATCAGCGGTGCCGCCGTTCGCCGGCACGGCCGGACCCACGAAAACCGTCGGTATTCCACTTGCCGCAAGACTGCGCGCGGCGGCGAGAAACCGCTGCACCGCATCGCCCGCGCCCGGATGGCCGGTACCGCCGCCCGGAACCACGAGCACATAGGAACCGGCGGCGCAGCCCAATCTCGCCAGTATTGCCGCGCGATCCGCCGGTTCGGCTTGCGAGAGAATGACGTCGAGGTAACGCACCGCCGGGCGGCGCAAAATCCTGAGCTTGAGCCTCTCGGCGAATCCTAACCCGCCGGCGATGAATTCCGGGTAGGCGATCCAATGCTCATCAAGCAGGCGCATCCAAGTAAAGCGAAACGCCCTGCCTCTCTGGCGCCGTCGCGCGCTGACGAAAACCACGCGCGCGCCCAGCCGCTTCGCGGCGCGCAGCTGCGCGGTGCGGCCCGCGTTGTCGAAAATCACTATATCGGGCCGTAATTTTTCGAGCACGCCGATCACGGCGGCGGAATGAAACGTCGGCGACGATGCCACCAACGTGGCCGGAAACGCAGTGTCGGCAGCATAGGGAGCTTGACGGCTCAAAATAAAATGGATGGCGGCGGTGCTCCAACGGCGGCTGACCGCGCGCGCGATCGCCGAGGAGCGCGAGTATTCGCCCATCCCGTACTGTCCCGAGACCGGAACGAATACGACGCAGGGCGCAGGCTGGCCTGGGCGTCCGGTGCTTGTCGGCTCGGTGTCAGCCAAAGGCGGTGAACCATCGATCCAGCACCAGCAGATACCATGCCCGGCGAAATTCAACATTGACCGGGCGTGCGATAACTCCACGCGCCATCAACCGCCGCACCGCATCCTTCAGGACCTGCGGACGGCGCTTCAGCCAGCCGTGCACGGGCAAACCGAAGCCTGATTTTGGCCGGTCCAAATACCCGGGCGGCAATCTTGGCTCCATCAGGGTGCGGACCAATAGCTTGCCGCGGCGCTTCGCCGGATCGACCAGAAGCTGAGGATCAACACTCAGCATAAACTCGACCAAGCGGTGATCGAGCAAGGGCGGCCGCACTTCGAGCGAATGCGCCATGCTGGTTCGATCGACCTTCGTCAACAGTCCCTCCGCAAGATCCGTGTTCAGATCGAGCCATCGCAACTGCGCCAGCGGCGCCAAATCATCGCGCCAAAACTGCCGATAAAACCACAAATAGTCATAGCCGGATTCCAGCCAGTCGCGCGATAACAGGGAGTCTACTTGGTTCGCCGTCAGTCCGCCGAGCGACGCCGCGAACGCGGGTAGGCCGGTATAGGAGCGACGCTGCATGGAGTGAGCAAGTCGCGATAGAGGTGGCAAATGGCGTGCGAGCAAGCGATTCAACGCGTTCGAGCGCGCGCCGATCCTCGACCAATAGCGCGGGTAACCGCAAAAGATCTCATCGCCGCCTTCGCCGCTCAGCGCAACCGTCACTTCTCGCCGCGCACATTGCGCAATGAGAGAGTTCGACCAAGCGGCGCTGTCGCCGAAGGGTTCGTCGAAGAGCTGTGGAATTGCCTCGAGAGCTTCGGCAAAGTCCGCGGCTTGCGCGGTCATTTCCGTGTGCAGCGTATTCAAATGCAGCGCCACGCGCCGCGCCGCATCCAATTCCGAGCGTGCGCGAGCATCGAACCCAAGGCTGTAGGTATGCGGCCGCTCCAGATAGTAGGTGGTGAGCGCAGAATCGATGCCGCCGCTCAAGAATACGCCCACCGGCACATCGGACACGGTGTGAGCGGGGACGACCTTGCGCAATAGAGCATCGAGCTGCTGCAAAGTCTCATCGGCGCTCCTGGCGGCAAGCACGGGAGACGGGTGCCAGTATCGCTCGAGGCTCACTCGGCCCGCGGCCCAAGTCAACGTGTGGCCGGCCGGCAATTTCCGGATACCTTGATAGATGGACTTCGGCGCAGGGATGTAGCCGTGAAACAGAAAGTCCCGCACGGCGCTGCGGTCAATTTCGGGCTTCCCCAGCACCAACAGCGCCTTCAGCTCCGAGGCAAACGCAATGCCGTCCGGCAGCAGTTGGTAATACAAGGGCTTGATGCCCAGCCGGTCGCGAACCAGCAGCAGCCGCCGCTGATCCCGATCCCAACTGGCAAATGCGAACATGCCAACAAGGCGCTCGAGGCAGGCCGCACCCTCTGTTGCCAGCAAGTGCAGCAACACTTCGGTATCGCCGGTGGAATTCCAAGGACCCGGCAGCGTCGACCGCAGCTTCTCGTAGTTATAAATCTCGCCGCCGAAGGTGAGAACATGCGAGCCGAACAACATGGGCTGGTGACCCGCTTCGGACAAGTCCAGAATGGCCAGCCTGCGGTGAGCCAAGACCGCGCCGTCCCCACTCCAGACCCCCTCTCCATCCGGGCCGCGATGCCGCAACCGCTGTGACATGCGGGTGGCAGTATCGACGCTTGCCCGAGAACCGATGATTCCGACTATGCCGCACATGCAGGGCAGTCTAGCGCGACCTCGACGCGATGTACCGCTAGCCATCGGCCGGCGGTTCGTTTAGGGTGCCACCTGGAGCTGCAAAGACATGGCAACACCCGCCGATCAACGCCTGCTGGAGTTATTGGAAAAATGGCTCACGAGTCTTGAGCTGCATATCAGATACTCATCGCTCGACGAGCACAGCTACTGGAAGATTCAGCCCTGGGTCGAACATCAACGGCCGAATCTGTGGATCATCAATCTCGCCAAGCAAAAAGCCTCCGCTCTGAGAGCTCAAGTCCAAGAACGCATCAAAACGGGCGACGCAAAGTTTTCCGACTCGCTGGAGCTGATGATCTTCCTCGCGAATCTGCTGGGATCGGAACACATCGAACGATTCATTCCTTTGGCCGAGCCCGGCCGCGAGAGCCCCCTCACCCGAGGGTCCGCCGCCGAGCAGCCGCCGGCGCACGCGGGCGATACCTCCACGCGCGAGATGCCGAAGTTCCTCCCCGCCAAGCCGCACACGGCGCCGCCGACAGCGACCCCCCAAGTCGCCCGCACCGAACGCAAGGCCGCGGTTGCCGTTAAACCTGCGGCAAAGTCCGCAGCGAAGCAGCCGGCGAAGCCCGCGGCGCCGGTCAAGCAGGTCGGGAGGGCGGCGCCGAAGGCTGCGGCGCCTGCCTCATCCGAGCGAGGCGCCGTGCCGGAGGCCGCTCGCGAGAAGGTCATCGCCGACGCGGCGCGACTGATGCAATGGGGACGCAAGTGGTACGAGCTGGCTGAACTGATCGCGCGCATGGCGGATCGCCCGTCTTTGCCCGACGTGCGCCGCATACTCAAGGACAATAAATCAGCCATCGATAAAATGGCCGGGCGCGACTAAAGAACTCCGCGAGAATCTCTCGCGATAAATATTTTGGGAACCTCCGATGCTTATGTCGCTCAAAGGCGCTCATGATTATTACTAAAAACCTGTCGAAACGCTATGGCGAGATTGCGGCGGTCGATGACCTCACCTTCTCGGTGCAGCCGGGGGAGGTGCTCGGCTTCCTGGGGGCCAACGGCGCGGGCAAGTCCACCACCATGCGAATGATAGCGGGCTTCATTTCACCGACCGCCGGTCAGGTATCGGTCTGCGGTCACGATATCGAGGAAGCGCCCGTTGCCGCCAAGTCTTGCATGGGTTACCTACCCGAGGGAGCGCCCAGTTATGGGGAAATGACGGTCGCAGAGTTTCTGGACTTCGTTGCCGACATTCGCGGCCTGCGCGGCGAGCGTCGGCGACAAGGACGCGAGACTGTCGTCGAACGCCTGGGGCTGGCGCCGGTCATCGAACAGGTCATCGAAACGCTGTCGAAAGGCTTTAGGCGCCGCGTCGGCCTGGCACAGGCGTTGATCCACGACCCCCAGGTATTGATCTTGGACGAGCCCACGGACGGCCTGGATCCGAATCAAAAGCATGAAGTGCGCCGCCTGATCAACGAACTCAGCAAGGACAAGCTGGTGATCGTGTCCACGCACATTTTGGAGGAGGTGCACGAGGTGTGCACCAGGGCCATCATCATCGCGAACGGCCGCATCGTCGCGGATGAAACTCCTACCGCGCTCGAATCGCGCTCGCGCTACCGCAACGCGGTCAGTCTGCGATTCGAAAAGCCCGATGAGCTCGCGGCTGCTTGCCGCGAAGTCGCCGCTTTGACCGAGATCGCCGCGGTCGAATCGGACCCGCGCGAGCTGCGGCTCACGGCGCTGCCCAAACCGGGTGCCGGCGCGCTGCCCGCGGTGAGCGCCCTCATTGCGAAAAACGGCTGGGACGTGCCCGAATTGCATCTCGAGCCGGGACGCCTCGATGAAGTATTCCGCACATTGACGCAGCCGCCGGTTTCCTTGGATACGCCGCCTGCCGCAGGAGACTCCGCTTGAGCAAAGTTCTGGTGGTATTCCGCCGCGAGTTGCGCAGCTATTTCGCGACGCCGCTGGCCTACGTATTCATCGTCATATTTTTGGTTCTGGCGGGAGTGTTCACTTTTCAGGTGGGCGGATTCTTCGAACGCGGTCAGGCCGACCTGCAATCCTTCTTCCGTTGGCACCCTTGGTTGTATCTGGTGCTGATCCCGGCGATTTCGATGCGCCTCTGGGCGGAGGAGCGCAACAGCGGCAGCATTGAATTGTTGATGACGCTGCCGATCACGCTATGGCAGGCGGTTACCGGCAAGTTCCTTGCCGCGTGGTGCTTTGCCGGAATCGCCCTGTCGCTCACGTTCCCGATATGGATAACGGTCAATTATCTTGGTCATCCGGATAACGGCGCCATCGTCGCCGCCTACTTCGGCAGTTTCTTGATGGCCGGCGGATTTCTGGCGATCGGGATGTGCATGTCCGCCGCCACCCGCAATCAAGTGATCGCATTCATTACCGCCGCGCTGGTCGGATTTGTGTTTTTGCTGGCCGGATTTCCTCTGGTTCTGGATTTCGTGCGCGGCATCTTGCCGCAGGTCGTCGTCGACGCCATTGCCTCATTGAGCTTTTTCACTCATTTCGAGGCGATTTCCAAGGGCGTCATCGATCTGCGCGATCTGGTGTACTTCGGCGCGCTGATCGGTTTTTGGTTGGCGGCAACCGCCATGGTGCTCGACATGAAAAAGGCGGAATAGGTGAACTCGACTCGTTGGCGGCGAACCGGCTTTGGCGTAGGCGGCTTGATCGCACTCGCCATTCTTTTCTTGGGCGTGATCATGCTGTCGAACGTCGGCCTGCGCGGCGTGCGTTTGGATCTCACGCAGAACCGCCTGTTTACCTTGAGCGCGGGCACCCAGCAGGTGCTCGAGGAAATCAAAGAGCCGATCAATTTGTACTTCTATTTTTCGCGCGATGCGGCCGCCAAGCAGGCGCCGCTGGTCATGCCATATGCCACGCGGGTGCGCGAATTTCTCGAGGAGATCGCGACGCGTTCCGGCGGTAAGATTCGGCTGCACGTGATCGATCCCCAACCCTTCTCCGAGGACGAAGACCGGGCCTCGGAACTCGGTCTGCAAGCGCTGCAGAGCGGGAATGCGGGCGAGTCCCTTTACTTCGGTTTGGCCGGGACCAATTCGACCGATGGCCGTTCCGCGATCCCGGCGTTTCAAGCCGATCGCGAGGAATTTCTGGAGTATGACGTTGCCAAGCTCATCCACGAGCTGGCCGTGCCGAAGAAGCCGGTGATCGGGCTGATCAGCTCGTTGGCCATGCAGGGCCAATTCAATCCGATGACGGGCCAAATGGGCGAGCAGTGGCCGATCCTCACGCAAATCGAGCAACTCTTCACGCTACGAACATTGACCGCCGACATCGGTCAAATCGACAAGGATGTCGATGTGCTGATGATCGTTCATCCGAAAAAATTGCCGCCCAAAACTCTGTACGCCATCGATCAATTCGTCATGCGCGGCGGACGAATATTGCTGTTCGTCGATCCGGATTCGGGAGCCGATACGAGCGGACAAGACCCGTCGAATCCGATGGCCAGAGCGCTGGCCGATCATTCGTCGGATCTGGAGCCGCTGCTCAAGGCCTGGGGAATCGCCTACGATCCCGGCCAAGTGATCGGCGACATGGGGCGCGGCCTGGAAGTACGCACCAATCTGCAATCGCCGCCGATACTGCACATCGGCATCCTCGGTTTGCATCACGGGGACATGGCTGCGAACGATGTCGTAACCGCCTCCCTGGACTCGATCAACCTGGCAACCAGCGGATCGCTCGCCGCACTCCCCGGCGCCAAGACTAAGTTCGAGCCGCTGCTGCAAAGTTCGGCCGACGCGGCGCCCATCCCCAAGGCGCGCTTCGTCATGCTGGAGGACCCCTCCACTTTGCGCGACGGATTCAAGCCCACGGGCGTGCGCTACACGCTTGCGGCCAGAATTACCGGTGCGGTGGAATCGGCATATCCGCAAGGCGCAGCCGCGGACGCCAAACCGGCCTCAGGTCCGCCGATTGCGCATTTGTCCAAATCCGTCACGGCCGCCAATATCGTCGTGATCGCCGACACCGATCTGCTGCTGGACTACTTGTGGGTGCAAACGCGCGAAGTGATGGGCCAGCGGGTTGCGCAAGTCTTTGCCAACAACGGCGATTTGGTTGCCAACATACTCGACAACTTGAGCGGCAGCAGTGCTCTTATCAGCATTCGCGGCCGCGCCACGTTCTCGCGGCCGTTCGAAAAAGTGGAGGCCCTGAAGCGCCAGGCGGACGACCGATTGCGCAGCAAAGCTCAGGAACTGGAGGCGGAGCTGCGGCAAACGGAAGCCAAACTGACCGACCTGCAGACCAAGAGAACCGATCAAGCATCGCTCATGCTCACGCCGGAGCAAGAACAGGAGCTGAAGCGATTCACCTCCGAGAAGGCGCGCGTGCGCAAGGAGCTGCGCGAAACGCAGCGCAGCCTTGACGTCGATATCGATCGGCTGGATTCACGGCTTAAAGTCCTCAACATCGCGCTGGCGCCCCTCATCGTCGCGGTGCTGGGCTTGATCGTCCTCTCCGTGCGCCGGCGCCGCAGAGCGCGTCGATCGAGTGCCCCATGAGTCAACGGCGATTTGTCTTGCTGGCCGTGGCGGCGCTCGTGGCGATATCGGGAGCGTTGTACCTGAGCACCCAACGTAACCTGCCGCGCGATACTCTCGACGCGGCGTTTTTCCCCTCCCTGGCGAACGCGCTTAATTCGGTGACCGCCGTGAGCGTGCGCAAGGGCGGCTCCTCGCCCACCGTGACCGTGCATCAAGTGGCGGGACAATGGACGGTCGCCGAACGCGGCGATTATCCGGCCGATGTGTCAAAGCTGCGTAAACTCCTACTGGCACTGGCCGACTCGAAAATCGTGGAAGCAAAGACGTCGAATCCGGCGAACTTCGCGGTCATCGGCGTTGAAGACCCATCCCAGCCCGGCGCGACCGGCGCCGAGCTCACCGTCACCGCGCAGGACGGCAAGCATGGGGTGATCGTGGGAAAGGCCGTCGGCCAGGGAAACTTCGCGCGGCGCAGCGGCGAAAACCAGAGTTATATCGTCCGGCCGGAACTCTCATTCGAATCAGAGCCGCGCTTCTGGATCGATTCGCGGCTGATCGACATCGCTGCGACTACGATCCAAAGCATCGAGGTGAAGCCTGCGACCGGCACCGCGTACTCCATTCATCGGGTCGCAAAGAGTGACGGCGATTTTAGCCTGGACAAGGTGCCTACCGGCCGCAAGGCGCTTGATCCGCACGCTCTTGCACCTTCGCCCACGATGCTCGGCAGCCTTACCGCCGAGGACGTGTCAGCGGCAAGCGGCATCGATTTCAGCTCATCGGCGCAAGCCATCGTCACGCAGGCGGATGGCAATGTCCTCACCTTGATGGGTGTCGCCGCGGGCGATAAACGTTGGATTCAGATCGCGGCAAGCAAGGACCCCACGCTGACCGCAAAGACTCAGGGTCGCGCCTTCGAAGTGGCGAACTATCGATATGACGCGATTTTCCGGCCGTTGGGCCAATTGCTCGTGCCGAAAGAATCGCCGCCCGCCGCGAAAAAGGCGCCCCGCTCGCTGAAAAAGCCTCCGCCCGCCGCCTCGTGACCAGCGGCACCAGCGCGGGGTTCGGGCGGCGCCTGGCGGCATTGATCTACGACAGCCTCCTGCTCGCCGCGCTGCTCATGATATTCACGGGAGCCGCGCTATTCTTCACGCACGGCGAGGCAGTCCTGTACCAGACGGCGGGCCCTTGGGTATATGTGTACCGCGCGGGTCTCGTCGCAGTGATCGCGGGATACTACGTGCTCAACTGGCTGCGCAGCGGCCAAACGCTCGGAATGCGCGCCTGGCACCTACGCGCGGTCAGCGATTTAGGCCGGCCTTTGACCGTCCGGCCCGCGTTGCTGCGATTTGTCTGGGGCATCCTCGCCTGGACCCCGGCGGCGCTCGGCGTGCTATGGTTGTATCTCGATCCCGAGCATTTGGCCATTCACGATCGGCTGTCCAAGACGCGCGTCGTTCGACTATCGCGTTCTCGCGATGGCGATCAGGGTTAAGACGGCGATGACCGTCGTGGGTAGCCACCCCACGAGGACGGGATTCAGGCCGAACAGCTGGCCGCCGTTCTCGATGGTGCGGGTGATGAGGAAAAATACCACGCCCAACAGCACCCCTATCACCGTTCGAGTACCGGCCCCGGTGGTGCGCAAGGGCCCGAAGACGAAGGGCAGCGCCAGGAGCGTGACCACCACCACGGCAAACAATCTCGCGATGCGCGACCAGTAGCCGATTTCGTAGGACGCGGTGCCGAGGCTATTGCGGCGCAAATGGTCGATGTACGAGGCGAGACCGCGCAGAGTCAACAAATCCGGGTCAGTTGCCGCCAATCCCAAAAAGTCGGGATTGACCGTGGAACGCATCGTAGTCTCGTCGACGACGCTGCCCTCGACTTGATTGTCCGCAAAGGTCGACGTCGCGACATTGTGCAGGCGCCAACGTCCGGGATCGGCAACCGACACGCTCTCCGCCCGTTGGATCGAGCGTAGGCGAGTCGGCCCGTCCAGTTGGAACAGTGACACTCCGCCGAATGCTTGACCCACCTCGCCCGTCTGAACTCGCAGGATCAGACTGCCGTCCTTTACCCACGCGCCGCTCGAGCCGGCGAAACTGACGTCCGCCAGCTTGCTCGCGGTCTTCTCGCGCTTCGCGAACTGCGCCAGCGGCGGGGCGACGTACTCGCCGATGNNGTACATGACCAGGGCGAGCGTCAAGCCTGCCAGGCCGACCGGCCACGCGGTCCGCCATACGGACACTCCCGATGCCCGAGTGACCACCAGCTCGCTGCCCGACGCGAGATTGCCCAGGCCCATCAGCGCGCCGATCATGGCGCCAATCGGCAGCAGCTCGAATGCCTGCTGCGGAATATTGAGCATGGTGTATAGAAAAGCGTCGCCCGCGCTGTAATTGCCGATGCCGATGTCGCCCTGCTCGCCGATGAACAAGAACAAGGCGCCCAAGGTCAGGAGCACCGTCATCGCCATCAAGACATACAGCATGATGGTGCGGTACAGGTAGCGGTCGAGCGTATTCACGCGGTTCTCGCTTCCCGATAATACAAGTACAAGGCCAGCGCCAATGCCGCGATGTGGACCCACCATACGCCGATCGCCGGTGCGAGATTGCCCTTCTCCAACCACGCCTTGGCAGCCGACAGCAAGCTCGAGTAAGCGAAATAAACCAGGATGGCGAAACCCACCCGCGCATAACGGCCCTGCCGCGGGCGCAAGCGGCTCAACGGCACCGCGATCAGCACCAGCAGGAGCGCCATTATCGGTGAGGAGGCTCTGAATTGCAGCTGCGCGATATCGGGAGCGGCATCGGAACCGATCAGTTCCCGAGTCGGCTTGGTGTCCGGGTCCTTGGTCCCCAGAGCATCCGTCGGCGGCGCAATCGGAATACCGTGTTCCCGGAATTCGATGATGCGAAAATCCCTGCGCCCCGGTACGCCTTCATAGCGCCGACCGTTAAAGAGAGTAACGAGGTGGGCGCCGCCCGCGGCCGCCTTTGAATAGGTGGCAGTATCGGCAAGCGCAACTTCGATCCGGCCGGCCGATTCGCGCTGTACGAAGACGTTGTGCAACACCCCCTCCGCATCGACCCGCTCGGCGTAGAAGACCGCATCGCCGCCGCTGAAGGAGCGGAACCGGCCGGCGTCCAATCGGCCGAATTGCGCCTCTTTCTGCGCCGACTGGCGCAACAGCTGCGCTTCCTGGTCCGCGAGCGGCACCTGGAAAAACGACAGCCAACCCAAACCCACTGCGATCAAGGCGGCAAAGCAAAAGAGCGGCGCGAGAAGGCGTGCCGGCCCAAAACCGCAGGCCTGCAGCGCGGCCATCTCGCTGTCGTGGTACATGCGGCCCAGGGTGAGCACCACCGCCAGCAACAGACCGACGGGCACGATGACCGACAAGTTCATCACCGCACCGAGCGCAATCAGATCGAATACCACGTGCCGGCCGTACTGATTGGCGGCGGCCTGGCCGAGGACTCTGGACAATTGATTGGAGACCAGAATGGCCACCAAAACGCCGGTCACCGCCAGCCAAGTCTGCACGACCTCGCGGAGCACATAGCGTTGCACGGTCCATTTCATGGCGTCGAGCTTAGAGCCTTCCCGATAATCTAGTAAACTATTTGCATTGCCCGAATTATCACGCTCGAACGAAGAATGGAGTCAGCGATATGGAATTCACCGCCATAGTCGATGCGAAGGCGCGCCACACCGCAGGCTGCGCCGTGGTCGGCGTATACGAAGAAGGCGATCTTGGCGTCGCCGCGCGCCAGATCGACACGCAACTGGCGGGATCGATCGGCAAACTGCATGCGGGCGGCGATTTTGCCGGCAAGCTGGGCGACACGCTGCTCTTGGCGGAACCAGCCGGTGCCGCCGCCGCGCGCGTGCTGCTGGTCGGTTTGGGGCCGCGAGCCGGGTTTGGCCGCAAGCAATACCGCAAGGCATTGCAATCGACCGCCCAGGCGCTCGGGAAGACCGGCGCCAAGGATGCGGTCGTGTACTTGGCGTTGGAAGCAGCCGCGGATCTTGATGTCTACTACCGCGCCCGCGCGATCGCAGAAGTCTTCTGCGCGCAATTTTACAAAATTCCGGATCGCAAGACTGGCGTGAAGCCCAAGGCATGCCGGCTGTCGAGCGTCGGCGTCGCGGCAGAGAACGCGCGCGCCGCGAAGGCGGCGGGAAAAGGACTCAAGGCCGGCGCCGCCATCGGTAGCGGCCTCGCCCTGTCGCGTGACCTTGCCAATTTGCCGCCCAATATTTGCACCCCCACCTACCTCGGAACCCGGGCTCAAGCATTGGCCAAGGACTGGCCGCGCATCAAGACCAAGGTGCTCGATGAAATCGGCATTAAAGCGCTGAAAATGGGTGCGTTCCTCGCCGTGACGCAGGGCTCCGAGCAGCCGCCGCGGCTGATCGTTTGCGAATACCGCGGCGCCAAGAAGGACGCGGCGCCGGTTTGCCTGATCGGCAAGGGCATTACCTTCGATGCGGGCGGAATATCGCTCAAAGATCCGCTGGCGATGGATGAAATGAAGTTCGATATGAGCGGCGCGGCCTCAGTCTTAGGAACGATGCGTGCCATCGCCGAACTGGAATTGCCCATCAACCTCGTGGTGATCATCCCGACCTGCGAGAATATGCCGAGCGGCAGGGCGGTGAAGCCCTCCGATATCGTCACGACGATGTCCGGCCAAACGGTCGAAATCCTCAATACCGATGCGGAAGGCCGCCTGATTCTTTGCGATGCCATCACCTACAGCCGGCGCTTCAATCCGGCCGCGGTCGTGGACGTCGCGACTTTGACCGGCGCCTGCATTATCGCACTGGGCAACCACTTCAGCGGATTGATGAGCAATAACGAGGCGCTTGCGGACGCATTGGAATCCGCGGGTCTGCGCGCGGACGATCGGGCCTGGCGCTTGCCGGTCGGCGAGGAGTACGCCGAGCAGCTGAAAAGCAATTTCGCGGACATTGCCAACATCGGCGGACGCGAGGGCGGTGCTTGTACCGCGGCTTCATACCTCTGGAAATTCGCGAAGGATTTGCGATGGGCGCATCTTGATGTCGCAGGCACCGCTTGGCTCGGGGGCTCGCAAAAGGGCAGCACCGGCCGGCCCGTGCCGCTGCTGGTCGATTTCTTGATCAATCGCGCTCATGCGAAATGACCGAGCGCGTCGATTTCTACATTTTAAAGAGTGCAACCGCGAGGCAACGCTGGGCATTCGCGTGCCGGCTTACGGAAAAAGCCTACCTTCGGGATCTTCGCGTCTTAATTCTTAACGAAAACATCGCCGACGCGCAGGCCCTGGACGAGCTGCTCTGGACGTTCAATGAACGCTGCTTCGTGCCGCACGATTTTTGCGTCGACCCAAAATCTGCGGATCCGGCAACTCCGGTACACCTGACGCTGCAGCTTGATGCCGCGCCCGACGCCGACTTGTTGGTGAATTTAGCCGCTCGCCTGCCTGAACGCTGGGATCGATTTGCACGCATCGCGGAGATCGTCGACGCCGACGAAGAGCGGCGGCGCCTGGGCCGCGAGCGCTTCAAGGCGTACCGCGACCTGAAGCTGACGCTGGAGACTCATCAGTTGGACGATAACGGACTGGCAAGCTGACCATGGATCCTGGATCGCACGACCCGCGCGATATTCCCATTCTCACCGATGCGGTTGAAAAACCCGGACAGACGTCATTGCCATTCAATACCAAGGCGATTCACGCCGCGATCGTCACGGAAACACTGAAGTTGGCCGATTCGCTGCTGCATCTGGCAGCCAAGGACATCGAGGCCACGCTATTCGAACGCGTATTCGACCGCCTGCGCGCGCAACTTCCGGAACTCGTGGACCGTGCATTGCGCGAGCACGCCACGGGCGCGGAAAGTCCGGCGGAAAAAGACGATGGATAAGGCCTACTCGCCTACCGACATCGAATCGCCGATTTATGCACGCTGGGAAGCGAATGGATATTTCGCTCCCAGCGGACACGGACCCGCGTATTCGATCGTCATTCCGCCGCCCAACGTCACCGGTACCCTGCATATGGGGCACGCGTTCCAAGTCACGATCATGGACGCGCTGATCCGCTACCGGCGAATGCGCGGCTTCGATACCCTTTGGCAACCTGGCACGGATCACGCGGGCATCGCCACGCAAATGGTGGTGGAGCGTCGGCTGAATGGCGCAGGGACGAGCCGCGTGGAGCTTGGGCGAGATGCATTTATCGAACGCGTTTGGCAGTGGAAGGAGGAGTCCGGCGGACTGATCGCGAACCAGCTGCGCCGCTTGGGCGCCTCGGTCGATTGGCAGCGCGACAAGTTCACCATGGATCCAGGGCTTTCGAAAGCGGTCACCGAGGTCTTCGTGCGCCTGTACGGCGAGGGCTTGATTTACCGGGGCAAGCGCCTCGTGAACTGGGACCCGGTGCTGAAGACCGCGCTCTCCGACTTGGAAGTGGTTTCCGAGGAAGAGTTGGGCAGTCTCTGGCATTTGCGCTATCCCTTGAGCGACGGCGGCGGTTTTCTGGTGGTTGCGACCACGCGCCCGGAGACCATGTTGGGCGACACCGCCGTAGCGGTGCATCCCGACGACGAACGTTATCGGCATTTGATCGGCCGGTTGGTGCGGCTGCCGCTTACCGATCGCGAGATACCCATCATCGGCGATAGCTACGTCGATCCGGCGTTCGGCAGCGGCTGCGTCAAGATCACGCCGGCGCATGATTTCAACGACTACGACGTCGGCCAGCGCCATGGCCTGCCTTTGATCAACATCATGACTCCGGAGGCAGCGCTCAACGACAGCGTGCCCGCTGCCTATCGCGGCCTCGACCGCGCTGCCGCCCGCACGCGGATCGTAGCGGACCTCGAGGCGCTCGGGCTCATCGAGCGAATCGAGCCGCACAAGCTCGTGGTGCCGCGCGGCGATCGCAGCAATGCCATTCTCGAACCGCTGCTCACCGACCAGTGGTTCGTCAACATCCAGCCGCTGGCGGCGCCCGCGATCCGCGCCGTCGAAGAAGGCCGGATCCGTTTCGTTCCCGAGAACTGGAACGCCGTGTATTTCGATTGGATGCACAAGATCAAGGACTGGTGCATCAGCCGGCAATTGTGGTGGGGACACCGCATTCCCGCCTGGTACGACGCCGACGGCCGCTGGTATGTCGGGCGCACGGAGGCAGAGGTACGCACGGCGCACGGCATCGGGGCCGCCACTGCACTGCGCCAGGACGAGGACGTTCTCGACACCTGGTTCTCCTC
>PKXS01000017.1 GCA_003132425.1 Gammaproteobacteria bacterium | reverse complement strand
TGCGCCCAGACCGGACGCTTACACTAGAGCAGCGGCGATCGCGCCTGAGAGCAGCAGCTCGCCGGCGCGCGCGCGGCTGCAAAGGCGGGCGGCAACGTTGGCGGTGTCACCGATCATGGTAACGGCCTGTTTACCTGGCGGCCCGAGAAATGCTAAAGCGACTTCGCCCAGATGAAGGCCGATGCCGATGCCGGTGGCGACTGCGAAATCGTCCCGCCAGCGAGTCGCTACCGGCGCAAAACGCCGAAGCATCGCGTTGCCGGCGGCGAGCGCTGCGCGGGCACTCGACCGCCTCGGATCTGGGACTCCGAATCCAGCCATCATTCCGTCACCGGCCATGTGGAACACTTGACCACCAAACGCCACAGTGACGCGCGCGAGAATGGTGAAAAACTCATCGAGCAGGGGTACGACTCGCGCGCATGGCAATCGTTCGGCAAGCCCGGTATACCCCCTCATATCGGCGAATAGCACTGCGGCATGAGTGGTTTGCGCAGCGATGACCGTTACATCCAATGCGCCTTTTATCGATCCCGTCGCATGACTGTCACCAACGCTCGGCGGCCGTTTCCAACGCGTGAGTGCAGTGGCGATTCGTCCAGTATTTCTGCGAACGGTTGCCACGGTAAGTTCCTTACACTGCGCGGGCGTTGATAAAGCACCTACCGCAATGCCTGTCACCGCAATCCGAGGACCGCGGGCGGTTAGTGCATGGGTCTACCAGCTCGTCGGCACTCTTATCACCGGTCCCGACGGGCCCAGGTTGGTGGCTGACCCTGTCATTGGGACCGCCGGAAACTTGCGTGAACCCGAGAGAATCAAATATCAACGTGACTATTTCACAGTGCTCGGTTTCATTGGAAGACAAGCAAACATCCGTGATCTAAAGAGGTAACCGAATCGAAGGCGATCGTAGCAAGTCTTTAACAGCACTCGGCGCGAACTCGCACCATTCGACGCCAACGGCGTCTTTGAATTTGCGCGTTACACGCGCCATAACCCTCACGGGGCTGCGCCCCGTTTCCGGGAACTTAATATTGAGTTCAATATAAGCGTGCAGGCGCAACTCACCGTCTGCTTCCATGAGGGCACCGCTCAGACTTATGTTTTTTAAATGTCCGTGAGTTGCCGGCGAGGCCTCTGCTGCCACTTGCACTGGTATATCTACCGAAATCCGTTGGCCCCAGCGGAGTCCATTTCCGGTCAGTTGGTCTGTCATCATGGAAGAGTCCGTCCTTTGATAAGCCCGTGGAGAATATCGAAACAAAGCGCTCCTAAATTCCAAAACCACCTGCCCAGCGCTGCGGCACGACTGATGGAGCCTCGAAGCGTGGTAGTGCGGCGGTGAGAAGGTCCAACATTGGTCCACGTCGCACTTCTAAGAATGCGGTGGGCCGTTTTCGCGGGCAAATCTTGTAGCAGCACTACGGTACCCACCTAATGAGCGGCGCGGGCGCTGCAGAACGGAATCGCCAAGGCCAGCGCTCGATTTGGAAAATGCTTGTGTTGGGAGATACATCGAATCCCTTCCCTATGCAGCTACTCCACTGTGGCGGTGCCGGTTCCGATTCACAGTTCGGTAACCCACGTACGGAGCGCCGAAACTGTGACGGACCGCACACTATCAAAGTTTGGCCTGCTTCCGGGTCAAAGTGTGACGCGGAATTCTCGGTACCGCGCTCGATCGGTAGCCAGCCTGCACAGCTGTATATGTACTTAGTGGCGGAGTCGATAGCGCTTTGTCTCCACTTCGAGGTGTTAACGCGCCACTGTTGGGCACAAAAAAACCTCGGTGGTCACTTACGAGTGATCCACCGAGGTAACAGTCCTGGCATGGGGATAGCATAGCCAGGAGTTGGCCCTCATGGGGAGGGCCAGGGAGCGTCTCGCACGGCCATAGCGGTGCAGGAGCGACACACTAGTTCTGTCGGGTACGCGATCACCGTCTGCTAACGTACGGTGGTGCCAAATAGATGGTGAGAGCCGCGAGACGTTGAGATGCCAGGCCGCCGAGAAAGCCGTGGGGTTAGTCACTTCTAAAGATTTCCCTTATGCGCTTGGCGGCTCGCCCAGCCCTCTCATCCTGCTCGCGAAATTCTTTCGACGTAGCACCATAAGCGGAGTCGTTCCCTCTGTATTTGGCCGCGCCGCTACAATAATTCTGCCGCCTCATTCGTACCAGGCGGTCGCGTCGATTCCGGAAAACTCCGACCGCCCG
Organism: Gammaproteobacteria bacterium; assembly: GCA_003132425.1. Lineage (GTDB taxonomy): Bacteria > Pseudomonadota > Gammaproteobacteria > Steroidobacterales > Steroidobacteraceae > Bog-1198. The sequence continues at coordinate 25,031 of PKXS01000017.1, read as the reverse complement.
AGGTGCAACGGAAAATGCGCTTCCCAACCAAATCAAGGCCGTAATTCAGCTGACAAGAACTCTAGAGAAGGTGCGTTAACAGACAGACGGAAACCCGGCGGCTCGGGCACTCTGCGGCCGCACGCAGCGGCTATACGAGCAACTAGGGGGCTAACCATATGCTCATGGGCGTTGATCGAGACTTGGAGCTAGACTTCATTAGGGAGTTCGCCGCGGGCGGGGAGGTGATGAAGGACATAAGCGCCGAAGACCGGCGTGAGCGCATCCGGGTTGCCATCTATGCCCAAAAGCTGGCGCACATGCTTTTTCGTGACGGCCCGATGACCTATGCGGAGGCGTACGCAAACTGTTTTGGGCGGCCGATCGAGATGCGCCGCACCGTCAGGCCCGAACCGACGTCAGAGCCCGTGATTGACCCTTGATTGCGGTGGAATCTATTATCTAGATCTCCGTTGTCGGCAGGGGCGCGGTTACCACTAAGAAGCTTTCCCGTGGAGTCTGATTGGGTGTTGTATCACTCATTGAGATTCAAGCGGGTTGAGCCATTGCAACATTGCAGCCGAGGTCGTTCAGACGGCCCATAAGTCGCTGCACGATTTTGTTGCGGTCGTGCCGGCTGAAGTGATCGGCGCCCAGGTCTTTGTTGTGCCAAATCGGCTTCCAATAAACGCCCGTCGCCTCCATCGCGACGTGCGTGCAACCGTGCCCGTTGAGCCAATCGGTCAGCTCCAGCAGCGCCGTGGTGGTCGTGCCGAAGCTACGCATTTCTTTTTTGTGGATAATTCGTGCAGCAGCATTTGTGCAATCTCCCTATTTCACTGCTCGCAAGGCGGGAGATTGAAACTTCCTACCCCGACGTAGTTTCGTGAGCTGGAGCAACGATTGGCACTCACTCGGATCCACAGCTTTACTGAAATAGTAACCCTGTCCTTCGCCGCAATCGTGGGCCTTGAGAAATCGTAGTTGTTGAAGTGTCTCCACACCTTCGGCAACCACCTGCAAATGTAAGCAGTGAGCCATGCGGATGACGGAACTGACGATGGTGCATACATCCACACTTTCAGGGAGGTCGTGAATGAAAGACCGGTCGAGCTTGAGCGTGTTTATCGGAAAGCGCTTCAGGTAGCTCAGATTTGAATAGCCGGTACCGAAGTCATCGACCGCGATGCGCACGCCCATGGTGCTCAGGGCTTGTAAAACGATGCGGGTCGCTTCAAAGTCGCGCATGACTGCGGTCTCAGTTAACTCCAGCGTCAAATAGCGGGGTTCGAGTCCAGTCGTACGTAAAATACGACAGACGCCATCGAAGAACTGATCGCTACGAAACTCGACAGCCGAAATATTTACCGCCATCGTCTCGAACTTAAAATCCGCCGCAAGCCATTGTTGCGCCCGAGCACAGGCTTCTCGTAGCACCCACTCGCCGATGGGTATGATGAGTCCGCATTCTTCGGCAATGGGGATGAAGTCGGCGGGGGTGAGTGTGCCGCGAGTGGGATGGCGCCAGCGAATCAGCGCCTCAAAACCCGTAATGGCACCACTGACGAGATTGATTATCGGTTGATAAACGAGGAAAAATTCACCGCGCGTAAGAGCATGACGTAAATCCCCCGTGAGGATCTGGCGTTCTGCGGCGCGCGCGTTCATGTCGTCTTTGAAGAACTGACTATTGTTGCGACCTTTCTCCTTGGCGTGATACATGGCAGTATCGGCGTACTGAATCAAGGCCGTGGCATCCTCGCCATCGTTTGGATAAACGCTAACGCCGATGCTTGCAGTTAAGTGCAAATAGTGGCTGTCAATAGTGTACGGCGCCATCACGGCGAGCCGTATTTTCTCGGCAATCAATTCTGCATCCTCGGCACGGTTGACCTCTGATAGCAGAACAATGAATTCATCGCCGCCTTGCCTGCTCACGGTGTCGGAGTCGCGGATGCAGGGAGCGATGCGTCCCGCTACCGCTTTTAGGATTTGATCGCCAATCAGATGACCGAGAGAGTCATTGATGTGCTTGAAATGGTCAAGATCGATAAAGAGTACCGCCATCTGGCGGCCGTGGCGCCGCGCGAGGGTAATGCCGTGTTCCAGCCGATCATTAAGGAGTGCACGATTGGGGAGGGACGTCAGCTCATCGTGCTCGGCCAAATGAGACATCTTCTGCGTGATGGCGCGCGACTCACTCACGTCGTGAAAGACAACGACCATCCCGGCAAACTCACCGCTGAGATCGTGTATTGGCGCGGCCGAATCCTCGATATGCAACTCTTGGCCATCGCGGCGCACGAGTACACAATTGGACGGCAATATGATCGTTCGGCCTTTTTGTATTGCTAGCTCCATCTGCGGCACAATACGCTCGCGGGTGATTCCGTCGAGCACCTGAAACACTTCTGAGACGTGGCGCCCGACCGCTTGCGCGCAGCTCCATCCCATCAACTTTTCAGCGATAGGATTGATAAAGCTCACGAGCCAGCTGCTATCGGTACTAAGGACAGCATCGCCGATGGATGCGAGCGTCACCCGTGCGCGCTCGTTATCATTGAACACGGCGAGTTCCCGTGCTTTCCTTGCCAAAGCATTTCGCACTGCGCGACGGAGGCCGCCGCCGTCTAAATTGCTTTTGAGCAAAAGATCCTGCGCGCCCTGCGCCAGCAGTGCCGCGTGCCGTGTGAGGTCGTTATCGTCACCTACGACCAGAACGGGCATATTCGGTGCCGCATGCAGCAGCACCCGGAGCGCCTCAATCTCGTGCTTGTCGAACGGGCTTAGATCCACTACCAATGCTCGAACAGCATCATGAAGTTTCAATCGGTCGGTCGCGTCCGCAAGGCGATCGACGCATTCAATGGTAAGAGATTCGACCTCGGACGACTCCACGGTGTTTTCGATTAGACCGCGGTCCCGCGTGATGAGAAGGGCTAACGCGTGCAACGAGATTTCTCTACGATAAACGCGGAATTCTGAAAGGTCGATCGGACACGGTATACCTTGGAGCTAAAGGACTGCGCTGCCGAATGCATCTGTGATGCTCTTCCTTGGGACCGACTTCACAGTGCCTTATGCCGTTTGGTTCAACCGTCCGCTACCGAACATAACTTGGCGCCGCAGCTCTCTACAAACGTGACGCGGTTCGCATTACGGCGATGGTGCATTGCACTAGGAGCCGATCGCTCGTTGCAAAGTAGGTTTGCAGTTGCTACGCGGAGTGGTTTGACAGGCGTGGAACGCTATCGCGAGCAATTGATTGAACCACCGACAGATTCGGATTGCGATTATGGGTCGACACGGTGCGCAACACGGCAGCCATGCCGAATCAGTGCCAACCGACGCACATCACATAGTCGCGCAGCAGTTTCGCCGCCTCGATGAGGGAGATGTCATCGTCGATCGTGACGAGCCGCTTTCGTGTTGCCGGTAAAATTCTTTCGACAAACGTCGAGTCATCCTCCCCTTCAGCATCCTCGTGTCGATGTGCGGCTGATCCGCGGAGCAACTCCGCGCTTTCAAGTGACTTGTGATCCGAATCCCAAACGTCTCTCATCGGCTAAGAGCGATCCGCATAATCGCCAAGATCCCTGCGACAACTAGTCCACAACAGCTAAAGCGCATTCCCAACAGCGCTAAAGTCTTCAGTGCGGAATGGACGTAATCCTCAATCACCACTTGGAGACCCAGCGCCGTATGGTAGAAAATCCCCGCCACAAGTAACACCATCAGTAGTGAGACGGTGGGTGTTCGCAGCCACGCGATGAACGTCACATAATCGCTGCCCGAATGCATAATGATCGACGCGGCGAACCACAGCGTTAAAGGCACCAGCGCGAGGGCCGAGACTCGCTCGCGCCACCATTGTTCGACGCCTGCCTTTGCCGAGCCGAGTCCGAGCGCGCGACTGAGCGGTGATCGCATGCTTTCGTTATTCTGGGACTTCATCTTGCCAAGACTGAGCTGGCGATCCACGCGATTATCGTGAGCGCCGAACTCACTAGCACCACCGTCCAACCGGACGCGTATATCGTGCGCAGCTCGAAACCATAGCCTGCATCCCAGATTAGGTGCCGAATGCTTCCGCAGAGGTGGAGAAAAAAGGAAAACGTACCGCCAAACAGCAAGACCCGGCCGACCCCGGAACCCATGAAGACGTGTATCTTTGAGTAGGCTTGTGGTCCGGCTGCCGCCGCAACCAGCCAAACTACCAGCACGATGGCATAGAGGCTCAAAACGATGCCACTGATCCTGTTCGCGATCGATAAGACCGACGTGAGCTGAGGTCGATAGATCTGAATGTTGGGAGAAAGGGGTCGCAAGCGCTTCGGTGTAGAATTCGTCATGGGTAGATGCTCGTTGACTGCGGCCACTTAGATTTCATAGACCCTTAAGTTCGACGCTCGAGCAGCATTCTTTTGATATTCGCGATCGACTTTCCGGGGTTCAGCCCCTTAGGACAGGTCCGCGTACAGTTCAGAATAGTGTGACACCGGTATAGTCGGAACGGATCTTCGAGCTCGTCGAGCCGTTCACCGGTTGCCTCATCCCGACTGTCAACCAGCCACCGACTCGCCTGCAGGAGTACCGCGGGGCCTAAAAAGCGATCTCCGTTCCACCAATGACTCGGGCAGCCGGAGGTGCAGCAGAAGCACAGAATGCACTCGTAGTGGTCATCGAGTCTGCTGCGCTCCTCAGGGGATTGGAGTCGTTCCCTCTCGGGCGGCGGAGACTTTGAGCGCAGCCAAGGCCGAATGGCCGCGTACTGTGAAAAGACGTGCGTGAGATCAGGAACCAAGTCTTTGATGATCCGCATATTCGCCAGCGGGTAAATCGTCGCGGGTGTGGCCAAGTCGACAATGAATCTCGTGCAAGCCAACCAGTTCGTACCATCGATGTTCATCGCGCAGGATCCGCAGATGCCCTCGCGACACGAGCGACGGAAGGTGAAAGTGGAGTCCACTGTGTTCTTGATCCAGATGAGAGCGTCCAGAACCATCGGGCCACAGGCATCCAGATCGACTTCGAAAGTACCGATACGCGGGTTACACTCCAAGTCAGGATCGTAACGATAGATCTCAAACACTTTCACCCGAGTGGCGCCCGCTGAAGCGGGCCATGTCCGCCCTGGTTCTATGGCGACTCCGGCGAAACACCCAGATTCCGCGGTATCGGAAAACGCTTCAGCGCCGTGACGTGCGGCACTTGATCTGGGTATCGAATGATCACCGCGACCCTTCCTTTGCCCATCTATGCAACATCGCCGTCAGTGAGGAGGCCTGCGGCACGCTCATGAGGGCCGTATGTCCCGGAAATGCCCGGCTCGTTCAACCAGATGGATCATCTCCGCTGCCGCGCGGATCGTCAAAGGATGAGGAGTGAACCCCGGCCGCGGAAAGATGTAAGCTGCCATTTCACGCACAAGATCGAGTTGCCGATCGGGACTTTGAGCCAGCAAGGAGATCACTAAGTTCTCCAGAGCTATTACACGAACGCGAAGCTGTACCAACTCGGCGTTGCTCAACGGTGGGACCTCAGATTGAACTCCGCCGGGAATTACACCCGCCTGATGGCCGCCGAGCGTTGCGCCGCCTTCATTGTCCCACCTAGACAGCGCTCTATGGCGCAGTTGCGCGGGATCTAACGCATTCGGCGTGCCATCGGGCATAAAGAGTCCGTTGTCCTGCCACATTGACGACCGGGCCGACTGCATACTTCCATACGCCACTGTGGATGGCGGCCGACATCTGCGGTGCTCGGGTATGCCGTTTACCGATCGACGACTGCGAAAAATCGTATTTTATTGTTGATCGGGACGTCAGTACTGTACGGAACCGCACCGACGGCAGCAATGGCTCCAGTGTATATTGCGCTCGCGCAAGCGCTTAGCGTCGGATGCCAGTCCCTGTGAATCTAAAGTCCTTCATCGGCCGCCGATTGAGCCGCATGCGTATTCTCTATTTCGGCGGCGGCCTGATCGGAACGGGCCATCATTGGTATTTGACCGGACAGGCGGAACTAAATATCGCGATGTCGGCGGTTGTGGCGACGCCAACGCTGCTCTGGGGCTGCATTCGGTAACGTCGCGCGAAATAACCTGCACCTGGCATGACGATTGGCCTGCCACGATCCTTCAACCTCGTCTATCGAGATGTCACGAAGGTGTCATGTTTATGCGGGAAACCGCCGGTATTGGGGATCATCAAGATCGGCTTGTGGCCCAGCATCGCCGTCATGGCCATCTCGGAATTTACAATCGAGTACGAGCTAGCGTAGTGCTTCATAATTAAACAAACTAATAGGCGCAATTCTTGTCCCACCATTGAGACTACAATGGGGATCGAGCAATGCATGTAGCAGCGGTAATTGTGTTGTTGAGTGAGGAGCGTGCGCAGTTGATGCAATGGGCGCGATCCAAGACGGTCAGCGTGCGTTTGGCGCGACGCGCGCAGATCGTGCTGGGCGCTGCGGATGGGTTGGACAACGAGACGATTGCCGCGCAACTGGGACTCGGCCGAGTTCAGGTCGGGCGCTGGCGAACTCGCTATGCGCAGCAGAAACGCGGCGCGGAGCAAGCGGCAATCGTCCTCAATCAACCGATGGACGCAACGCGCGCGGCAGGCAGGATCGGAACTTCGGGACTTTACGTCACGGCCGATCCGGGCGCGGTGGACGAGTCGGCGACGGTGGGAAATCTCAGCCTTCACCTTAGGACATCAATTGCACGCCCAGGCTCACTCGCGAGAAACTTGGAGGGTAAAGGACTATGGAATCGCTTACCTTGACGGATGGGTCCCACCTTGTGGTGGATGCCCTGAAACTTAATGGAATTGACACCATTTATGGTGTCGCGGGCATCCCGATTACCGATTTGGCCCGCTTGGCACAGGCCGAAGGGCTGCGATACATAGGGTTTCGCCACGAACAGAGTGCTGGCAATGCAGCCGCGATCGCCGGATATCTGACCCAGAGGCCGGGAATATGCCTCACCGTTTCCGCTCCAGGATTCATGAACGGACTGGTGGCCCTCGCGAATGCCACCACCAACTGCTTCCCGATGATCCTAATTAGCGGATCGAGTGACCGGGCGATCGTGGATCTTGAGCAGGGCGACTACGAGGAACTCGATCAGATGAATGCCGCAAAGCCTTATGCTAAGGCGGCATTCCGTATCAACAGACCCCAAGATATTGGCATCGGGGTTGCGCGCGCGATCCACGCAGCCGTATCCGGGCGGCCCGGCGGCGTTTACCTCGACCTAACTGCGGACGTGCTCAGCACGACTCTCGACGGAGAAACAGCGAAGGCCTCGCTGGTGAAGGTTGTCGATCTGGCGCCAAGACAGATTCCTGCGCCGGATTCGATCACACGTGCTCTCGAGCTGTTGGCGACAGCCAAGCGACCGCTCATCATCCTCGGCAAAGGCGCCGCATACGCGCAAGCGGACAAGGACATCCGTGCTTTCATCGAGACGACCGGCATTCCGTTCCTGCCCATGTCCATGGCAAAAGGACTTCTTCCCGACAATCATTCACAATCGGCCGCGGCTGCCCGCTCATTAGCTATTGGTCGCGCCGACGTCGTAATGCTGATTGGTGCACGTCTGAATTGGCTTCTCGCGCATGGTAAAGGTCCGCTTTGGTCGGGTAGCACGCGGTACGTGCAAGTAGATATCTCGCCGACTGAGATAGACAGCAACCGTCCCATCGCCGCCCCCGTCGTAGGCGACATCAAATCTGCTATTTCGGCCTTCCTTACCGCACTCAAACCCAACCAGATCCGGTCGAACGCAGAGTGGCTGGAGGAAATCGCTCAGCGAAAGCAGAAAAATATCCAGCGTATGACAGCACGACTCAATGCCGATCCAAATCCCATGAACTTCTTCAGCGCACTGCGTGCCGTCCGCGCTGCCCTCGATGACAAGCCCGACGTCTACGTTGTCAATGACGGGGCCAATACGCTCGACTTTACTCGTAATATTGTCGACATGTATGAACCCAGGAGGCGTCTTGACAGCGGAACGTGGGGGGTGATGGGCATAAGCATGGGGTACGCCATTGGTGCGGCCGTCGTGAGCGGCAAGCGCGTCCTCGCCATCGTAGGCGACAGCGCCTTTGGTTTCTGTGGAATGGAAATCGAGACTATTTGCCGTTACCAGCTACCGGTCGTCACTCTGATCTTCAACAATAATGGTATCTATAGAGGCGACGAGATCGGTAGCGCTCCGTCACCGACCGGCCTTTTCCAGAACGCACGCTATGACAAACTCATTGAGGCATTCGGCGGCGCAGGGTATCACGTGACCGATACACCGAGCCTTATCAAAGCGCTGATCGACGCCCTCGAAGCAGGCAAACCTGCACTCATCAATTGCGTTATCGATCCGAGGGCGGGCACCGAAAGCGGTCATCTTGAGAACCTCAACCCTAAAAGTCAGCTCTCCGCCACAGCGTGAGGAGGAGTGTTCCTAAGGCCTGCCGTCGCAGTGTGTGCGGGGGCTATTCGCTTAAATGAACAAGTTGAGAACTGGAGTAAGCGAGCCATAGACGAAGAGAAGTTCAACAGAACCATCCGTAAATTCCCGAAAGAAGTCGGCGTCACCTGGCAGCACGAGATCGGAGCAGCTGTGCGAGAAGCGATTCCGGCAGGCCATCTGCGCGGCAACGAGAAATTCGAAGCAACAATGACGCTGAAGATTCGCACCATCCGGCTTACGCATGTCGTCAATGGCGAGATCGAACTGAGAGCTGGCCCCGCTTATCGAGGCGACGGGATAAGCGGCAACTCCGCCCATTACAAGCGAGAATACCGCCTGAAGGCATGACGAAGCGATCCTGCCGCAATCATTCTGCGGCATTTAAGGCCAAAGTGGCGCTGGCTGCGATCAAGGGCGAAGAGACCCTGGCGCAACTGGCCACTCGGTTCGATGTTCATCCGAATCAGATCGCTCAATGGAAGGACCAGTTGCTGGAACGCGCCGCGGATATGTTCAACGGTACCGGGCCGGCTGCGGAGTCTGGTCCGGATATCAAATCTCTGCATGCGAAGATCGGACAGCTCGCACTGGAGAACGATTTTTCATATGATCTTTCCGTTGTCAAACATCCCGCAAACACTCCTCGTGCGAGGAGCACGATCCGAGGTCTTCTGATGAATGAGTAACGCGGCGACGACTGAGGCTGTTTATCGACGATGGATCAAGCTTATATTCGCGCGTTGGTTAGCGGCATTTCATATTTCGTCACGGGGCTGCCTCTCTCTTACATCGGAGATCAGCGTCATTTTCTCGGTGCTCACAAAAAAATCGCGAGGATTCCCCCTCGCAAGCGACGAAACCGGACGCACAGGCGCACTTGGGCTTTCCACGCGATTGCGACGATACTTTATGGCTGGCCTTCGAGTCACGGTCGCAACGAACTTGCCCACACGCTGTGAATTTCCCTTAACTGTCGGAGTGTAACGTATGTGGGGGCGCTGACGGTAAGATCGAGAAACTCTGATGTGTTCAAGGGAATCTCTGTCATGAAATGGACGATCCGGATTGAGCTGACGCCAGACGGCAACGAGCCAATCACACACTTCGTGGTCGCCGGTTCTCCTCGCGTTTCGTGGGCGAAGGCGCGCTCCAGGATCGGGTCGCATACGTGCGCAAGCTGACCGGCAAGCCTGTCGTGTGCGTCGGCCGGTTCACGTCGCCAGACAGCATGCTCGGCCAGCTCAAGCGCGGCGTCGTCGACCTGATCGGTGCCGTGCGCCCGTCGATCGCCGATCCCTTCCTGCCGACCAAGGTGCGTGGGGGGCGCCTCGAGGACATCCGCGAGTGCATCGGTTGCAACATTTGTTATGCACACGATTTCCGTTGCTCACCGCTGCGCTGTACGCAGAACCCAACCATGGGCGAGGAATGGCGCTCGGGCTAGCACCCGGAGCGGGTGCCGGCCGGCACCGGCGGCTCGGTACTCATCGTCGGCGCGGGTCCGGCGGGGCTTGAGGCTGCACACGTACTCGGCAAACGGGGCTACCAAGTTGCGCTCGCGGACGCGGCCAAGCAGGCGAGCGGCCGCGTCTTGCGCGAAAGCCGGCTACCGGGGCTCGCGCAGTGGGCGCGCGTGCGTGATTACCGCCTCGGCCAGATCAACAGGATGCCGAATGTGGCGCTCTACCTCGACAGCCGCATGCAAGAGTCGGATGTGCGCGCTTTCGGGGCGGATCACGTGCTGATCGCGACCGGCCCGCGCTGGCGGCGCGATGACATCGGTCGCTGGCACCCGCAGCCGATCGCAACGTTGAATCCGTCCGGCGTTTACACGCCGGATGACGTGCTCTCCGGTCGGCTGGCCGCCGGAGAGGTTGTGATCTTTGATGTTGATCACTATTACCTCGGGCCCGTGATCGCAATCAAGCTTGCGGGCGAAGGTGTCCGTGTCCGGTTATGGACCACGCTCCTTTTCGGGGGGGGGAAGTCTCGTCATGACAAGAAAAAAAGCTTCGTTTTAAAAGCAAAACGACAACAGTCCGTGAAAGCTACCGTAGTGAATTTTTCCTGTCTTGAATGATTCTCATTCGTGTTAAGATAAGAATACCTCTCATTAGGTTTCCCTGGCAAGCCCATGCGTAGCCTTCAAGTCAGTGGTCTGTCGCACCTCCGTTCGCGGTGGGCTTGCTTTGCACTGGTCGTCGGCCCGGGCCTCGTGGTCATGTTGGCCGACACCGACGCCGGCAGCATCATCACGGCGGCTCAAAGCGGCGCGCAATGGGGTTATCGCTTGCTGCTGTTGCAGTTGGTATTGATCCCGATCCTGTTCGTGGTGCAGGAGCTGACGGTGCGCCTCGGCATCGTGAGCGGTAAAGGCCACGGTGAACTCATTCGCGATCACTTTGGACGCAGATGGGCCTGGATCTCGGTCGGCACACTCGTCTTGGCGTGCGTCGGAGCGCTGTTGAGCGAACTAAGCGGCGTTGCCGGAGTGGGATTGATTTTCGGTGTGCCGGCGTGGTTGACGATGACGGTCGTCGTATGCGGGTTGACGCTGATGGCTTACACCGGATCGTATTTGTCAGTGGAGCGCATCGCGATGGGGATCGGCGCTTTCGAACTGGTGTTCCTGCTGGTGGCGTGGAAAGCTCAACCGCAAACAACCGCGATGATCTCCGGCGCATTGAGCATTCCATCGCGTGAGCCGAAATATTTGTATCTCGTGGCGGCGAATATCGGCGCCGTGATCATGCCGTGGATGGTGTTCTATCAGCAGTCTGCCGTCGTGGAAAAAAAACTGACCACCGCCGACTTGGCTGCGGCGCGCTGGGACACCGCGCTCGGTGCTGTCGTCACACAGGTCATTATGGCCTGCGTGCTAATCGCCGCGGCCGCGACGCTAGGCAATGCAGGCAGCCATGCTGCGCTTGATACGGTGCAGCAGATCGCCCAGGCGATCACGCCGTTCCTTGGCGAAACGACCGGCAAGCTGTTATTCGGGCTGGGGATGATTGGCGCGGCGCTGGTGGCAACGATTGTGGTGACGCTCACCGCGGCGCGCACCTTGGGCGAAGTGTTGGGTGTGAAGCATTCCTTGGAACATGCGCCACGGGAGGCGCCGTGGTTCTACGGTATCTACACGGTGTCGTTGGTGGCGAGCGGACTGTTCGTTGCTTCCGGCGTGAATCTCATTAGCCTCAGTGTCGGCGTTCAGGTGATGAACGCGTTGCTGCTGCCAATCGTGCTGGGATTCCTGTATCTGCTCGCGCGTCGCCTGCCTCTGCCCCATCGGCTGAGCGGAGGGTACGCGGTGATCGTCTTACTCACCATCACGCTGACCGCGGGGTTCGGTGTCTATGCCGCCTTAGCGGGCATCGGGGGATAGGAAAACATGCCGCGGTTCCGGGCGGGTCAAGTACGTCCTGAGCAGCCGGTTCGGGCCGCTCTTCTGACCACCGAGATCAGTAACATGGCGGTGCAGCGCGGCGCCGCTGATGCGATCGATCACGCGGGGATCCGGCTTCTCAAACGGTGCGCCCTCGTGCGCATGCAACATTCCACCCGTTCGCCGTTGTGGCTTAGGTTGCCTACCGGTAGCATCGGGTGCCTGGTTCATCGACAATGATCAGTCGATGGCGCGAAGCGGCCACACATGACCGGAGGAGCGCGGTCGCGATCGCGCTAAGTAATGAACACCATTGAGTTTGAACAAGGCGCTTTTACGGTCGATGCTGATGTCGTCGCTGCCGTTCTTGGGATTGAACCTGCGCTCGTCCAGCCGCTGATGCGCGACGGAAAAATCACGAGCGTATGCGAGCGCGGTGTGGACAAGGACGCCGGACGGTATCGATTAACGTTCGTTCACGCGAACCTCGCCGCTCACCTCGTCGTCGATGAAGAAGGGCATGTCATCGAGCAATCGACACACGACGTCGGTGCTGGTCGGGGCTCGACTCCTGGTCCCAAGCGCAAACCCGTTGTTTGAGAACCTCGTTCGTTTAGTCACGTGATCATCCGCTCCTCCGCCGTAGCGCTCGTCCCCTTGACGTTATGGTTTACGGCTTCGATTGTGCGGCACACTGACGTTGGCTACGCGGCCTCCCTCGCATGGCTGCGAGGACCGCTCACCACCATTCTGATGGTGCTGCTGCTGATCGCGCTGTTCCATCACCTCGCGCTCGGTCTGCAGGTAGTGTGTCGTTTTTCTTTCATTTTGGCACTTTTCACCCTTCAACGTGACACGTTTGCTCAGCATGTGCCAAAGCCGCGACGACAGCCAAGGAACCCCGAAGTCGAGAAGAGATCCATGGCCGGTTCACGCATCTCTGGGCCACGCGCTCATTTGTTGCGCCGGTCGTGATCCGAAAACAGGAGTTTAGGACCCGTTCGAGAGATCGACGATGATAACGGCGCATCCTAGGGCGAAACACCGCCTCATCTTGATCGAAAGTTCCGGCGACCACCTGTGATTCCACTTGCTCACCCAAAGCCGGTAGTGCCGTGTTGAAGGCGGTCTTCCCCGGGTGATGTCACGATGAAGGCAAAACGCGGAAGTGTGCTGCAGAATCAAGATAGCACCCTCCGGATTCTGTTGGGCGGTATGTATTCATCGACGAAACTAGATCCGGAGATGGTTTACGGCCCCGTTGCAGTGTGCCGTCTTCAAAGGCGAAAAGTGCCAAAATGAAAGAAAAACGACACACAAAAACCGGCCTGAATCTTTGCCGGTGACGACGCCTGCGGAACCGGCGACCGCGCCGTTGCAGCGCCTACGGGAATGGCAGGGCGTGCACCTGAAAAATGAGCTTTGCCAAATCGATCCCAACGGTCGTAATGTCCATCCTGGACGCTCCTGCTGGTTTAAGTAGTTGCTTGACACTTCTACTTTGGCACAACTGATGCCGTTAAAAGCAGGGGCGTCCATGCCATTACTTTTGACATCGAATGCACGCCCAGGCCACTTTGTGAGCAGCGCCTTGGGGCTCAAGGCGGTGGTGGGCGCCGTGCTGTTGAGCGATGGCTACTCAGCCTATCAGCGCTATGCCGAAAAGACCGGTATCACCCACGCGCAATGCTGGTCACACGGGCGGCGCCGCGGCCTTGGAGCAGATCAAGGCGCTGTACGCCATCGAGGAAGATATCCGTGAGCTCAAGCTCTCAGGCGAGGCCAAGCAACTGCATCGATTGACTCACAGCAAACCATTGGTGGAGAAATTCTTCCTCTGGGTCGATGAGCAACTGCAGCGCCAAGGTTTCACGCCGAGTAATCCCTTCATCCAAGCCTTGAACTACGTGCGCGTGCGCCGCTGCGCGCTCGAAGTGTTCCTCACCGACCCCGACGTGCCGATCGACGCCAATCATATCGAGCGGGCATTGCGGGTAATTCCCATGAGCAGAAAGTCATGGCTGTTTTGCTGGACTGAACTTGGCGCTCGACACGTCGGCATCATCCAGAGTCTGATCGTCACCTGCCGCCTGCATGGCATCGACCCCTACACCTACCTGATCGATGTTCTGCAGCGGATCGCTGAACATCCAGCATCCCGCGTCGCCGAGCTCACCCCGCGGCTGTGGACACAGTATTTCGCGGACAAAGTTCTGCGCTCAGACTTGCACGATTTCCCGACCTGAACCAGTACGTCGCGTAGTTACCGGTTACGCTGCACCGCACTCACTTTCTGCTCAGCGCCCATCGCTACCACCAACGCCAACTGCGCTCAAATTTCAACCCAGCACCCAGAATGGACCGCTCTCCTTGCTAAGAGCACGGATGCGATCACCGGGCAGGGACCGCGGTCGATGCAGCGCGGGCAGTTTCCATGAGCAGATCCGCGAGTTTTTTGCGAAATGTCGCCATGGTCCAACGACTCGTGGGCCCGGAGACATTGATTGCGCCGATCGGTCGCCCGTCTTTCGCCAGAATGGGCGCCGCAAGTGAGAGATCACCCCGATAACACTCCTCCTCAGACCACGCGTAACCGAGGATACGAGCCTCGTCGATTCGGCGCATAATCTTGTCCTCCGCGACGAGAGTCATAGGAGTCAGCGCTCGCAGATCAGAGCGGCGAATGATGCTTGCCGCTACGGCTCGCGGTAGTGCCGCAAGATACACACGACCACTCGCCGTGCAATAGATGGGGAGCCGCCGGCCAACGGGAAAATGAATAATAAATGGCTTTTGGCTTGGAAATCGCGCGATGTACACCATAGAGATGTCGTCGGGCTCGCAGAGACTAACCGACTCACCGCACGCTAGATTGAGATCGACGCAATGTTTGGTCGCCTGCTCGATAAGAGGATGACCCGCTAGATACGCGTGGGCAATACTGAGTGCGCGAGGTGCCAGAACCCAGGGCTTGAGCGGACCACCGCGTCGCAAGTAACCGAGGCGCTCTAGGGTGTGCACGCAACGTTGAGCGGAACTCTTGGTGATATCGGTCGCCCGCGCGATCTCGCGGAGATTCAAGGCGCGCCCGTCATGCCCAAAGGCTTCGAGGATCAGGAGGGCCTTTTCGACCGACACGTTGTAAAGGGGATCGCTCGCCGGGCGCTGCTGGCGCTTTTTTGCCGTCCGTTTTCCGTCGATTACCTTATTAACCATCACCACTCCTTGAGCGTTTCTCGTTGATCCGCACCAATGCGGTCGGTAACGGCGTTTGAATCTCAACTTAAAATTCTACCACGCGACTTCTGGCAAACGAGCTGCGCGAATTCGGCCTCGCCGTGCGATTGATGTCAAGAGTCCGGGTTCCACCTCTACGGTGCAGAACGACGGCAACGCGGAACCGGCACTCCGCGTGATCTCGACAATCAATCCCTCATCTGTCCGCTAGAGCATCGACCGAGGTGAATTTGATGATCAGAAGAATGAACTGTTCCCAGATCGCATTGAAGACCGAGACCACGGCCTCGACGTCGACGAACACGATCGGTGCATGGATGGGGAGTATGCGCACAAGGTCCGAGAACTCCCGTCGAAACACCATACTCGAGCGAGCACACCACCGGGAATGTTCAGGATCGTCGGTCCCCCCATAAGATGATGGCTTATGTGAAGCGCCGAGAAACCCGCCAGTTTCTTCGTGCGTAGAAAACGCGACTATCCGCACCAGATTACTGATCCTTCGTCATGATTGGTCCAGTGGTATCGATTACCGATATGGTTGACTCGATTATAATATTACCCTAGGATCTTCTGAGTAGGTATCGCAGGTACATCGCTACTCTCGGAGCTCGCGTGATTATCACCGTCACACGTCGACAGCGGGTCAAACTGCCGGGCGCAGCGGCCGAAGTAATCGCAATCAGTGCACCCTCCTCATCGCGTGCACGGCACGCGACTTTGCTGACGATCTACAGTCGTGCGGACGGCCGTAACGTCACAAATACGTTAACGCTCCGCACGGGCTCTATCGGCATTGATTGCTCTATTTAAGAGGCCATACACCATGTCTGCCGCCACGAATGTCTCTGCGCATGCCACGTCTTGGAGCACCCGCGCTTCGCTTCTCACAATTGAGGGGCGCGCGTTTATAGACGGTAAATATGTAGCCGCTGATAGCGGCGAGAGCTATGAATGCCGTAGTCCAATCGACGGTCGATTGCTGACTAAGGCGGCTTCCTGCGACGTCGAGGACGTCAATCTCGCGGTAGCGAGCGCGCGTCGTGTAT
Source organism: Gammaproteobacteria bacterium (assembly GCA_003132425.1). Lineage (GTDB taxonomy): Bacteria > Pseudomonadota > Gammaproteobacteria > Steroidobacterales > Steroidobacteraceae > Bog-1198. Next base: position 8,899 of record PKXS01000017.1, on the reverse strand, counting down.
TCGATAAGGGCAGCTGGTCAAAGGCCCCGCCGGCCATACGCAAGAAGGTCCTGCAGCGCTTCGCCGAACTCATCCAGCAGCACACGGACGAGCTCGCGCTGCTCGAGACGCTCGACATGGGCAAGCCCATCGGCGACAGCCTCGCGGTAGACATTCCAGCCGCTGCGCGTTCGATCAACTGGTACGGCGAGGCCATCGACAAGGTCTACGGCGAGTTAGCCGCTACCGGGCCGACCGAGCTCGGCATGATCACGCGAGAGCCCTGCGGGGTCGTCGCCGCGGTGGTGCCCTGGAATTTTCCGCTACTGATGGCGACTTGGAAGCTCGGCCCGGCGCTCGCGACCGGCAACTCTGTAATCCTGAAGCCGTCCGAGAAGTCACCCCTGACGGCGATCCGAATCGCGCAGCTCGCTGCTGAGGCGGGACTGCCGGAGGGCGTTCTCAACGTGCTGCCTGGATTCGGCCACACAGCGGGACAGGCGCTCGCGCTGCACATGGACGTCGATGTCATCGCGTTCACTGGCTCGACCCGTACCGGTAAGCGGATGCTCGAGTACGCCGGACAGTCGAACATGAAGCGCATCTGGCTCGAGTGCGGTGGAAAATCGCCGATCATAGTGCTCGCCGACACCCGCGATATCGCGCGCGCGGCGACCGCCGCAGCGTGGGCGATCTTCTTTAACCAGGGCGAGGTCTGCACAGCGGCGTCGCGCCTGCTCGTGCAGGATTCGATCAAAGACCAGGTGTTAGAAAAGGTAATCGAGGTCGGTCGCACGCTCAAGCCCGGCGATCCACTCGATCCGGCTACCAAGCTCGGTGCGATTGTCGACACTCTCCAGATGGACTCGGTTCTCAAGTATATCGAGTCCGGTCGCTCCGAAGGCGCGGATTTGGTTCTCGGGGGCACGCAGACGCGCCGTGAAACCGGCGGTTACTACGTGGAGCCCACCGTATTCGACGCGGTCTCGCCGCGGATGAAAATCGCGCGCGAGGAGATCTTCGGGCCTGTGCTGTCGACAATCACATTTAAGGATGTCGAGGAGGCAATCCGGATCGCGAACGATACAGTTTACGGACTCGCCGCCTCGGTTTGGACTCGCGATCTGTCGATGGCGCATCGCATCGCGCGCGAACTCAGAGCGGGGAGCGTCTGGGTCAATTGCTATGACGGCGGTGACATGACCGTGCCGTTCGGTGGATACAAGCAGTCCGGCATCGGGCGCGATAAGTCGCTACATGCGCTCGATAAATACACCGATCTGAAAGCCACATGGATCGACCTCAGCTGACTGCTGCGGAGCGCGTCAGTACGCTAACACCTGTTGCGCACACTAAGGCGTGGGGCCGCGTTCGAGCCATGGCAGTCGCACGGCGGCAGAGCGATTCGTCGGCGCTGCCACCGCGTAACGGGCCTGTGAAGGTTTCCTCACTGGTGTGGCCGTTCGATTGCATTTTTTCCGAAAGGAACCCTGTTGCCAATATTTCAAGAGGCCAAAGCCGGACCCAGAGAACCCGGCCAGAGACCCTCTTCAATTACTCGCGCGACACGTCACAGTGGTGCTCTCGGTGCCGATCTGCATCGGCTCCCGCCCCAGTAGTGGACGCAAATCCACGAGGCCGTCTTCTTCTCACGCCGGTGCGTCGATCACGTGGCTTGAGTGCTACACGGGACTAAAGGTCTATGGCGGCAAACATGCAGTCGACGCTGGCGCATCCGAACCTCTACCACGGATGGAAAGTTCTCGGCGCAATATCCCTGGCGGGGTTCCTCGTCTACGGCGGTGGGCTATACAGCTTTGTCCTATTCGTCACACCCCTCACCCGTGAATTTGGCTGGACTCGTGCCGAGACAAGCGGGATTGTGTCTGCGTTCTGGCTGAGCGCACCTCTTCTGATCTTTGGCGGAATGGCGATGCGGCGCTTCGGTGTCACTCGACTTCTCGCCGCCGGAATTATCCTCGAGGCGCTGTGCGTACTGATGCTCGCGAACGTCTCGACGCTATGGCAAATGTACCTGCTACGCGCTGCGATGGGCTTCGGGAAGGTGATGTTCGGGGTCACGGTGCCCGTGACGATCGCGCGCTGGTTCTCGCGCCGATTTGGCTTAGCGCTCGGCATTGCTTGGGCTGGCTGGCACATCGGCGGCATGGTACTCGCGCCCCTTACGCAACGGATTATCGATGCATTTGGATGGCGCACTGCGTGTGTCGCGCTTGGCATCGCGTTAGTTACCCTCGCGCTCGGACCCGTACTTTGGGTTCAGCGGATCCGGTCACCTGCGCAACTGGGTCTAGGTCTGGACGGTGATGAACTAGAACCGGGACCGATCGGAACTCAGAGTCACGATCAAATCGGCCCCCGCACATCGGTTGCCCTGCAAGTCGATGGCATTGGCAGCCTTCTCCGTTCGACAAGGTTCTGGCTCATTGTCGTAGCGACCCTATTTTTCTACATAGTCTATGGTGGCCTTCTGACGCAACAGGCGGCCGTGGTCGAGAACTCAGGCTACAGCGCCAGACTAGCGTCGATTGTGCTGGGGTCGACCGCGGGTTTTGCCGCACTCGGATGTGTTGGAACAGGTTGGCTCATGGATCGCGCGTCTCTGCTCGTTTCCGCCACGCTGATCAATGGCTTATTGCTGTTCGGAGCCGGCGCCCTGGTCACTGCCACATCGTGCAAGTCCGTCCTGGCTCTAGTTGCCTACGCAGCGTGTTTTGGACTCGCTATTGGCGGGTCCGACGTATGTTTCGTCAAGCTCATGCGAGATTCCTTTCCACATGTGAAACTGGAATACACCTATAGCATCTGGTACTGCGTCGAGCTTCTTACGCTTTGGCTGGCGCCGATCGCAGCGGGCCGCATCTTCGATCTCTCCAGAAGCTACACGCGAACGCTTGAGTTGATGGTCGTATGCGCCGCGATGGCGGGTGTTTTGTCAATAATCGCGGCTCGAGCCAGGACAGCGTGAAAGTGCACGACACGCTCCTCAACGACGCACCTCGATGCTTGTATCCGGAGTCCGCGCTTCCCGCGGTTCCCACGCCTTCACTGACGCACGACATCACTGTTGAAGTGGCAGTGATCGGGGCCGGCTATACCGGGTTATCCGCGGCACTGCATATAGCGGAACGCGACCGAGTCGTTGCGCTTCTAGAGAAGCGTGAACCGGGATGGGGAGCGGCCGGGCGCAATGGTGGGCAAGTGAATGCGGGTCTCAAGCATGACCCGGCTATCGTCGAAAGGGACCTCGGTCCGGTATTTGGCCGCCGGATTTTGAAGCTTTCTGGGGAGGCACCGGACTTTGTCTTCAGTCTGATAACGCGCTTGGGGATCGATTGCGAGGCACAGCGCGGAGGGTCGTTACGGGCTGCCTACACGACTAAACAAGTCGACCGATTGCACGCCTACGTTAACCAGTGGAGGCGGTATGGCGCGGAAGTGGACCTTTGGGAGGCCGCCCAAGTGGCTAACGCCACCGGTACCTCACGATATGTCGCGGCGGCCTACGATCGGCGGGGAGGTAGCGTCAACCCGCTAAGTTTTGCGCGTGGCATCGCCCGAGCAGCCATTCGCGCCGGTTGCACAATTTACGGATCTACACCCGCTACCGGGCTGACGCGTGAGGGATCGGGTTGGCGCATCGCGACACCCGGAGGCGTTGTTCGGGCTGAAAAGGTAATTATCGCAACTGATGGTTACAGCGACGACCTATGGCCTGGACTTCGAAAGAGCATCGTCCCTCTATTTAGCGCGATGATTGCTACGGAACCACTCACATGCGAGATCGCGGACACGATACTCCCCGGTCGGGAGGTGGTTTATGAAGGCGGCAACATCGCAGTTTACTTTCGTCGAGACAATGCGAACCGTCTTCTTATGGGTGGGCGTGGGTGTCAGCGCAGAACGAACACGCACGCTGATTACGAACACCTGGTTAGGTATGCCGAGAGACTGTGGCCACAACTCGCGCGGGTCGAATGGACACACTGGTGGAACGGACAGTTCGCCCTCACGCCAAATTTCTATCCGCGATTCCATGCGCCGGCGCCAAACTTGTTCATCGTATTGGGTTACAGCGGCCGAGGCCTAGCACTGGGGGCCGCGATGGGCGCCCCACTTGCGTCGCTCGCTTTGGGCACGCCTCTGAAAGAATTCGTTCTTCCTGTTACGCCAGTTCGTGCAATTCCGCTCCATCGCCTATGGCCCATTGGCGTGACGGCCGGCGTTCTGCGGGGCAGATTGCTCGACCGTCTCGGCCACTGAAGGCCTTGGTGACTGCAAGAGATAACCTGGTAATGCCCGTTGTGTGAATGCAGAAGAGTCCGCTAATTCAAGCGCTAGAGGTCTGAGCGATGAAGCGATTGGGTAACAACTGTGAAGCGTCAAGGCCGAGTCCAGAGGCTGTGGACGGAAGAAGTCTGTTGCAAACCAGCGCCGCAGTAATATCAGGATCGCTTCTTAAAGCGCTATCGCAGACCGCATCCAGAAACATTGCGAACACGCGAAGGTATCGGGCACGGCAAACCGTGGAGTTCACCACGCAGAACCGGCGCTATCGGATCCGTTTTCCTAACCAATCAATCGACGCGAAACACGCGTCGGAAACGCCTCGGTTTGTGTTTCCGGGCCGCCATGACGAGGTTGGAGTTGCGAAGTTCTTAGACAGTGTATGCCTTGTGTGGACAGAGCCGATCACGATTTAGATTCGGTCATTCAATAATTCTGTAGAGCTCCGGTAAATACGACGATTAGCTTAGGGAGAACCGCTTGAACACGAACAAAAAGCTGACTTACGCAATTCTGGCCATTCTGAGCGCGCATGCGAGAGGCTCCGTTGCGGCAGAGGGCGACAAACCGATGGTCTCCTCGACCGAACTCGAGGGCATCGTCGTGACGGCTACCCGCCGGTCCGAGAGCGCGCAGGACGTACCGATCGCAATCACGGCGATGAGCGCGGAAACGTTGACGCAGCTGAACGTCCAGACTTTCGATGACTACCTCAAGTACCTGCCGAACGTCTCCTCCGCCGGCAAGGGACCCGGACAGAACGCGGTGTACATGCGGGGCTTGTCTAGCACGACAGTCGGCAACCAGGTGGGAGGCGGGGTCGGCAGCTTCCCGAACGTCGCGATCTATCTTGATGATCTGTCGGGTCAGCTGCCGGGTCGAAATCTTGACGTCTACGCAGCGGATCTCGATCGCATCGAAGTTCTAGAAGGTCCGCAGGGCACGCTCTTCGGCGCCGGCGCCCAGGCGGGCGTCATTCGTTACATCACGAACAAGCCGAAGCTTGACGTGACCGAAGGCGGCTTCACCGGCGCTTATTCGACGACCGCGCAGGGTGATCCGAGCAACAGCATCGAAGGATTCATTAATCTACCGCTCATTCCCGACACCCTCGCTGTCCGCGCCGTGCTCTACAACGATGACCGGGGCGGCTACATCCATAACGTCCCCGGCACTTTCTCGCGCTCGCCGACGGACCTGGGCATGGCGGCTTACTTCGGCGGCGTCGTGCCGCCGGGCCCGTCGATCACCAATTCGGGACTCGTCAACTCGGCGTACAACCCGGTGGTCTACAAGGGCACGCGTGTCGAGGCACTCTACAAGATCAACGATAACTGGGACCTGCTGCTGTCGCAGTCGTACCAGAACCTCGATGCCGAAGGCGTGTTCGATGAGGCCCAGGGGCTAGGCGACCTGAACGTGCAGCAGTACAACCAATCGAGGGATCTGGACAAGTTCTCGGCCACCGCTTGGACGCTGAACGGCAAACTCGGCGTGCTGAACGCGGTCTACACGGGCGGTTACATTAACCGCAAGGTCGATCAGGTCACTGACTACACGGCGTATGCGCGTGGCTTATTCGCGGCGTACTACCAGTGCGATGGCCCAACGCTCGCGGCCTATAATGGCGGCTACACGACGAAACTCGCGACTAACCAGTGCGGTTCGCCGAGCGCGTACTGGCGTGACATCGAGCAAGAGACGCACTGGAGCCACGAAGTCCGGATCAGCAGCCCCGATGACTGGCGCGTCCGGTTCATCGCTGGCGCCTTCTACGAGGACTTCAAGGTCCAAGACTCGGCGAACTGGGCGTTCGCGTTGCCCGAGATCGGTGGCGTGACCGAGTTCTCGCCGTTCGGCCCCATCCCCGGCACGACCGCCTCCGACCCGAGCGTGCGCCCGGCGGGCGTTGGGTTCTTCGACGACATCACGCGCGGTTACCGCCAGGAGGCGCTGTTCGGTGAGCTCGCGTTCGACCTCATCCCGAAGCAGCTGACTCTCACGGTCGGTGAGCGCTTCTACAACATGCCGACGTACGAGAAGGGCTCGAAGAACACGATTTACGGCTGCCGCTACCAAATCGCCGCCAATGGCTGCACGGACTACGGAGTTACGTACCCGGGCACGCCGTACAGCAACAACTTAGACGCGCAGAACCTGTCCACCTCGTTCTCCGGCCACAAGGGGAAAGTGAACTTGAGCTGGAAGGCGCTAGACGGCGTGCTCCTGTATGCGACCTACTCGGAAGGATTTCGTCCGGGAGGCTACAATCGCGGCGAATCCCTCGTGCCGAGTACCTCACCGCTGCATGGGGTATTCCAGATCCCTGTCTCGTATAACAGCGACAACCTGAGGAACTACGAGATCGGCTGGAAGACGACGATGTTAGACCGTCGCCTGCAGTTCAACGGCGCGGCATACGAGGAGAAGTGGTCGAACGTGCAGCTGTCCGTATTCGACACGGCGATCTACGGCGACCTGACGTTCACGGCGAACGGTCCCGACTATGAAGTCAAGGGCCTTGAGACCAGCGTCACGTTTCGTGCGACCGAGGGCCTGACGCTGATGGGCTCGGCGGCGTGGAACCATAGCGAGCAGATGACCGCCCCGCAGCTCCAGGGCACAACTGGCCAAACCTACGCGTTGTTCCCAACCGCTGGTCTCGGCAGCCCGCTCGCGCAATCGCCGCCGCTGCAGTTCAACCTGCGCGCGCGCTACGAATGGTCGCTCGGCGACTACCACGCGTGGGCGCAGGGAGCTGGGCAGCACTCGGCTCACTCGTTTGCGTCCGTCGTCACCCCGATCAATTACGAGCAGGATCCCTATACGACGTACGATGCCTCGCTTGGCGTTGGCAAGGACCGGTGGACGGCCGAGTTTTTCGGGGAAAATCTGACCGACACTCGCGCGCAGCTCTACAAGAATTCGAACGACTTCGTGATGCTAACAACCGTCAACCGACCACGAGTGCTCGGCATTCGTGTCTCCTACAAGATGGCGGGTGACGGCAAGTGAGGCTCAGTTCGACAGCGGAACGGCACCTGCCCGCGGCGAGTTCATCGCTGCGGGCCATGGTTCACCGGAAGTATCCACCGCGGGCGCTCCAGGCAGCAGAGGCCGGTGTATTGTCCCTGTCGAGGGTCGAACTTCGGTCGCGTTACTTATGTCCGTAGCCGTGTTCTGCACACCTCGGACGCTCTGGAGAGACTAGTGGAAACGGAGATCGCCGCAACGCCACCGTCACGGCTGGAACAAGAAGTGGACCGCGCCAAGGAGCTAATCAAAAAGCACCAGTTCGCCGAGGCGCTCGAGATCACGGAAGCGATCCTCGCGGCCTTCCCGGAGGATCGCGATGCCCTCTACCTCGGAGCCGTGAGCCAGCGCTACATGAAGTGTCCCCAAGACGCCTTGGCGACGCTCGCGCGCCTGGAGGAGGCCCATCCCGATTATGGACGGCTCTTCCAGGAGCGCGGCTATTGCCTTCGAACGCTCGCGGATCTGCCCGCCGCGATCACCGCGTTTGAGCAAGCCGTTGCTCACAACAGCGCACTGCCCGCCAGCTGGAGGAATCTGGGCGACCTGTATCGTGCGGCCGAACGGCGCGCCGATGCCGAGCACGTCGCGACCCAGCTCCAGCATCTGTCGCAGCTGCATCCGGTCATTGTCACGGCGTCGAGCCTGATGAATGAGGGGCACCTCTACAAGGCAGAGCAGATGATCCGTCCATTCTTGATCGCGAACCCGCTGCATCTGGACGCCATGCGGCTGCTCGCGGAGCTGGGCGTCAAGCTTAACGTCCTCGACGACGCGGAGCTACTCCTCGAAACGTGCGTCGAGATGGCACCGGATCATCTTCAGGCGCGCTTTGAGTACGCCCGCGTCCTCAATAAACGACAGAAGTTCCCGAAGGCGCTCGCGCAGGCTGAAATCCTCTGTACGGCCGCTCCGCATGATCGCGCGTTCCGCACGCTCCGCGCGATGCAGTGCGTTGGGCTCGGTGCGCATCAGGAGGCGCTCGATGCTTTCAACCGGCTGCTTGCGGAGCGGCCGAACGATCCCGAGATGCACGTGTCGGTCGGACACGTGCTCAAGACGCTGGGGCGCTATCGGAATGGCATCGAGGCATATCGGACCGCCTGCACGCAGAAGCCCGATTACGGCGAAGCCTTCTGGAGCCTCGCGAACCTGAAGACCTACCGGTTCACGGATCAAGAGCTAGCCCAGATGCGGACCCAGGAGGTGGCCCACAGGATCGGTCCAGTTGACCGGTACCACCTTTGCTTTGCGCTCGGCAAAGCCCTCGAGGATCGGGGCGAGTACGAGGAGTCCTTCACTTACTACACGCGGGCCAACTCCCTCAAGCAGCAGGAGGTACGTTACGAGTCGGCGAACATGGAGTGTGACCTCGCGCTGCAAAGGAAAATCTGCACGACCGAGTTCTTTCGGACCCGTGCCGGGGTGGGCTGCGAGCGGCCCGACCCGATCTTCATCGTCGGCCTACCGCGGGCGGGCTCGACGCTGCTCGAGCAAATCCTCGCCTCGCACTCTAAGGTCGAGGGGACGATGGAGTTACCGAACATCCTCGAGCTCGTGCATCGGCTCGGCGGCACGC
>PKXS01000007.1 GCA_003132425.1 Gammaproteobacteria bacterium | reverse complement strand
TTGATCCAGCGTCTTGGAGTCGGCCGGCGGCGCATCGGCGCCCGGCGCGGAGGACACCTCCGGCGCAGGCATCGCCGCGGTGGGTGCGCGCACGGGCACGGGCGCTGGCGCTGGCGCGGGTGCTTGCGCAACGGCCAGGGAGACCGACGCGCAGGCCAAAAGGCTAGCACGCACCACGTTCGAAACAGCTCGACAGTTGCGATTCATAACTGACCCATGGAGTTACTCGCGAAGTAGCTCGCGTATTTGATCGAGGTACGCGCGCTCATCGCCGCGCTTGAAGCCGGTGACCGAGTAGCGTACGACACCCGCGCGATCCACCAGAATCGTCATGGGCATTTTCTGCAGCAAGTAGTCGCGTCCGACACTGGACCCGGTGTCGAACAAGATCGGATAGGAGACCTTCATCGATCCGGCAAACTCGCTGGCGCGCCGCAGATCCTCGTCGACCGACACGCCTATCACCACGAGACCGGCCCGGTTGTACGTCGTATTGATGCGATCGAGCGCGGGTATTTCCTGACGCGAGTCCCCGGCCCACCGCGCCCAAAAATTGACCAGCACTACCTGGCCGCGAAATTCCGAGAGCCGCAGGTTGGTGCCGTCCAGACCCTTCAATACGAAATCCGGCGCCTCCTTGCCCACCAATGTGGGTGCGGCGGCCATGGAGGACATCGCCATCACGGCGCCGAGCACGAGACTGCCGGCAAAAAACCTACTACGCATGCGGCGCCGACCTCGCGGATTTGCCCAGATCACATATTATGCAAAATCGCACAGTGCGAGCCGCAGTGTCAACGCGCAGCGGCACGGCTTTGCGAGATTTCACTATGACGGGCCGCACATTCATGGAATAACGCTGTCTCTGTATAGAGACAGCGATCCGCGTCCAACCCCGCGCCCGGGCCCGCGAGCGATCAACCCGGCACGAGGCCGTTCACGAGACTGGCGAGCGGTAGGTATGAAATCAATGACTGCAGCGCAGATCCGGTGCCCAGCGTGTTGTTCACGTTGGGCGTGCCGTAGAGGGTCGGGAAATTCGTCACGGCCGAGGTGTTGTGCAGCGCCATGTAGTTCAGCACCACGGTCTGAACCAGGTTGAACACGTTGTTGCCCGCAGGGCTGCTGGTCGTATTCTGCGAGCCATCCGGATTGCAGTAACCTAACTGCAAGCTCATTTCCGGATTGCTCTGCGCCGGCGTCGGCTTTGCTTTCGGGTCGTACACCAGAAAGTAGGTGGCCGCGACATTTTGGTTATCGGCGGTCCACACGCATTTGTCGCGGCCCGCCACGGAGGTGTCGATCATGCCGTTGCTGGCGAGCGAACCATCGCTGAACACATAAATCATGACCGGCTTGCCCACGCGCGCGGCATATTCCAGACATGCGCCGATGCACTGGCCGGCGGCGAAGTCGCGAGTCTCGCCGGTGGCGCGCTCGCCCGTATGATAGTCGAAGCCATCCAGCTCGATGGTGCCGGCCGCGGCATCGCCATCGATCACCAGCTTCATGACGGCGGCGGTCTTTTGAAAATCCGAATTGCCTTGGTATTCAGCCGTCGAGAATATTCCGCTCGCGCCGACGATATTCGGATCGACGTCCGGATCGATCGCGGCGGGGCTGGGGTACCTATTGAGAAGATACGCTGACTTGGTGTAAGCGCAGGCCTGGGTTCCGCTCGGCCCTAACGCGGCTGCGTTCATTCCAAGCGCAGTATTGGGCGCGACCGGCGCGCCGCCGGGGAGAGCCCCGTAGGCGGTGACCTGTGGGTACTTGGCATCGCTGATGCGCTTCATGGACATGAGCACATTGGTAACGTCGGTCGGCACGGTGATCGGGCCGGTTGGATTGGGCAGCAAGGTGCTCAGTTGCCCGGTGTTGACCAAGCCTTGCGAATCGGTCGAGTCCGCGATCTTGGTCGGCTGAGCGGCGATATTGATCATGGTCGGCGGCGACATCGAGTTGCCGCCGGAAACCGAACTTTCCGAGCCGATGAGGTTCAGCAAGGCGCCCCGGGCGCCCACTTGGTAAATGCCATACATCGGATTGTGGGGATTATCGCTGGTATCGTTCTGCGACAGGGCAGGAATCACCGTCCCCGTGGTATTGGTCATGGCCGAGGCGGTCTTCACGACGCTCTTCATGCCGCGCAGGTGCCCGCTGTCCGAGTGATAGCGCAGCCCGAATGTGCTGTCGATGAAATTCCCAGTGGTGCTGGGATTGGGGACCATGGTCCCCGGCAGCCCCTGCTTGTTGTAGCCCGCCACGCTTAAGAAATCGAGTTGACCCTTGGGGCCGCCCGCCAAGACATTCGAGCCCAAGATGTTGCCGCCGCCCGAGAGATCAAAGCAGATGAAGGGAATCAAGCCGGCGCCCGCCGTGATTTGGCATGCGGCAACCGCTGCCGCAATATCGGCCGGCAGCGCCGGGGAGGCGCTTGCAGAGCGCGGATTAGCAAGCAGGCTGAATATCGAGGGCATGAGCACCGTGGCGCCGCCGGTCATGAAACTCTGCGAGATGAACTGCCGGCGCGTCGTCGGCCGCGGATGATCCGCATGGCGCAGCGGTTCGTGTAGACCCAGAGCCTTGGATTTCTTGAACTTCTTGCGCATAGGAACAGCCTCTTCGATTCGTCTTGGCTTAATTGATCGACATGTCGGCGCTGCCGAACGCTGCCGCGCAGGCCGCGGCGGTCACCGCCGTGACGCGCGGCAGGTTATTGCACGGGCTGCTGCCAGTGCACAGGATGCCGATCAGGTTGTTGAGCTCGGTCGTGACCGTCGATGCGGCCGGCTGGTTCGGGAAGGTCTGCGTCGAGCCGTTGCTGAGCACGCGCGCCGCGAGCGCACTGGTGACCAGATTGGTCTGCGCAGGGTACGTCGAGGCGTTGAATGTCACGCCGGGGAACATCTGCGACACCAATGCCGGGGTGTTCATCATCGTACTGCAGTACTGAATCGCCAGCTGCGCGGTGCCGACTTGGTTGGCAGCCGAGAATCCCTCGAGGGTCGGCACGGAGGGAAGTTGCTGCTGCACGCTCATATAGGTCGCGACCACGGCCGGATTCGTGGTCGGCACGCCGGTGAGGACCGACAACGTGGAATTAATCTGCGCAAATGTGCGCACACCCACGTCGGCCACCACCGGTCCGAGTGGCATCGGGGGCGTGGCCGTCGGCGGCTCGACAATGGCGTCGGATTGAGTACCGAGCAGGTCGAACTGCAGGAAGAACTGATCGGTGAGCGGTCCGTTCTCCAGGCCGATCACCGTGCCGATGTTCGACAGCACCTCGCCCTGGGACGTGTAGCTCGCCGCGGTCACCGTGGTGTTCAGCGGTATATATGCCTGGCCGACCTGCGGAATCGTGCCGTTGATGCCGATGCGCATACCCTTGAGGGGGATGTTGTTCGGTTTGGCGGTCGGATCCAACGAGATGAACGTCGGTTGGTAGAACAGGTAGCTGTAACTGTCGTACTGGCTCACCGTCATCATGACGTAGGAGGACTGCGCAAGGCCACCCACCCCGGCCACGCTGAACAGCATGTAGTAGCGCTCGCCGACCCCGGCGTTGTAGTTCTGCAGAACCTGCGCCGCCGTCAGGGCGCGGCTGTGGATCGCGACGAACTTGATCAAGCCTTGCCAGGAATCATCGCCCGACACTTCGTTGCCGAGCACCAGCGCGAAGCTGCTGTCCCAGTTCGAGATGGTGCCGCCCTTCTGCGGGTCCGGCACAATCGCGTTTACACCGTTGACGTAGATTTGGCGCCCGTTCACCGGATCATAGGTCAGCACCACATGCTGCAAGGATGCCTGCAGCAGCATCGCGGCGTCCAGGGTCTGCAGCTGCGGCATGCCGTTCAAGTCCGAATTCGAGCCGCGCAGCATGAAGTCATAGTCTTGGTTGGTCTGGCCGAGCGTGAAATTGCGCGTCGTGTCGCCGCCCGAATAACTGACCATGTAGGAATTGTTGGCCGCGACGAGAGCGGGCGAGACCCAGGCCTCGATCGAGAACTCGCCGGTTGCCTGGATCAAGTTATAGAGCTTCGAGCTCGACGAGGTGGTGGCCTGCGCCTTGCCGCCGGCGCCCACAATGATGCCCCAGCCGCCCGACCAGGTCACATTGCCCGTGATCGTCAGATCGGCTGCCGGATCGATGCCGCTGGTATCGTAAGCCACATAACCCGTGCCGGTCTCGAATTCATACTTGGCGATGGTGTCGGCATCGTAGCGATTCGCGCCGCTCGCCACCGTGCCCTGAGACAGGGTGAGCGCCTTGCTGACGACCAACGCGGGGTCGATATTGGTTGGGGTCAAATCTTGAGCGAACTTCTGAATCTGCGCGAGCATGAGCGCCGCGTCGGTGGCACAGTTGCTCCAGCAGTTGTGATTGTCGATCGCGAGCCGTTGATAGAAGCGCGAATTCGTGCCGCAGGTGGCCGCATTGAACGGCGTGCACCCGGTGAAATCGATCTTCGGTATCGCGGCCTGATAGTCGGCGAGGATTTGGCTCAGAGGGCCCGCAAAATAGGGTGACTGCGGCGCCGAGGCATTCGGCGAATGGCAGGCGGAGCAATACACGCTGGTGAGCGTGTACACCGTGTTCTGGTAGTCGGTCGGGTCCGCCGGAAAGTTCAAGCTCTGCCCGACCGAGACAAGCTGCGGCGCCGTCAGTTGCACCTGAGTAGCTGACGCCGCCCCGGTGGCTCCCGCCCAATTGCTGATCCAGGTCGTCAAGATCTGACCGCAGGCGCTATTGTCCGCGAGCCAGCAATTATGGCCGCCGCTCACCTTGGTGACGATGAGCGACGTTGCGGGAGAGGCCAGATTGACCACCGTGTTGGCCTGCGAATAGGCGAGGTTCACGTTGTCGCTGCGCGCGAAATTCGGCATCTGCGCAGGAGTGGTCGCGTTGTGGCACTGGCCGCAACGGTTCTGCGAGCGCACGTTGTTCCAGAAATTGACCTCGAAGGCCTGGACATCGGCGGTCGCCGGCGCAGGTCCCGTGTAGGCGTTCGCAGTGCTGGTCGGCGCGGACGCCGCCGTGGCCGTCGTCGCGGCGCCGCCGCCGCCGCAGGCGCTTAAGGCGAAGGACGCCGCGAGGAAAGCCAAGCCGGTGATGCGTGTCACGTTCATGCTCAATTCCCCATGCAGTAGGCGGCGCTCTGAGCGAAGACCTGCCGCAGCGAATAGCCGTTTTGGAACGAAGTGATCATCGAGGTGACTTGGGCAACGTCGCCTGCACTACTGGGCGCGCGGTAACAGACATCCTTGAACACTCGCGTCACTTGGCAGCTGGCAAATGCCTGGCTGTTCTCGAGTTCGGTCCCTAATGACTTGGCGCCGCTGCCGCTCCCCGGAAGGGCGGCGCTCCATCCCAAGACCTGATTCGGGCCGGTGCGCCAGCGGTTGTTCCAGCTATCGTCCGGTGTCACGAATCCTTGCGGAAAATTCGTGTTGTTGATCGAGTACTTCGGCTGCACCTGCCCGGCGGTGTACACGATTTGCCCGACGGGCCACGCGGTTGCGCCGATCTCGCTGGCGGGATACGTGAAGTTATAATAGGCGAAGGCCTGCGCCATCGGGTCCATGCCGCTGTGGCAACCGACGCAGTTGGTCAGAAATAAAGTGCTGACGCCGCCCGGGCTGCGGGTCACATCCTGGCGTATCCGGTCCGGCGGCCGGGTCGTGTCCATGATGGTCGGCAAGTCGTCGCAAAGATGATTCATCATGGTGAAGCGGAACATCGCGCGATTCGTGCCGTTGACGAAGAAAGCGCTGGCCGCGCCACGGGTCGTCATCACTCCGGCGGTGGCCGCCGTGGGAATTCCGGTGATGGCGGATTGGGTGCTCGATACCAAATTGGCCGGGGAGCTGAGATCGACGTTGTTGTCATCCATCTCCTGATACAGATCGTTGTTCGCCGGCGAGTAGGCGGGCAGGCTGTAGGCAGAAGTGGCGCTCGCACCGGCGATATAGACGAGGTCGGCGCTAAGCAGGGTGTTGAATGGAATGTTGTCGCGCACCACACCGACCACGGTGGCGGTGTAATCGTTGAGCGGCACGAATACCGATTGGTCGCGATTGGTCCAGGGCGCCGCCAGGTTGCGGATGGTGCCGTTGTAGAACGCGGGATCATTGGTCGCGATGAGGGCGGCGGTTACCGGGTCCGTGGCCGCCATCATTTGGGCGAGCACGGCGGCCGAAGGCGGCACGCCCGCGATGCGATTGTAAATTCGCGTCGCTTGATCGGCGGTCAGACCGGCCGCGAGCGCATGCGCGCCGAACAGCGTGACCGCGCCGGCGTAAATCGCGGCGCGCAGCGCGAGCGTTGCAGCCTGCGGCGCCCCCACCGCTCGCCGTGCGATTCGTCTGATCCGCGATTCCATCCCGTTCTTCATATGCACATCCACTCGCGTGAGTTGTGAATTTCGACGTGGTGCGAATATACGCAACAAAAAGCCTGTAAAGTAATGTCTCATCGGAACGACGTCGCCGTTTCGCGACAGTACCGGCGGCTGGTGGGCGCCCTATATCCTGCGTTCAACTTTTCAATGATCCCGCGCTCTGGTGCACAGAGAAGCGGAACCAGGCGAGTTCTTCTGTGAGTGCGTTAACAGAATGAACACGATTATCGATTGTGAGTATCCGATAAATGAACATCGTCCATCACCGGGAACTGCGTCACGGTTTGCTCAAGTTCGCCGCACTATTGCTTCCCGTGCTGGCGGCGGCGGGATGCAGTAGTGCGACCAGCGGACATGCGCCGGGAGTCGCGGGCGGCGAGACTCTCACTCCCGGAATCACCAATTATCCGCTGGCCTACGTCAAGCGCCCGGTGCCCGCGGCCGCCGTCATCGATACGCTCGATGTGCGCGACTTGATCACCTCCACCGCAGGGGGAGATCTGTACGTGCGGGACCAAGCCAGCGCCGGTGGTGCGGAAACCAACGTAACGAGCTCCATCACCCAGGGCATGGGCGACGTTCGCGATCTGGATGTTTCGCCTGACGGCACGAAAGTGGTGTTCTCGCTGCGCCTACCCCTTAACCCGAACCAGCCGAATACGGCTGTCACACAACCCAACTGGCATATCTACCAATATGACGCCGTCGCGAAGACGGTCACGCAACTGACGAACGACGACATTACAAGCGGTCATGACGTCGGCGCGCATTATCTGCCCGACGGCCGCATCGTGTTTGCATCAACGCGGCAACTCGCGACGCAGGCCATTCTGCTCGACGAGGGTCGCCCGCAATACCAGGCGGTGACCGACGATCGCAAACAGGCCATATTTTTGCTGCATGTCATGAACGGCGACGGCACCGACATGCATCAGATCACCTTCAACACAAACCACGATTTCGCTCCCTCGGTATTGAGCAACGGCCAAATCGTATTTTCGC
The DNA here is from genome assembly GCA_003132425.1 of Gammaproteobacteria bacterium. Taxonomy (GTDB): domain Bacteria; phylum Pseudomonadota; class Gammaproteobacteria; order Steroidobacterales; family Steroidobacteraceae; genus Bog-1198. The sequence goes on along the minus strand of PKXS01000007.1, from coordinate 21,630 downwards.
GCTGGGAAGTGACCAACGGCGCGGACCAGATCAGCTTGTATGTGGCCAATCCCGACGGTACGGGACTGCAGTTGTATTACGGAGCGAACAGCCATGCCGCCGGCGCCAATATTGCCGGCACCAACAACAACGTAATCCAGTTTTTGAACGCGCGACAGCGCACCGACGGCAAGTTGATCGCCATCGACCGGCCGTTCATGGGCACGCAGCTCGGCGGCGATATGCTGCTGATCGACGCGGCTCAATACGTCGAAATCAATCAAAGCGCGTCGCCGAGCGGCGCAGCGGCGGGCCCGGGGCAAGCGAGCGCAACGCCGCTCGGTGTGACCACGGATGCGCTCAAGCCGTCCCTGGGAGGCAGGTTCGCATCCGCCTACCCGCTGTATGACGGCACGAACCGAATGCTCGTGAGTTGGTCGCCGTGCCTGGTGCTGGATACCACCGTGACGCCGGTGGCGACCAATGTGTGCAACGCCGACAATACGGCCGGCGCCAACGTGCAACAGGCGCCTCCCCAATACACGCTGTGGGTCTACGACTTCGACGCGGGAACCTTGAGCCCACTGCTCAGCGCAGAAGCGGGTGTCATGATCGTCGAGCCGGTCATATTGGAGGCACGGACCCCTCCTCCCACCGTCATCCCCGATGCGACGCCCGCCACGACGGCGGCGCAGACCATGGCGACCAATGACGTGGGTCTGCTGGACATCAGCAGCGCTTACGATTTCGCGGGGGTCGACACCGCCAAGCCGAACATCGCCACGCAAGCCGATCCCAGCCAGGCCGGCTTTTACCAGCGGCCGTATCGATTCATCAGGATCGAGAAGGCGGTCGAAATACCCGGCAAGACGGTGCGCAAGATCAACGATTCGGCCTTCGGGCCGGCCGGCATGGGCATGCGCGAAATTCTCGGCTACGCGCCTATTCAGCCGGATGGATCGGTGCAGATCCAGGTGCCGGCCAACGTTCCCTTCACGATCGACATACTCGACGCGAACGCGCAACGCGTGACGGTGCAGCACACCAGCTGGCTGCAGTTGCTGCCCGGGGAGACAAAGTCCTGCAACGGCTGCCATAGCACGACCGCCACCGTTTCACACGGCCGTTCGGGGCTCTCGACCCCCGTCAATCCCGGCGCGCCCACCACGGGCAGTCCGTTTCCGAATACGAACCCGAATCTGTTCGCCAATGCCGGCGAAACAATGGCGCAAACGTTGGGGAGGATCAGCTGCGAGTCGGGGAGCACCATGACCTGTTCGCAGATCCTGAGCGCCGACGTGATTTACACCAACGTCTGGACCATCGGCGTGACGCTGCCTGCGGGGATGGTGGACACTCCCTTCTCGTATCTGTATTCAAATCTGTCGACACCTTCGCCCGTCAATGCGAACTGTGTTCCGTGGACCGCACAATGCCGAAGCACCATTGAATACTTTCCGAACATGCCGCCGCTGTACGTGGGTCAACTGCAACCCATCTGGAATCTGTCGCCGCGCACCGCGACCGTGGGCGGCGTGGCCAATACTTCGGTGACCTGCACCGGGTGCCACAATACGTTGGGCGCGACCAATGCCATACAAGTCCCGTTGGGGCAGCTGGATTTGACCGGCGGCGCATCGAGCGTCGATACCACCGTGGTAACCTCCTATGAACAACTTCTGTTCCCTCACGACGAACAGGCGCTTAATATGGGGGGGTTGCAGGACGTGCTAGTGCCCGATGGCCCGCCGGATCCGACCACCGGTTTGCCGACTCTGATTCCGGTGCCGCTGGCGGCGCCTGCGGCGGCCGGCAGCGCCGTCGGCTCGACGAGTTTCTTCAGCGTATTCGGCACCAGCGGCAGTCATAACACTTGGCTAACGCCAGCGGAGTTGCGTTTGATCTCGGAATGGCTAGATATCGGCGGACAGTATTACAACGACCCATTCGTCGCACCGGTAGCGAATTGAGCTGATGCGACGACTGCCCGCGCTACTGCTGTTGCTGCAGGCATTCAATGTTGGTCTTGTCCATGCCAAAGAACAACCGCTTGAGCTGGTCGTTACCGAACCTTACCTCGAAATGCACAGCGGTCCGGGCCGCGGCTATCCCGTCGTGTACGTGGTGGGCCGCGACGAGGTCGTCACGGTATTGTACAGCCGCACCGATTGGTACAGAGTGCGCGCGCCGCGCGGGCAAGAGGGCTGGGTGCGCCGCGAAGAATTGGCGAAGACTCGGCTGGCCTCCGGAGAGCCGGCGCCGATCCCACCATACCCGGACTTTCCGACGCACCGTTGGGAACTGGGTGCGGGCTACGGCGTGTATAACCGCCAGAACCTCGTCACCGCCTACGTCGACTATGGATTCACGGACAGCCTCGACATCGAGGCCGTGGTACAGCAGGCCTTGGGCACGCTCGACAATCGATACATCGCATCCATCGGCATACGGCACACCTTCGTGCCCGAGTGGAAGTGGTTCTCGCCCACCGCCAGCATCGGCACCGCGTATCAGTACATCGAAGATAAGGTTCCGCCCGCACCGTTGCAGAACGCCAATCAGATGGCCTACGCCTCGGTGGGTGCGCGCGGGTTCATCACCAGACGATTCATGTGGCGCGTCGATTGGCGCGCCTATGTGGTCTTCAATAGGCTCAATGTGAATGAGGAACTGGAAGAATGGAAATTCGGCTTAGCAGTGTTTTTCTAGCGGCGGCCCTGCTGTCCGGCTGCGGCTGGTTCCATCGCGGGGACAAGACGCCGGCTCCGGTCGTTGCCGAGGAGCCGCAGGCGGATCCGTCCGTCATCGAGCCGCAGGTGACGCGCCGCGAAGTAAAGACGCCGAAGATCAAAGCCAAAGACTTCGAGCTGGGCGCCTACTTCGGCGCCCTAAGCATCGAGGATTTCGGCACCAACCCGATCTACGGAGTGCGCGCGGCCTACCATGTGACGGAGGACCTTTTCTTGGAAGGCTATCTGGCCCGCTCGAAGGCGGGACTGAGCAGTCTTGAGGACGTATTTCCGGACATCACCGTGGTCAGCAGCTCTGGGAGACAGTTCACGTATTACGACTTGGACGTGGGTTACAACGTATTACCCGGCGAGCTATTTCTCGGGCGGGGACGCGCATTTAATAATGCATTGTACGTGACGGTCGGTATGGGAGATGTGAAGTTCGCCGACCAGGACCAGTTCGCGCTGAACTTTGGGGTGGGTGACCGCATTCTGATAACGGACTGGCTTGCGATGCACTTGGACGTCCGGGACCACGTGTTCGAATCGGACTTGTTCGGCGTTACCAAGAACGTTCACAACATCGAAGCCACGCTGGGCTTCAGCACATTTTTTTGAGCAACCTTTTGCCGACTCAACAGGAGAAATGAATGAAAACCTCCACTGCAAAGTTCTTCAGACGCTGCACGATGGCGGCTATCATGATCACCGCCGCGGCCTTTGCAGCGAACTCCGGCAGCCCGGCGCCACCGTTCAGCCTGACCAACCTGTCGGGGCAACAGGGCGCCTTGAGCCAATACAAGGGCCAGGTGGTGATGGTGAATTTCTGGGCGACCTGGTGCGGCCCCTGCCAGCAAGAAATGCCGCTGCTGGATCAGATGTACAAGAAGTACAAACCCGCCGGCTTCACGTTGATCGGTGTCAATGTGGACAAGGAGGAGCCTGCCGTCAAGGAACTGCTGGCGCGAAAGCCTGTGAGTTTCCCGGTGTTGCTCGACCCGGCGAACCAGGTTAGCAAGGCCTATCATGTCGACGAAATGCCGAGCTCGGTCATCATCGATCGCAAAGGGGAGATTCGCTACATCCACCGCGGGTACAAGCCCGGCGACGAGAACGAGTACCAGGATAAAATTCGCCAACTCATCCGGGAGTAGTCGATGCGCAGCCTCCGTCCCGTGTACATGGCCGGCGCCCTGCTGCTGTTGAGCGCTTGCGGCAACATCCAGCCTTGGGTCAAACCCTACGAGCGGGACCGGCTGGCGGACCCCATCATGGCCTGGGACCGCGACGCCATCTCGGCGGCCTATTTGGATCACATCCGTGAGACGCGGGAAGGATCGCGCGGCGCTACCGGCGGCGCGGGCGGCGGCTGCGGCTGCAATTGACGGAGATGGTGTCCACGCAGCGCATATTGGCGAGAGCCGCGGTGATCACGGCGCTGCTCCTGGTCCGCGCCACGAGCGCCGATGTGCTGCCGGACGACCGCGCCGACCTCTTTTACAGCAAGTACAGCGGCGGCGGCATGGATATCACCGGCCAGTCCGTATTAGTGCGCAAGAAAGTTACCGAGGACTTCGCTCTCGAAGCCAACTACTTCGTCGACAAGGTGAGCGGCGCGTCCGTCGACGTCCTGAGCAACGCAAGCCCGATTAAGGACACGCGCAAACAAAAGACGCTCACAGCCGAATTTGTGCATGACAAGACGACGTACACGGCGACCTACATCAACAGTGTGGAGCGGGACTACATCTCCAATACCACGAGTTTTGCCTTAAGTCAGGACATGTTCGGCGATTTGACGACATTGAATCTTGGGTTTTCCCGCAGCCGCGACGGAGTCGGCGAAAACATCGGTGGTGACGGCCTCGGCATCACGCCTCCCAAAATCGTTTGGTTGGGGCATGCGGAAGACCGAAGTTACACGGCGGGACTGTCGCAGATTCTCACCAAGAATTTGATCACCGGCTTGACTCTCAATGTCATCACGGACGACGGCTACTTGGCCAACCCCTACCGATCTGTTCGCTATCTCGATCCCAGTAACCCCGCTAAAGGCTACTCGCTGGCAAGCCAGGTCTACCCCGACACGCGCGTGAGCACCGCAATCGAAGGGCGAGCCAAGTACTACCTGCCCTATCGGGCCGCGATCACCGGTTCCTATCGATACTATCGCGACACCTGGGGCATCGTCGGCAATACCTACGAGCTCGACTACACCCACCCACTCTCCAATATATGGATCCTGGAGGGGAGATTGCGCTTCTACAAGCAGAACCGAGCGACGTTTTATAGCGATCTATTCCCGTTTGCCGGGTCGCAGAATTTCATGGCGCGGGACCAGGATTTGGCGTCATCTGAAAATAACACCATCGGCGTGAAAGCCACTTACGCCTTTCTGCCCGACGGCTGGAAGATGTTCAAACGCGGCACCGCCACATTGGACATCAGCCGAATTGCATTCCACTACCTCGACTTCACCGACATCAGGGACTTTGGATTGCCGGAATACCAACCGGGTGCTGAGCCCTTGTACCACTTCAACGCGACCGTCTATCAGCTCTATATGTCGATGTTTTTCTGACCCGAGGGGGTTCAAAGATGCAAATTTCAGTACCACGGCGTGCGCTCGTCCAGCAACTCGCAGTCATCGGCGGCCTCGCGGCGCTACTGCCCTCCAGATCGCAAAGCGCGGAGCCGGCGCGGCTCGATGTCAAGGATCCTGCCGCGGTGGCCTTGGGCTACGTCGAGAACGCGAATCGGGTCGATGCCAATAAATACCCGAGCTACCTTAAGGGATCCAATTGCGAGAACTGCCTCCAGCTGCAGGGCACGCCCGGAAACAATTACCGCCCGTGCAGCCTCTTTCAGGGGAAATTGGTGTCCGTCAGCGGCTGGTGCTCGGGCTGGGCCGCTGAAATGTAGCCGCGTCGCGGACTCGTACTCCAATCGCCGGAAAATCGGTAAAGAATCCGTCGATGCCGCGCCGCAAATAACGCTCGATCTCACCAGGCAAGTCGCCATGCGCCGCCGGCGCAACCCCGATCTTTAGATCGTCGGGGAGAAACTCATTTTCGGCGCGGAACGTCCATACGTGAACGCTAAGTTTCAGAGCATGCGCGGCACGCACAGCCTCGGGTGCAGCGAGTGATTTTGCAATGCCGATGCCATCCGAGTACTCCGCGACCCGGCGCAAGTCACCCAACTCATCTTCAAACAACTGCACGAGCGGCAAGCGCGTAAGGCCGCGCAATTGCCTCAAGTTCCGCGGATCGAAGGACTGAATGAATACCGGCGAGCCTTCGCGGTCGTAATCGTAGCGCGCCAGCGTCTGCAAGACCGCCTTCTCCTGAGGCAGACCGATGCTTGCAAAGTGCGCCGGATGTTTGGTCTCCGGATACACCCCGATGCGGCTACCCGCACCGCGGCGGCCGTTGGCGCTCACCGCCAATTGCAGGATTTCATCAAATGTCGGCACGGTGAATTGACCGTCGTAGACTCGATTGCGCGGCCGCAATTCCGGCAGACGTTCGCGCGCACGCAGCGTCTTGATCTCGGCTAGAGTGAAATCCTCGCTGAACCAACCTGTCATCGTTTCGCCGTCGATGGTCTGCGTGCGGCGCCGCGACGCAAACTCCGCATGATCGGCGACGTTGGTGGTGCCGCCGATTTCGTTCTCATGGCGCGCGATCGCCACCCCGTCGCGCGTCATCACTAGGTCGGGTTCGATATAATCCGCGCCCTGTTCTATGGCGAGCCGGTAGGACTCGATGGTGTGCTCCGGCCGCTCGCCGCTCGCGCCTCGATGGGCAATCACGATCACCTTACTCATACGCCGCCTGCTTTCATGCCCCGCAGTTTAACGCACGGGCCCCGTCGGTTGACACATCGCAGCTTCTGGCGCCGCCCAACCCGCATTAAGCTTGTGGAACTATCTGCCCGAAGCGGGGTCCGCCTCGCTACAATACTAAGATCTGCGATCCTCTAGGAGTCTCGATGCGTACCGGAAAACAAATCACCGCTGCCCTGCTGCTCAGCACAGGCTTTGTCATCGGGCCCGTAGTTGTAAATCTTGCACATGCCGGCGCGCGCGAGGAAGGTCGCCTACTGATGGCCACCCAAGTGCTCGAAGATGTAGAAGGCATGCCGGATCAACGTCTGCCGGACGCACTGCTGTCGCGTGCGTACGGAATTGCGGTGATACCGGACGTCACGAAGGTGGCGCTGATATTCGGCGGCCGCCACGGCAACGGCGTGCTCGTCGTGCGCGACACCTTGAACTCACCCTGGAGCAATCCTTCCTTCATCGCCCTGACCGGCGGCAGCTGGGGATTTCAGGCCGGCGCGCAATCGTCCGATCTCATCTTGGTGTTCACGACCAAGACTGGTGTCGAGGGAATCGCCGGCGGCCGGCTCACCCTGGGCGCGGACGCTTCGGTGGCGGCCGGACCGTTTGGGCGACAAGGCTCTGCCGCGACGGATTTAAATTTGGCTGAGATCTATTCTTACGCGCGCACGCGCGGATTGTTCGGCGGCATTGCGGTGGATGGCAGCGTAATTGCAATCGACAAATCGGCGAACGCCGATTTCTACGGCAAAAGAGGCGTGACGGCGACGGAAATCTTCTCCGGACAGGCGCCGGCCGCGCCTGCGATTGCGCAGCGATTCCTCGAGCGCTTGGCGCAAGCGACGCGCACCACGGTAAGGGGCTCACCGGCTCCGCAAGCCGATGTACCGGCAGCTTCGTCGCCGCCGGCACCGAACACGGCGGCACCCCCGGCGGAGCCCGCGCGCACCTACCCGCTGGAGGATCAGCCGGCCGGACAGGCATCGGACAAGCACTAGGCGAACCGTTCGATTTCGCTGCGTAGGTGCTTCGCGCGAGCGCGAGGAGACACATCAACTCAATCATCCAACTCCCGGAAATACCGGGGATTCTGATTGAACTTCGAATTTGCTGCCCTACTCTATTAATAGCAGCATGAGAGAGGTTCGGGGCTCCTGGCTCAATGAATGCCCCGCTAATACCGGAGCCGCCTTATTGCGGAGCAGTCCGCTTTATCCGAGGATGGTCGAATGAGCGCGATTGAGCCAATAGCGACGACGTCCCCGAGATCGGGGAAACCGAAGACCGCTCAGGAGTGGATGGACGCGTTGGCTGCCGGCTCCTGCGATCAGGATGCGTTCCTGCGCGCGGTAAACGAACTGTCTCAGAAATCGCCCGATGCGTGCTGGGAGGTCCTGTCGCTGCTTGACCAATACTATCGTCGCGGAAAAATTAAATTCGAGCTGTTTCAGAGACTCGAAACGCATATTCAATCCGTAGCGGTCGGCGCCGAGACGAATGAGGAATTGAGTGTTCCCTTGCCGGTGGCGCCGCTTCCCGCTCGTGAATCAGGAACGACCACCCGGATCGGCGCCCCCCGTCCCCGGCTCGCCGCGCAACCCTGGCCGGCTGTCGAAAACCGGGAGAACCGGCCGAACGGAGCGGGAAGACGGCCCGCGGTAGGCGACTTGCTGCGCGGCCGCTATCGGCTGGAGAGAGTGCTTGGGAAGGGGGGCACGGGCACTGTATTCGAGGCGGTGGATCAGTTTCGCGTCGATCCACTCGCGTCCGGCCAACGGCTGGCGATCAAGGTGCTCCATACCGCCGTCGCCGAGCGGCAGGAATTGTTCCTCGAGCTGCGCCGTGAATTCCAGCACCTGCAATCGCTGTCGCACCCGAACATCGTGCGCGTGCACGAGTTTGATCGCGACGGCGATACCACGTTTTTTACGATGGAATTATTGAGCGGGTCCTTGCTCGGCAGGGTATTGCGCAGCAGGCACGAGGCCGCTTTGAATCGGTCCTACTCGCTCGCGATCATCCGCGGCGTCGGCGCGGCGCTCGCGCACGCGCATTCGCGAGGTGTCGTGCATGGGGACGTCAGTCCAGAGAACATCTTCATCACGGACGAGGGCGAGGTGCGAGTCCTGGATTTCGGTGCCTCGCGCCAAATGGCGCCCGGTCCGTGGATTTCGGGCTTCGATTCGCATCCGGCATCTTCCGTCGCGGCGCCGCGCTACGCCAGCTGTCAATTGTTGGAAGGGCAGCGCGCCGATGCGCGTGACGACCTCTACGCCCTCGCGTGCATCGCGTACGTGCTGTTGTCGGGTACTCATCCTTTCCAGGAGCACACGGCCGTCGAAGCACGCACCTTGCGACTGAACCCACGTCGGCCGGCGGGACTGACTCGAGATCAATGGCAGGCGCTGCGCAGCGGGCTATCCATAGAGCGCGAGCGGCGACCCTCGGATCTCGATGCGTGGCTGCGGCGGCTCGATCCGCACAAGAGCGCGCATCGCCTACCGGCGTTAGCCGTCCTGATGAACTCGGGCCCCGCGCGGCGTCGATTCAAGTCCGCCTATGTGGTGACGGCCGCGATTTTGATGGTGCTGGCAGCTTTGTGGGTGAAGGCGGATTACCCGTCACCGGGCGCCCTGGTTACCCGATGGAGCACTGAGGCGAGTTCGGTCGCGGACAATGCCGGCGCATTCCTAGCGCGAATGTCGAATTCGGCGCGTCGCGGCGCCGACGGCGCGCCCGAGGCAGCCGGTAATTCTGCAGCAAACGCGATACCGAGCGATCGCGGCTTGACTGAGGCACCGGCTGTCGCGGCAAGCACCGCGGCTGCTCCCGCCTCGAACACAATACCGGCGCGGCCGCGCGCATCTGCACGGCCGGCCACCCCGCCGCCATTGAGCGCCTCGCAGGCCACCGCGGGTAATCCGCCGTTGGCTCGAATAGAGTTCGCCAAGGACACCACCGAAGTGCTGCCCGGCGATTCAATGGCTCAAGTTACGGTTCGCCGCAAAGGCAACTTGCGCGGCAACGCGAGTTTCACGTGGTGGACCGAGTCCGGAACGGCAAAACCGGGGACCGATTTTGTGGCCGTCGCCCCTCGCGTCGAACAATTCGATGCCGGTAGGGATCGCATCAACCTGCTCATCCCCGTGGTCTCCGATCCAAGGCGGCGACAGTCCGAGAATTTCTACGTGGTCATCGACCAGCCGGGCCCCGGCGCATCGCTGGGCGAGCGAACTCTCGCCATGGTGAGCATATTGACGCCAGAGATGACGCCGTAGTGATGCGTTCATTGCCCGCTCGCCGCACCGTGTTTCACTGAATTCGAGCGAAGGTAATCATCTGCCGCTTGCGTAAGCGTCGTTTTCTCGGCGAATTTGAAGCGGGCGGTCTCCATGCCGCGCGCAATATTGTCCGCCATCTCCGCCGGCACATGAGCCCTGACCCATGTCTCGACCTGATCCAGCGGCGCCGAATTCCAGAAGATCTCCGGACTGTATTGCGCGGTGATCAAGGGTCCGTACCTGCCTTGCGGCACCATCAGCGCGTCGAGGTTTTGGGTAAATGTCGCCCAGGCCAACTGCGGATTCTCGGCGTTGAGTTCGGCCACCAATCTCAACCGCGTGGCATCCGCCTGCGGCGGGATCTCCGGCGCCAGCGCGATCGTTGCGGCTTTCGCGGCAAGTTGCGGATCGCGAACCTGCATCAGCGCCAAATAGTAGCGCCGCAGTTCCGTCTCGTCGTTTGCGGCTTTCGCAACCGCGTGCAGTTGATCGAAGGTCGCCGCGTCGGCGTTTCGAGCGACAATTCCAAGAATGACCGCCTGATCGTCGGGCCGGATCGCCGCGCGATCGGTCAAGAACGCCGCGAAGCGTTTGTGCGCCTCGGCAACGATTTCCTGATCGCCCCAGCCACCGAGGTCACCGATGACCGTGCGCCGCAGCCGTTGGCGACCCGGCGTCTCCTCAGGCTTATTGTCCCAACCCAGCCGATCGGCGACCGGCCGTAGAATCGAGCGAGCAAAGGCGGCAAAGGCATCGTGTCCGGGAGTGCCGCGTTCGTCGTATTCGATCACTCCAAGCGCATCCGCGATTTGGCTCCATGCTCGTTCGTCGAGGTCCGTTCCCATCGACGAAACCAGTGCAAGGTATCGCCCCAGTTGTTGTTGGCCGGCCTCGACCAGCGCCCATTGATCGTCTAGCAGGGCAATGCGGTCCGCATCGGACAGCGAGTCGAAGTTCTGGGTGTTCAAGCGCAGCGTCGCATCGTCATACGCCACTCGGTAGTAGCCGATTGCTCCGGCGTTTACGCTCAGCGGCTGATCGCAGCGCCCGGCCGCAGCGGATTGGGAATCTTGGGTCAGCAACAATGGTTGCGGCGTTCCATCCGCGCCGGCGCGGATCTGCAGCGGTACGCTCCAATGAGACGGGTGCGGGTCGCTGCCTTGCAGCAGAAAACGCCGTTGCGACAACACAATCGTGCGCTTGCCTTGCGGGTCGCAGCTCGCGGCGACGGATACCAGCGGAAAACCTGGTTGTTCGATCCAGCCGGCAGCTATCTCGCCGACGTTGCGGCCGCTCGCGGCACTCAGCGCAATCCACAAATCGGTGCTGGTTGCATTGGAAAAGGCATGCGCCTTAATGAAACTGCGTATGCCGTCGCGGAACGTGTCGGGGCCAATATAGGCCTCGAGCATGCGCAAAACGGCCTCTCCCTTGTGGTAGGTGATCGCAGGATCGAAAGCGTTTGTCACCTGCAGTTCGTCCGTCACGTGTTGCTGGATCGCATGCGAGGTGGTGCGCGCGTCGGCCTTCATCGCGTCTTCCTTGCTTTCGTCTTGGCCCTCCCACCAATTCCAGGTCGGATTGCGCATGTCGGTCTCTTTGGACGCGCGCCACGAGGCGAAACTTTCGTTGAGCCAGATATCGTCCCACCAACCCATGGTCACAAGATCGCCGTTCCACTGATGAGCCATCTCGTGGGCCTGAACACTGAATACGTCCTGACGGTTACGAACCGTGCTGGAAGGCGTCAGCAGCAGTAGCTGATCGTTGTAGGTGATGGCGCCCCAGTTCTCCATGGCTCCGGAGAAGCCGCCCGGCACCGCGATGGAATCCAGCTTGGGCAGCGGATACGCGTAGCCGAAGTAATCGTTGTAGTCGGCGAGGATCTGTTGCGCATTGGAGAGCGCAACGGCCCCATTCTTCTCCTGGCCCCGGACGGCCCAAACGCCCAATTTCACGCCGCCGACTTCCCCGCTGATCTCGGCAAGATCGCCGGCGGAGAATTCCACCAGGTAGGTCGGCATTTTCGGCGAGCGCTGAAAGGTGGTCGTTGCCAGATCGTTATGGACGACGCGCTTGGCGATCGGCATGTTGGATACGACGGCCAAATCGGCTGCAACGGTAGCCGTCAGCTCGAATGTGGCGCGGAACGCAGGCTCGTCCCAGCAGGGGAACATTCGCCTTGCATCGGTGGACTCGAACTTGGTCGAAATCAGCACGCCCTTGCCGCCGTCCGGCCTGACGTAAGGCTGCGCGAACAGACCCCGTGGACCGTGTTCCATCTTGCCGCGGTAGGAAAACGACAGCGTGTGGCGTCCCACCGCGGTTGGGGTTCTGAGACTGATCGTCGTCAGCTGTTCCTTGTCGCTGGATGCGACGCTCAAGACCGGCTTGCCGTCAAGGCGGACATGGTGCAGCGTCTCGTTCAGCGAATTGAGCACGATGGTCGCGGTCGCTTGCCGGAACTTCAAGGTGACGGATTCCGTGCCCGTTAGGGTGCCGGCAGCGGCGTCCGGCACGATCGCAATGGAGTAGTCAAGAGGCACCACCGTCTTCGGTAGGCGGCCGTAAGCGTTGTCGAAGGAGAAGGGTGCGACGGCGGCGGCCGGTGCCGATGCCGGCGCGATCAAAGCAACGCCGAGCGCCGCCGCGACAACCACTATTGCGCGCATGACAAAACCTGAACTCATTGTTGTTGCTCCATGCCTAGAGGGCACTGTGCGAGACTTGGATGTCAGAAACCGCATTATCGTTGAAACCGGGTGCCCTGCAATCTCAACGTTGTGACTTTATCGGCAGGTAGGTATGCCGCAACTTCAATCGCCTAGCGCTTAAGTTGCGCGTCGAACAGCGCGACCATCGTCTGCCAATGGCGTTCAGCGGCGGCGGCATCATAGGCCGGCATATCGCGAAACACCCAGCCGTGTTTGGCCTGATAGGTCTCGATCTTATGGTCGATACCGGCCTTGGTCAGAGCCTGTTCCAGCCGTTCCTTCATATCGTCGGGGAACGACTGATCCTCGATCGCACCCGCAACGTAGACCCGCGACTTGATCTTCGGCGCGAGCAGGTGCGGACTGTCCGGCGCATCGGTCGCCAGCCGGCCGCCGTGATACGAAGCGGTGGCGGCGATACGGTCAGGATACGTTCCGGCCGCCGCTAGCGACATCAAGCCGCCCATGCAGTAGCCGGTGGTACCGATGCCTCCCGGCTTCACGTCGGGGTGCGTCTCCAGATATCCGAGAAAGGCGCGCGTATCAGACATGATGTTGGCCTGCGTCGCGAGGGCAAAAAAGTTCTCCGTCAGGAGCTTGCGCCTTTCGGGGTCGGTGAGAACCGCATGTGGGTCCATGGGTGCGTACGGACCGGATCGGTAAAACAAGTCCGGCAGCAACACGAAGTAACCGCATGTGGCGAGTCGCTCGCCGATCTCCAGCATGGCCGGACGAATGCCGAGTCCGTCCATGAAGATGAGAACGGCGGGCCACGGCGCGCCCGCGGCCGGGCGATAGACATAGCTTGGGCACGATCCGTCCTTGGTCCTAATCTGAATCTTAGTCATCAGCGCGTTTTAGCATAGCCCGCGACGGAATTCCGCTGATCGGGCATGATTGCGCAGCGGAGCTCGGCGACGCGGAGGCTGTTCATGAAGAACCCGGAAGAGATGGCTTACATTCCGACGACGGGGGTGCGGCGCGCACATGAGACTCCGGTCCTGATCGCGACCGAGGCCAACCTAGCCGGCTATGGCGCACTCGTGGACGACCCGCATGGTTTTCCCATCGAAATCGTCCGCTGGCCGGCGCAGGGCCGGCGAATGGTCGATGCGAATTCCGGCGATCAAGGCGGCGTCACCGAGGGCGTGTTCGAATTCTGGTGGAGGGGCGAAACACTATTCGCTCGCAACAATGCGGTGGGCGACAGTTATCTGTTCGGCTGGAGCAACTGGCCGGAAGAGGCGGCAACCAGTGGCCCAACGAGCGAGCGTGAGCGAGCGCTGATCTGGCGCGCGAATTATCATCCTGACGGAGGTCAACTCGTCTACCCGCTGCACGGCGAGGGCTTCGTCGTGCCGCTCGCCCTCCCCGGCGATGACGTCACTCCCGAGCGCTTCGTCACCTTCTGGTGCGATGGAAGTCGCGGCCTGTACATCCATCCGAACGTCTGGCATGGCGCGTTTGTTCCCCTGAACGATCATGCGCAGTTCCTCGACCGCCAGGGCCGGGTTCATGCCCGTGTGTCGGTGGACTTCGCCAGGGAATTCGGCTGCTACCTCGCCTCGCCGCTGCGGCTGCCCGCGCGCGGCGCGCCCGCGTAGAGCTTGGCCTGCCGTTACTTCCCTTGCTGGTCGAACGTCGGTGCCTCAACTTTCTTGTAGCCGTTCGGCACCTGGAAGGCTTCGGGCGGAACCGCCTCCTGCGAAAACTGCGACTTCTGTGTCGTGGTTTCGTACATGACGGAACTCGCCGGCGCGCCGGCGGGGNNCCGGCTTGTTGCGGGTGAACAGCCCAATCGCCGACTTGGTCAGCGCCCCACCTATCTCGCCGAACTTACCGCCCGCCTGCGATGCTACAGTGTCCCCTGCGGCCTGAGTCACTCCCTGGTCCACCAAGCCGCCGCCGGCCGCCGTAGTCGTTCCCGGCTTGGTACCCGGCGCGGTTGTCAAACCCGTGTCTCCGCCCAATTGTGTTATTTCCAGGACTCGGGTGCCCTTGACCTTCGCCATCTCGGTCGCCATTTTCTTCGTCATCTCCTGCATTGCCGGTCCCATCCCCGGTTGACCGGCGAACAACATGCTGAGCCCTCCGCTGTTCAGAGCGGGCTTCATCGCCGCCATCAGGGCCGCCGTGTCGACCCCTTCCATCAACTTCTTGCCATAGCGTGAATAGAAATCGCGCACTGCGTTCACCTCGGGCGGATCGGGTGTGGTCCAGATATCCGTCACGTAGTTGTAGGTAACGGTGTTTCCGCCCTGACTTGGAGGCGCATTGGGGTCGGTGACATGCGCCTTCAGGGTGAACACCTGCTCCTTCGACATTTGTCCGTTGACCACTTTGGAGGTACCGGTGTCGACCACCGACACATCGAAAGTTACCTGGAGCTGGGAGGCCGGACTGCTGGGCGCCGCCTGCCGCTGCTGTTGCGCCTGCTTCGCCTGGGCCTGGGCCTGCTCGAGCTTCTGGGGGGCGTCCTTGAATGCCTTGCGCATATCGGCAAATGTCGTGACCGTGTAGGTCTTCTTCTCGTTGTCGACACGCGTGATCGTCTCCTGGTCGAGATCGATGATTTCCGCGGATGTCGCGGATACGACAGCCATTTGGTTGCCATGCACCATCGTCAGGCTGTTGATCGGATCGAACATTTTTTTGATCTGTTTCGGCGCGAAAGGACTGGATTTCAAGGAGCTGACCAGGGTCCCGCCCGTAATCTGGGTCGTCTCCTGATAGCTGGCGTCGGCGAGCGCCAGAGAACCGATCAGGAATGCGAAACTGAAAGCGAAAAATAGTCGTGTTTTCATTGTGCTATCTCCCCGGGTTCAAATTGTTCTCACTGGCGCTGCAACTCCACGCGCCAATTGCGCGCCCGACCCTCAAGCGTATCGTTGGTGTCGACCAAGGCATTCTTCACGGACGCGGCGCGACGCTGCGACGGCTTTTGATCCCCTCAGAGACTCATCTGGCGATCGGAACCCCAGCGAGATGTGCAGGACTTGCTTATTGTAGTCCGCCTGCCACCCGTAAATTTTGCGCCTTGCGTCGCCGATCGACAAGATCCAGTTCGCGTTCGGACAGGCGTCGCGGCGAATACCTATCGGCCTGACCTGCTAAGGCCCGCTTTTCCGGGAGCAACCGTCAGCGCTGATCTGCGCCGTGAGCGGCTGAGGCGCGATAATGGGCCAGCGCTTCGCGCAGCCATTGATTGCTTGTCACGACCGGGGCGCCGTTGCATTGAATCGAGTACGCCATTCCGCTCAGGCTGCTTTTCGTCGCGACCCGTTCGATGAAATCCTCCGCCGTCTGCATCAAGTCCCTCTTCGCGAGGTAATCGTACTTGCTGCGAAGATGCGCTTGCGCTTGCTGCGAGTCGTACCCAATTCCATTCCGAAAGAAGCGGCAACCGGATCGCTCGACGAAACCGAGCAGATAATTTATCTCGCTCTGCGCGACAGCCGGCGGCCCCGCACGGGCCAGCGGCCAACAGCTCAGCGCGAACACGAGGCCTAATACCAACGCGGATGGACGCATCAAAGCTCCCGGCCCAGCGGCAATAGCGACAATAGCTTGGCTTCAAGTCTTTGCCAGCCACTGCGCGCGGGCTCGCGAGAGTATTCCACGGCGCGGCCATCTTCTTCGGTTCGCCACAGCAGCCGGGATGAGCTGCCTGGGACTCCGACCGAGTCTAAACTCAGGGCATAGCAATTTTCGGGCTTGATCATGGCCTCGAAGCGCAGCGCGGTTTTTTGGGCAAGCTCGGGACTCTCGATGATCAAACCAATTTCGGTATTGATCCGTTTCGAGCGCTGATCGTAGTTCATCGAGCCGATAAATAGCTTCTGGCGATCGAAAACATACAATTTCGCGTGCAACGCGTAATTGCCAAAGCGCGACACTTTTGCCGTCTGACCGCTTCCCCGAACGTTGCCCAGCCGCGAACGGACTTCATACAGCTCCATTCCGTTCTCGAGCAACGGCACCCGGTATTTGTCGTATCCCGATTGCGCCGAAATTGTCGGGGTTGACTCGAGCGAGTTGGTAAGGATGCGTACGCGAACCTGCCGCCGGCGCAGGTCCTCCAGCAACTGCAATTCACCAGCGGACGGTACGAAGTACGGCGTGACCAGCAAGATCTCGGACTTGACCGCGCGAGCCGTATCCTCGACAGCGCGGGCGATCAGCCGGCCGGGTGCCGCGCCACTGACCACTTGTTTCTTATCGGGACTGTCGTGGACCACTTGCGCGTGCGCCCACACAAGCGGCAGGCGGCCGGAAATAATTCCGGCATAAGGGTCGTCGGTCGCGAGTAGTGAGGCGTAGTCGATTCCGCCCGATTTTGCGGGCTTGGCACCCGCCGTCGCACCAATTGCCGGCCGGTGTCCTCCCCGCAGTGCTTCGGCTGGAATGGCCAAGGCGTTGTTCCAGAACTCATCGAACGTACCGGAGAGCTGCGCGACAATCGGCCCGGCAGTAAAGACATCGTCATCCGCGAACTGAGACTCAGGGTCGACCTGAAAATACTGATTGCCGATGTTGCGGCCGCCGATGAGAGCGACCGCGTTGTCGACAACCAGCAGTTTATTGTGCATCCGATAATCGAGCCGCGGTGCATTGAAGAGGAACTCCATGTCTCGCAGCAACCGCCAGTGTCCGCGATACGACAACGGATTGAAAATCCGTACCTCGGCGGACGGATAATCCAATAACCCTAAGATCTGCTCATCGCCGGCGAGCGTTTCGCCGTCATCGACGAGCACGCGTATGCGCACTCCGCGTTCAGCGGCGCGCCGCAGCCGCTCAGTCAGCATGCGACCCGTCTCGTCACCGCGAAAAATATAGTATTGAAGGTCCAGCGTTCGTTGAGCGGCATCAATCATCTGCATTCGGGCGCGAAATCCGTCCGCGCCCGCGCTGATGATCCGAAATGCCGAGTACCCCCCATTTTCCTCTGCCGCGCCGGCGAACTGTCGCCCAAGGGGAGTTTCTTCGGGGTGAGCGAGCGCCACGGACGCGATCTTGGGAAAATCGGAACCGGGCGGCAACCCCGCACAACCGTACAGCACCGCCGTAACGAGCAATACAAGTCCATGGATCGCGCTCGAACCCCGAATGCATCCGCAAGAATTCATAACCTTCGATGACATCGGCACGCCACGACCTGATGGTATATGAGCCTGGTTGAGTATGCGCTATGCCGAAGAAATTGCTGAAACGCACGGTATCGAATCCGGACGTTGCCGCCGATCCGTCGGTAGACCAGCTCTCACTCCTCAGGTCCACTAATTCTAGATTCCCAATCCGATCCAAGCCCGCAGCTACCAATGATGCTATCGAGAAAACCGGCGCTGTTCGCGAAGCCGCAGAGTGCGCGCGTCGACTGCCGTCGTCATGGCAGATGACATGGCTAGGCCGCAGGCTCACCGTACTGCCCTGGGTGCACGGGGCATCGAGTGCCACTGTCCGAGCGGAAAGATGGACAGTTCGCAGATTTTCCAATCACCAGCTCCTACCCGAGTTCGTTTTTTCGCTCCTGGCATTCGCAGCAGCGACCTCAAGCAAGAGTGCGAACCTTCGGCTCACGCGCGTAGTAACGCCGGCCAGCGGCTTTGACAAAAGCGTTACCTAGGCCGGTGATGCCCTCGTCCGCTTCGACACCCGCCTTGTCGAGCAACCGCGTGGCCGCTTTGGTGGCGCCGATGGCCTTGAGGTGGCCGAAAGCGTCCATGACGAACTGCACGGCAGCGGCCTCCTTGAGCAGCGCTTGGCAGCCCTTCTCCGACAGCACGATCGCCACGGCGTCGAAGATCTGCGAAGGAGAACCGGCCAGTTGCCCGTCCGCCTTGAGCGTCGAGCCATCGGCAAGCTTGGTACTGCCGACCCTCGGGGCGACCAGCATCGTCTTGCCGCCGGCGGACTTGACTGCTTTTACTAGCTTCTGGATTTCGCCGCCGTCCGAACCATCGGCGATCAGGATACCGATGGTGCGGCCCTCGATCGTCGCCTTCATGTTCTTTTGGATGGAGAGGGCATCGCTGGGCGGCATGTCGATCGGCGCACGCGCCGCCTTAGCTTTAGCCGGAACCTTGATGCCGAGCCCCGCCGCCACGCGCGTTGCCAGTTCCTCATCGACATTGCGCAGGTTAGCCACCACTCTGGCCGGCACTTCCTCCAGCGCGACCTTGGACAGTTCGAAAGTGAACGAGGATGCGATATGTGCCCGCTCGCTATCAGTCTGCGATTTCCAGAAAAGGCGCGCCTGGCTGTAATGATCGGCGAACAATTCGGCGCGCACGCGCAGCTTGTCGCCCTGCTCATCGTTTTCGACGCGGTCGTGGGCGGTGACAAATCCGGTTACCGGGCATTCGCGCGGTCCACCCTCTTCGCCGTGTGCGGCAAGACTGTTCGGCTCGTAGTTGGCACGACCGGTGGGCACGTTCATCTGCATCTGCCCGTCGCGCTGAAAGTTCATCATCGGGCACTTCGGCGCGTTGATCGGTATCTGATGGAAATTGGCAGTGCCCAGCCGCGATTTTTGCGTATCGAGATAGGAGAAAAGCCGCCCCTGCAACAGCGGGTCGTTGGAGAAATCTAATCCGGGCACGATATTGGCCGGACAAAACGCCACCTGCTCGGTCTCGGCGAAGAAGTTGTCCGGATTGCGGTCAAGCACCATACGCCCCACCAGCCTCACCGGCACGACTTCCTCGGGGATCAGCTTGGTCGCATCGAGCACGTCATAAGGCTGCGCATCCGCAAATTCCTGATCGAACATCTGCAGACCCAGTTCCCATTCCGGATAGGCGCCACTGACGATCGATTCGTGCAGGTCACGACGGTGGTAATCGTTATCCGCGGCTTGGAGCTTGAGCGCCTCGTCCCACAGCGTCGACTGCATGCCGAGCTTCGGTTTCCAGTGGAATTTGCAGAATGTAACCTTGCCCCTGGCATTGACCAGCTTGAAGGTGTGGATGCCGAAACCTTCGATGGTGCGCAGGGAACGCGGGATTGCGCGGTCGGACATCGCCCACATCAGCATATGCGTGGTCTCGGGCATCAGCGAAGCCCAGTCCCAGAAGGTGTCGTGCGCACTGCCTGCCTGTGGATAGGCACGGTCGGCCTCCATCTTCACGGCGTGCACTAGGTCCGGAAACTTGATCGCATCCTGGATGAAGAATACGGGGATGTTGTTGCCGACCAGATCCCAGTTGCCTTTCTGGGTATAGAACTTGACCGCGAAGCCGCGCACATCGCGCGGGGTATCCACCGAACCCGCGCCGCCGGCCACCGTCGAGAAGCGCGCGAATACCGGCGTCTTCTCCCCCGCCCGCTGGAACAAGTCCGCCTTGGTCACATGGGCGAGACTCTTGTACAGCTCGAAGTAGCCATGCGCGGCCGAGCCGCGGGCATGGACAATGCGCTCCGGAATGCGCTCATGGTCGAAGTGGAAGATCTTTTCGCGCAGCACAAAGTCTTCCAGCAGCGTCGGCCCACGCACACCCGCCTTGAGGCTGTTCTGGTTGTCGGAAACACGGATGCCCTGATTGGTGGTCAGGTGGCCTTCCGCCCCATGGGAACCCCGTGTGGGCGCGCGCTGGTGAGTCTCGCCGCCGCGGCCTGTGTCGGTGTCGAATCCGCTCTTGTTCGCCATAGGGTGTTCCTCCGCCGTATTGAGTAGTGTTCATACAGACGCGAGATGGGGCCAAGAGTTCAGTAGGCGGCCAACCAACCTGCGCCTCAGGAAACCATCCGGACCTTCCACGCGAGACGGCGCAACTCACTGAGTGAAATAGCGGCGGTTCAATAGCGCCCCGACTTTCGCGTAGCGTGCTTCCAACTGGGCCTTGGTCGTCTCCAGGAACTTCCTCAGGGCAGGGTCGGTTTCGAGCCCCACCATCGCCCCGGTAAGATGACGCTGCTCGTTGAGCGCATTGTAAAGCATGAGTAGCGCCTCCCGCTCGAATTCGACGCCGGTCTTGCCAGTGAGCGGGGCGAAGTCCTTGGCCAGGTCTGCGCCAATGGCTTCACGCTCGTCACCCTCGATCTCGGACATTGCTGCCACGTCGATGCGCATGGCGGGATATCGCTTGGATAGCCTCTGCATGGTGTCGACGAGCTGCTGGTAATAGCTGACCAGATCATTGGTGACCTGCCCCATTTCTTCAGGTTTGTGCTTAAACATGAAGATCCACTTCAGTTTAGGAATCCCATCGGCCTCTTGGTAAAGCAGGCTGTAGCCGATGGACAGCTGCGCGCGTGGCGCGTTCTTGTCAGGCGGAGGCTTTCCGCTATCACTGGATTGGCTACAAGCCGCGAGAGTCAGCAATAGTACTGTCGCGATGAAGCGAATCAGGGTCGACCGCCGGAGCGCATGCAGCGTAAATTCCATGCCTAAGATCTCCTTATGCGTGACGACCGCCTGCTATTTTTGTCGGTTATCGCTGTGGTCGGACCACCACACGTTATGTGCCTCTACCGAATCTCTACCGCCCGAATTATCGCCGAGTGCCAAGCCGCTGATTTTACAGAATTTGTCATCTTGCCGGAGGATTATCAGAGATAGTATCGGGTGAAAAATTCACCGAGCTTATGAGCGACCAAATCGTGGTCCGGTCACGTCCCATACGAACTTATGGGCGAAGACTTCGTCGTGATTACGGCCGAGGTAATGAAAGCCCGCTAATGAACGATCAAAGACAATGTTGTCCTCGCGCATGTACCGGTCCATCGCATTCCGTAGCCAATCGTCTGCGCGCGCGTTCCCAAACCGGTAGAAATCTGCAAAGTCTTCGAGTTCATCCACGTGCCACGCAAACCCCGTCGAGCAAAATAATAGCCAGACCGCACCCTTTTCGGCCGCTGGTATTTCTTTCGATCGTCCTTCGATTTCAGTTGTCCGTTGAATGAAACTCCATCTGGCTTTAATGGATTGACCCGACAATGCCGCACCGGCCCACTCACGATCGACCACTAGTCTTGCATTGCCTGGAGAGTCTTCGGCGATTCGTTTGAATCGTTCCCATGAAGCCTCGTCGTCGACCCACGTCGGTGCCATGGTCTTTTAAGTAGGTTTGACATTTACT
>PKXS01000144.1 GCA_003132425.1 Gammaproteobacteria bacterium | reverse complement strand
GCGCTGGCGGGCGCTTACATGTCGGGAATGCGCGAAGCAGGGATGGCGGGGGTCGCCAAGCACTTTCCCGGACATGGCGCGGTGATTGCCGATTCGCACATCGCATTGCCCGTCGATCGGCGTGATTTCGTCGATTTGGAGGCGGACGTGAGGCCGTACCGACTGCTCATTGAAAACCACCTCGCCGGCGTCATGGCGGCCCATGTGGTGTTCCCGCGAGTCGATGCCTTGCCGGCCAGCCTGTCGCGGCGCTGGATCACCCAGATATTGCGGGATGAGCTGGGCTTCCACGGATGCGTGTTCGCGGACGATCTCAATATGGCCGGCGCCGTTGCGTTCGGCGACGTGGTCGCACGCACCCGCCTCGCGCTGGCCGCGGGTTGCGATGTGCTGCCCATTTGCAATGATCGACAGTCCGTACACGCTGTTCTCGAAGCCCTCGAGCCGGATATTGCCACTCCTGCGTCGCAGGCGAGACTCGTGCGAATGCGCGCGCGCGGCGAGGCGCCGGTCGATCTGTTCGCCGGCAAGCAATGGCAGCACACCGTGGCGCGCATCG
This sequence comes from Gammaproteobacteria bacterium, assembly GCA_003132425.1. Lineage (GTDB taxonomy): Bacteria > Pseudomonadota > Gammaproteobacteria > Steroidobacterales > Steroidobacteraceae > Bog-1198. The sequence continues at coordinate 15,275 of PKXS01000144.1, read as the reverse complement.
CAGAGCTCTCGGCCCCGCCGCCGTTGGTGCTGACCGAGGGCCAGTCATGACGAGCGTTGACAGTGATTTTTATCGCCGTTTGCTCGAAACCTCGCCCGACGGCGTGGTGTTGGTCGACGCGCAGCAGCCGGATCTGCCGGTGGTCTATGCCAACCCCGCCTTTCAAACGTTGACCGGCTTTTCCGCGGAGGAATTACTTGGCCGAAATCTGCGAATGCTGCAAGCCGACGACCGTGAGCAAGACGGCCGGCATCGCCTGCGCGAGGCGCTTGGCAAGGGCGAGTCGTGCCGCGTGCTGCTGCGCAACTACCGCAAGGACGGCACCTTGTTTTGGAACGAGATGACGGTGCTGCCGTTGCGCAATGGCGAGGGACGCGTGACTCATTTTGCGGGTCACCATCGCGATGCGGGGGAACGGCTGAGAATGGACCCGAGGGCCTCCAGAGACACATTGAGCGGCGCGCATCAACCGACCTCGATGGCCATTCGCGACGATCGCTTGACCGGCCTTTTTACCCTTCCTTATCTGGAGGAATTATTGAAACGCGATTGGGCGATCGCTCAGCGAGAGCGCCGCAGCATCGCTATTTTCGCAATCGACTTCGATTCTCTGGATCTGTACAACACGACTTTCGGCCGCGCCGCCGGGGACTCGGCGATTCGCCGCGTGGCGCATGTCGTGTCCGGATGCTTGCGCCGCTCGAGCGATGTCACCGCGCGAATCGACGGGGGCAGCTTGATTGCGTTTGCGCCGGGGCTTACCCAGGAGCAGGCGCTGCGCCTGGGCCAGCTCATGTCCGAGCGGGTGCGCGATCTTCGAATCCACCATCCTCGTTCAGCCGTGCTGCGCTACGTCAGCGTGAGCGTCGGGGTCTGCGCCGTCATTCCGGATGCCGCGGATAGTCCCTCCGGATTGTTGGACAAAGCTCAGCTGCAGTTGCAGATCGCCAAGAAGTCCGGGCGCAACCAGGCCGCCTGATGCATTTCACCCGCGCGATCGTGCGTCCGCCCGCCGCCAACTTCGCCTTAGGCTTGTCCGGCGCAAATAATGGTCCACCCGACATCGACCGGGCGTTGGACCAGCACGGCCGCTATTGCGAAGCGTTGCGCGACTGTGGACTACAGGTGACGCATGTGGAAGCGGACTTGGACTACCCCGATGGAACTTTCGTCGAGGACGCGGCGATCGTTACCGGCCGCGGCGCGATCCTGACGCGCCCCGGAGCGCCGAGCCGAACCGGCGAAATCGCGAGCGTCGGCGAATCGTTGAGTCAATTTTATTCCGACGTGCAGCACATTGTCGCGCCCGGCACCGTGGACGGCGGCGACATCTGCCAAGTGGACGACCATTTCTTGATCGGAGTATCCGCGCGCACCAACCAACCGGGCGCGGAGCAACTGGCGGAACACTTACGCCGGATGAATTACACCGCCAGTATCCTCGATATCCGCGCCAGCGCCTCGTTGCTGCACTTGAAGACCGGTATCGCCTACCTGGGCGACGGCGTGTGGCTGGCGGCCGCCGGCATCCAAGAGGAGTTTCTCAGGGCCGGCGGCGCGGGCATTCGCGAGAGGATTGCGGTGTCCGCGGCCGAAAGCTATGCCGCAAACTGCGTGCGGATCAACGACACCGTGCTCCTCGCTGCGGGTTACCCGCAACTGACCGCCGCCCTCGAGGAAAGAGGCTACCGGCTGGTGACCTTGCAGATGTCCGAATTCAGGAAAATGGACGGCGGACTTAGCTGCTTGTCGCTGCGGTTCTAGCCCTTATTTCGGCGGGATCTGCTTGCTGATGCCATTTTCTTGGCTGTTAAGCGTCCTCTGTTCCTGCTTGGTGACGTGTCCGCCGTTCTGGCGAGACGATGGTTCACCTGCGCGCTGAATTCAACATAACTGGTCCTCCTCTCAATCCGCGCAGCATTATGTGACGTGCGTCAAGCCACGCGCCCGCGGCCGATAGCCCCCTGTAACGAAGCACGACGAACGCACAGCCGTTGGCCGTCATTTTTGGTACGAAGTGTCATGAAGATCCGTAGCAAGATGATTTTGCTGCTTGCGCTGCTGTTCGCGCTCCTAAGCGCCCTTGAGATTCTCATTCAAGAGAACGTCCTCATGCCGAGCTTCGCCGAACTGGAGCGCGAGGACGCGGAAGTTTCGATGAAGCGCATCGGCTATGCGCTCGACATGAACCTCGAGGCAATGGCGTCGACTGCGGCCGATTGGGGCAACTGGGCCGACGCGTACCGGTTCGTGCAGGATCACAATGCCGCGTTCGTCACCGCGAACATAACCCCCGTCGCGTTGAAACAACTCAAAGTGAATGCGATGTTGATCGCCGACATGAGCGGCAGGATCCTGCTCTCGAGCGCGCGAGATCTGGCTTCCGGCGCGTTATTGCATATCGATCTCGCCGATCTAAAAGCGCTGCCCGACGATTTTCCGTGGCGCAAAAATCTAGCGGAGGGCAAACCGGCGAGGGGCCTCATTCAAACCAATCAAGGCGTCATGATGATCGTGGCCTCTCCGGTACTCAACGGCAGCGGCGGCGGAAGGGCGATGGGGACGGTCATCTTGGGGAGACTGCTGACCCCCGCGCAGGTGCGCAGCCTCGGCGCGCAGGCACAGACGAGTTTGTCGATGCTGCAGGGCGGGGAGTCTGACGCCGTCGACCGGATCGCCGAGACCGACGAGGCGACACAAGTCGACCGATCCTTCCGCGATGTTTACGGGAGGCCCGTGATGACTCTGCGGGTCGAAGTTGCGCGCAAGATCACCGCACGCGGTCTAAGAGCCGTGACTTACGCTTCCGCTTACGTGATCGTTGCCGCCATTGCCGTCTTAATTCTATTGGTCGTCGGCCTGAACCGCGTGATACTGAGGCCGTTGTCCCGGGTGACGCGCCACGCGGTCGCGATCGGCGAAGGCACCGACTTGACCGCACGGCTGAACCTACCGGGGCACGACGAAGTCGCTCAGCTGGCACGGGAATTCGATCGAATGGTCGCACGCGTCGCCGAGTCGCGCCAACAGCTCGTCGATCAGTCCTACCAGGCAGGATTCGCCGAGCTTGCCAAAGGCGTCTTGCATAACTTGGGCAATGCAATGACCCCGCTCGGTGTCAGGGTATCGAAGTTGGGCGAGCGGTTGCGCGCGGCGCCCGTCAAGGACATAGAGCTCGCGTGTGCCGAACTCGCGAACGAAAAGCACCAGTCGGCGCGGCGTGCCGATCTCGAAGAATTCCTGCGCTTGGGGTGCCGAGAAACGGCGGTCGCGGTCAGGGAAAGCCAAGCCGACATCGCCGTCATTCAGCGCCAAGCGACCATCGTACAAACTGCGCTCACCGAACTGATGCGATCGACCCGCACCGAGCATTTTGTCGAGTCGATCCGGCTTCCCGATCTGGTCGCGCAGACATTGGAGATCGTACCGGATGCCTGCCGGCAGCGGCTGGTGGTCGATGCCGATGATTCTCTGCGCAAAGTGGGCGCCGTCCATGTCGCGCGCACGGTGCTGCGATTGATATTGCAGAATCTAATCATCAATGCGGCCGACGCGGTAAGAGATGCCGGCCGAGTCAAAGGCGTGCTGCATGTCGCGGCGGAGATCGTCCGCGAAGCCGATCGCGACCAATTGCATTTGCAGTGCAAGGATAACGGCATCGGCATTTCCAAGGATGATTTGCAGCGCGTATTCGAACAAGGCTTTTCCACCAAATCCCGAGAGACCAACCATGGCATCGGGCTGCATTGGTGCGCCAACGCGATAGGCGCCCTGGGCGGGCGCATATGGGCGGCAAGCGATGGTCCTGGTCTCGGGGCATCGATGCATTTGATGCTGCCGCTGGCTGCGCGGGGAAATCCATCGATCACATCAAGTGCGTGAGGTTCGCAGTGTCAGAGAACAATCAATCCGTGATCCGCGTGCTCGTGGTAGACGATGAGGCCGAGGTGCGCGACGCCTATAGGGAGATATTGCTCGAGGAGAAGACGAGCGAAGACACCGCCATGTTTCACAATCTGCGCGAGCGCTTATTCAGTAAAGCCGCGGCCGATCAAGCCCCGAAGACCGCGTCTGCGGCGGGCGCAACGTTCGATCCCGTCTTCTGCGAAGGGGCAGAGCAGGCGGTCGCAGCGGTGCGCGATGCTCTGGCGGCCAATCAACCTTTTGCAGTCGCGTTTCTGGACATGCGAATGCCGCCGGGTCCCGACGGCGTGTGGGCCGCCGCGCGTATCCGTGAGCTAGATCCGGCGATTGAAATAGTGGTGTGCACGGCGTATTCGGATGTCGACCCCGGAGAAATCGGCGCAATCGTGCCGCCGGAAGAAAAACTTTCGTACTTGCAGAAGCCGTTTCATCCTCACGAAATTCGCCAAATGACGATCTCTTTGACCAGCAAATGGCGCGCCGAACATCGAATCGTGAAACTAGCCTATTTCGACGCACTCACCGGATTGCCCAATCGGGAGCAGTCGCGAAACCGGCTGAGCGGCGCGCTCGCCTCGGCGAAGCAGCACCAGCGGATGCTCGCGGTGCTGTATCTTGATCTCGACAATTTCAAGAGAGTGAACGACAGTCTGGGTCATGCGGTCGGAGATGAGCTGTTGTGCTTGGTNNCGCCTTGGAGGCGACGAATTCATCGTTATTTTGCCGGACATTCGCAACGCCGCCGCCGCCGCGGGCGTCGCGGCGCGCTTAATCGCCGAACTGCAAGAACCAATGCGTTTGGCTCTTCATACACTCGTGGTTACGCCGAGCGTTGGGATCGCGCTGTACCCTTCCGACGGCGTCGACGTCGATATGTTGCTGCGCAATGCGGACCTGGCCATGTATTTTGCGAAGCGCAGGAGTCCCGGATCGTTTGCGTTTTTCGACGCGGCAATGAACGAAACGGCGTTGCATCGCTTTACGCTGGAGGGAAAATTGCGGGAGGCGCTGGAGGGCGGGGAATTCAGCCTGTATTACCAGCCGCAATTCGACCTACGTTCGGGAGCCTTGTCGGGAATGGAGGCGCTGTTGCGTTGGACCAACGAGGAACTCGGCGTGGTGCCGCCGGCGGAGTTCATACCGGTGGCAGAGGAAACCGGCTTGATCATCGCCATCGGCGAATGGGTATTGCGCAAGGCCTGTGCGCAAGCCAAAGCGTGGGTCGATGAAGAGCTGCCGGTGGCGCGAATGGCGGTCAACGTCTCGGGCCAGCAGTTTGTGATGAAGGAATTTCCGCTGCTGGTGGCCTCCGTCATCAAGGAAACCGGCATCCCGGCTTCGATGCTCGAGCTCGAAATCACCGAGTCGATCGTCATGAAGGACGAGGGCTGGGCCGAACAGGCGCTGGCAGAGCTCAAGGCGTTGGGAGTATCGCTGGCAATCGATGATTTTGGCACGGGATATTCGAGCTTCGGACGCCTGCGGCGTTTCGCGGTCGATAGGCTGAAAATAGACCAGTCATTCATCAGGAGTCTCATCGATTGCAACGATGACCGCGCGATTGCGGCCGCCATTATCGCGATGTCGCGTTCATTGCGCATCAAGGTCACCGCGGAAGGCGTTGAAAGCTTTCCTCAGCTCCTATTCTTGCAGGAGCACGATTGCCATGAGGCACAGGGATTCTTGTTCAGCCGGGCGTTGCCGGCGGCGGATGCGCATAAGTTGCTGTGCAGAGCGGTCGCGACATCCGGTGAGTCGCGGACCCAGCGTTTGCGCACACTGATCGGATGATCCGATAGTCCGATCTACCCCGGCTCCTTGGCAAACAGCAGCAGCCGATTGAAAGCCGGCAAATCGTGATCGGCTCGCAGGCTCAAGCCATACTGCGCGGCGAGCGCGGTGACCGCCTCGATGTCGCGCAAGCCTGACTTCGGATCGCGCGCCTGCAGCGACTGATCGAACTCCCGATTGCTATCGGAGGTATATTCGCCGCCGTACCGAAATGCTCCATAGACGCACAGCACGCCGCCGGGCGCCAGCACGGTACCCACGCCCTGGTACAGGGCCTGCACCTCGGCCCAGGACATGATGTGCAGCGTGTTCGCGGTGAAAATGCCGTCGACAGCACGCACGGGCCATACGGCTTGACGTACATCGAGCAACGTCGGCGGCCGCAAATTGCGCGCGCCTTCGAGCTTCACCCGCGCGGTCAATTCCGGCAGGTACGCCAGTTGCTCGGTGGGGTACCACGTAAGGTGCGTCAGATGTTCGGCGAAGTGCACCGCGTGCTGGCCGGTGCCGCTGCCGATTTCCAGAATCTGCGTGCAGCCGGCAAAGGCTACCCGCAATACTTCTAGAATCGGATTCTTGTTGCGCTCACAGGCCGTGGAGAACGGCAACATACGCACCTCTCGTGTCGGCAGGCTCAAATTTGCAGATGTCCCAGGGGAATGCGAACCGACCGCTTCAGCGTGGCAAGCACCACACTCGATTGTAGATCGCGCACGTTCGGGATGCGTATCAGCTTTTTCAGGACCACGTTGCTCAAGGATTCCAAGTCCTTGCCGTAGACCTGCAGAATGAAATCATAGCTCCCGGTCATGGCATAGCAATTGGTCACTTCATCGAGGACTGCGATTTCCTTTTCGAAGCGAGCCACCGTTTCGTCCGTGTGCTCCGTCAGCTTGACTTGCACCATGGCGAGCACCGCAAGGCCGATGCGGCGCGGATTGAGGATCGCCGCGTAGCCTTCGATGACTCCCTCGGTCTCGAGCGCCTTGATCCGGCGCGCACAGGGGGTCGGCGACAAGCCGATGCAGTCGGCCAATTCGACCACCGACAAGCGTCCATCATGCTGCATTGCGGCAAGAATGCGTGCATCGAAGCGATCGATCTCCATGTTTCAACTCTCCAAATATGAATAATTAGCGGATATCGCTAAGAATGATGCCAAAAAATGCGGTTTTTGGCGATTCTTATCGAGCCACGCGGACTAGTCTTGGGGTCCTCGCAAAAGGATGTGAGCAATCTGATGGCCGCAAGTCCCGGCAAAATCCAACAGGCGCCGCAGCGCGGCGTCCTCGATTGGCGCGCCGTGCTGCATCAGGTAGCGGTCTCCCGTTCTCTCGATGACCTAGAGGAGTCGAGGCTGGTTGCGGAGCGCAAGGTTCTGTATCAGTTTTCGGCGCGCGGACACGACCTCACCCAGGTTCTGCTCGGCACGCATCTCACCGGCGCGCGGGATGCGGTGGGCGGCTACTATCGCTCGCGACCGCTGTTACTGACGCTCGGTCTGCCGTTGGACGAGGCGCTCGCCTCCACCATGATGCGCGCGGGAGGCATGAGCGATGGCCGGGACATCGGGGTGGTATTTAATTTACCGCGACAGGACGGCGCCTGCGTGCTGCCGGTTTGCGGCGGAGTGGGAACGCAGTACACGCCGGCGGTAGGGTGGGCTCAGGCGCTGCGCTATCGCGAGCGAGTTCTGGGCGATCAGCGCTGCGCCGGCAGCATCGCGGTCGCTCACGGCGGGGACGCATCGACGGCTACCAACGGATTCTGGGCGGCGCTCAATATCGTCACCACCGAACGGTTACCGTTCCTATTCTTCATCGAGGACAACGGCTACGGAATTTCGGTCCATTCCGACCTGCAGACACCCGGAGGAAATATCGCGCAAAATCTCAGCGCCTTCCGCGGTCTGCGTGTCCTCGACGGCGACGGTTGCGATCCGGCCGCCGCCGCGGCACTCATCGAGGACGCGGTAGCCGGCGTCCGCGGCGGCGATGGTCCCGCTTTGCTGCGTCTGACGGTACCGCGGCTGTCCGGCCATTCCGGACAAGACACTCAAACATACAAGAGCGCGGCTGAAATTGCCGCCGAGAGCGCGCGCGATCCTTTTATTCGGCTGCGCGCGCAAATCGTGCCTAGTCTCCTCGCGGCGGATGAGTGGGACGCGCAAGTCAATCAAGCGCGCAAGGAGGTCGCAGACTCGCTCACGCGCGTCGATGGACGCAGTGCCCCCGACCCCGCCCGGGTGAGGCGCTATGTGTTTTCTGAGACCGCGGCGGATGGCTCCATCGAGTGGCAGCAACAGGGTGGCCTGCGAGCCGACGGCGCCGCGCCGCCGGCGGGCGTGACACAGGCCAAACCGCAGGGGCCGCGCATCAATCTTGTAACCGCCGTGCGCCGCACACTGGAACACGAGCTGCAAGTCAATAAGCGCGTTCTCGTGTTCGGCGAGGACGTTGGGCGCAAGGGCGGCGTGCACGCAGCCACTCTGGGATTGCAGGAAAAATTTGGGGCTGAGCGGGTGTTCGACACCAGTCTGTCCGAGGAAGGCATCATCGGCCGGGCCGTCGGCATGGCGGCGGCCGGCCTGATGCCGGTGCCTGAAATCCAATTCCGGAAGTATGCAGATCCCGCCGCCGAACAACTCAATGACTGCGGCACCATGCGCTGGCGCACCGCCAATCGATTCGCGACTCCGATGGTGGTGCGCATTCCGGGCGGTTTTTTCAAATGCGGCGATCCCTGGCACAGTCAATCCAACGAGGTGCAGTGGGTGCACGGCATTGGCTGGCACGTGGCGATGCCCTCGAACGCCCAGGACGCGGTCGGATTGTTGCGAACGGCGCTGCGCGGCAATGATCCGACGATTTTCTTCGAGCATCGCTCCTTGCTCGACGGCGGATGGGCGCGGCGCGCCTATCCGGGCGATGAATTCGTGGTGCCCTTCGGCAAAGCGAGCGTCCTGCGCGAGGGGACGTCGATGACCGTGGTCAGTTGGGGCGCCATGGTCGAGCGCTGCGAGCAGGCGATCGAGCGTACCGGTCTTTCGGTCGAACTGCTCGACCTGCGAACATTGTCGCCTTGGGATCGTGAGTCGACCCTCGCGTCGGTGCGCAAAACGCGCCGGTGCCTGATCGTGCACGAGGATACGATCACGGCCGGCTTTGGAGCGGAAATCGCGGCGGTTATCGCCAAGGACGCATTCTTCGACCTCGACGCGCCGATCGAGCGGCTCGCCATGCCGGACGTGCCGAGCCCGCACAGCTCGGTGCTGCTCGATGCGGTTCTGCCGAATGTCGATGCGATCGCCCTGGCCCTATCGAACCTCGCTGAAATCTGAGCATGGGCGACACCGCAGAAGTGATTGTTCCGCCGAACGAAGAGGGAACCCGGGCCACGGTTCTTCGCTGGTACAAAGCAATCGGGGACTCCGTCAGCAAGGATGAGCCGCTGGTGGAGCTGGAAACCGACAAGGTCACGGTAGAAATCCCGGCGCCCGCGAGCGGCACGCTGATCGAGGTCCTGAAGCACCCCAACGACGAAGTTCACCCGGATGAGGTAATCGCCCGCTTAAGTCTCGCGGCCGCGCCGTCCGGGGCGAAGCAAGACGCAATCACTTCCGCCGGGGGCGCCTGCGCCAAAGCCCCGCTCGATTCGAAGTCGGCGTCGCCGACCCCCTCTGACGCCGCCAAACCGTTGAGTCCTGCGGTGCGGCGCCTGCTCAAAGAGCATGCCCTTGCTGCCGCCGACATTAACGGCAGCGGACGTAACGGCCGGATCACGGCTCAAGACGTTTCGCGGCACCTCGGGAACCCAGGCGTCAGGCGAGTGCCCCACAGCTTAATGCGCCGGCGCATCGCCGAGCACATGGCCCGTAGCGTCGCTATCGCGCCGCATGTGACGACGTTGTTCGAGGCGGATCTGACCCGCGTGCTCGCCCATCGCGAGGGCCACGCGGCCGAGTTCGAGCGGCAAGGCGCACGCCTCACCCTCACCGCATACTTTATCGCGGCCTGCGTGCAAGCCTTACGCGCGCAGCCGGAACTCAACTCGAGTTTCGAAGAGGACGCTTTGGTGTTGCACGCGGACTGCAACATCGGCGTGGGCACTGCGCTCGGCAGCGGCGGACTCATCGTGCCGGTGATACAGCGTGCGCAGGGAATGAGCCTAATTGAGCTGGCTCGCCGGCTCGGCCAACTCGTCGTGGCGGCGCGAACCGGAAAGCTGGCGCCGGAAGAGGTCCGAGGCGGCACGTTCACGATCTCCAACCACGGGGTCGGCGGCAGCCTGCTGGCGGCGCCGATCGTCATCAACCAACCGCAGGTGGCCATTCTCGGCATCGGTAAGGTCGAGCGTCGCGTGTGCGTGTTGGAGACGCAGGGCACGGAGGCGATTTGCGTGCGGTCGATGTGCTACTTGACTCTCACGATCGATCACCGCGCACTCGATGCGTTTCAGGCAAATGCGTTCTTATCGAAGATCGTCAGCACGCTGGAACAGTGGTCCGAGGACTGAGCGCGATGCCGCCGAATCGTTGTACGACCGACGGGTCGGGCGGAGGTAGAGCGCCGTCCAGCTGCGCGGCGGCATTGGATAGGTAATCTTCCGAGGCAATGAACGCGCGCGCGTAAATTTCACGGCACAAGTCCGCGGCGCGCGTTCCGGGCCAGCCGGGCCGCAGGAGCCGAGGCGGCAGCAATGGGTCTCTTAGGTGAAGACGCCGGTACTCATGAATGAGAAGCGTGCGGGCGATGAAGCTGGCCTGCGGGTTCACACCGCGGCTTAACCGAAGAGCGGCCTCGACGCGCTCGAACCGAGCCACAAAGGCCTGGTAGCGCCGGGCGAGTTCCTCCAGGTCCCAGCCCAGTCCGACGAGTCGCGCGGGGGCGTCGGCGTCGGTGAGAATCGCATGAAAAATCAGTGCCTTGGACAGCAACGCCGCCGTTTGCGGCTCTTGCTTAAGCTCGTGCCCCAGCGCTTCGGGATGCGCAAATACCCCGGCGGCAATTTCGCCGAAGCCGTTCCACGTAAGCTCCTCTCTCAATTGGTGCCGCTGCGCCGCGCGCATCGGCGGGAGGACCACGAGCGTCCAGCGGCCCGACCAATCAGCGGCCGGCTCGCCGTAGATTCGCTGCGTTGCTTCGGCAAATCGCTCGCGGCCGCCGGCCGACAGCCGGTACTCGCTGCGGTTGCCCGCTCGCCGGCCCTCGAGCCATCCGTCGTTCGCAAGCCGCGCCGTCGCCGTTCGTACCAGGCGCTCATTGAGGCCGAAGGGCGCGGCGATGCGAATAAGACTCCCGAGAGCAATCGCCCCCCCGCGCGGCATGATCGAATCGCCGAAGATCGTCACGATCAGCGATCCGCCGCGCAACGGGCGCTGGCGACGGAAGCGCGCAACCAGAACGGCAGCGGCGGCGGCTAGGGTTTCGGGCATTGCGGCTCTTATTCTAATACCATGGAGAGCATATGACACAAAAAACATTGAAATAATAGAAATTCTGTGTCAGAATAGACGACTTTTGAGGTCGGAGGGTGCCATGTACACGCAGGGACTCGATGGTCAGGGTGTGGATACCGCAGGACCGGCCGACGAAGCCGCGTTCGAGCGGCGCTTCCAGGCACGCGTGGACGGTGAGGAAAAGATCGAGCCCAAGGACTGGATGCCCGCGCGCTACCGCGGCACGCTGGTCCGCCAGATCTCCCAGCATGCGCATTCCGAAATCGTCGGCATGCTTCCCGAAGGCAATTGGATCACGCGGGCGCCCACGCTGCTGCGCAAATCGATCCTCATCGCCAAGGTACAGGACGAGGCCGGGCACGGCGCCTATCTTTACAGCGCCGCGGAGACATTGGGNNAGCATCTTCAACTATCCGACGCCCACCTGGGCCGATGTCGGCGCAATCGGCTGGTTGGTCGACGGTGCGGCGATCATGAACCAGATTCCGCTGTGCCGTTGCTCCTATGGTCCGTACGCGCGCGCCATGGTGCGCGTGTGCCGCGAGGAGAGTTTCCATCAGCGGCAGGGCTACGACATCATGTTGCGGCTCGCGCAGGGTACACCGGAACAGAAGCGCATGGCGCAGCAGGCGCTCAATCGGTGGTGGTGGCCGGCGCTGATGATGTTTGGACCTCCGGATGCGGACTCCACGCACAGCAGCGAGTCGCAGCGCTGGAAGATCAAGCGCTTCTCGAACGACGAACTGCGGCAGAAATTCGTCGACTTCACCGTGTCGCAAGCGAATTTCCTGGACCTTACGTTGCCGGATCCCTTGTTGCGCTGGAACGCTGCGCAGCAGCTCCACGAGTTCGGCCCGATCGACTGGAGCGAGTTCAATCAAGTGCTCAAAGGCAACGGGCCATGCAACGCAGAGCGTCTTGCGGCGCGGCGCAGCGCCCATGCCGAAGGCGCGTGGGTGCGTGAGGCGGCGAGTGCCTACGCAGAGAAGCACAAAGCGCGCCGTGCTGCGTAGCTTGAACCGGCGGCAAACTTAAAATACGGAGCATTGCAATGGGCGAGAATCGAGACTGGCCACTCTACGAAGTCTTTGTGCGCGCGCGAGGTGGTCTTGACCACAAGCACGTCGGCAGCCTGCACGCCGCCGATGCGCGAATGGCAATCGATCACGCGCGTGACCTTTACACACGGCGCCAGGAAGGGGTCAGCATTTGGGTCGTGCGCTCGACGGATATCACGGCCTCGGACCCGGGAGAGGCGGAATCCCTGTTCGAGCCGGCGCGCGATAAGATCTATCGTCACCCCACCTTTTACGACATCCCGGACGAGGTGAAGACTCTATGAGCACGGCTGCGGCTGCGGCCGGCGCGCCGCCGTTATTCCGATATTTGCTGCGACTGGGCGACCTAAGTCTGGTACTCGGCCAGCGGCTCAGCGAGTGGGTGGGACATGCTCCGGCGCTGGAGGAGGACTTGGGGCTGGCCAATACCGCTTTGGACCTCATCGGTCAAGCGCGGCTGCTGTTGACTTACGCCGGCGAGATCGAGGGTCGCGGCCGAGGCGAGGACGAGATCGCGTTCTTGCGCGAGCAAGGCGAGTATCTGAACCCGGTGCTTGCGGAACAGCCGAATGGCGATTTCGGCCAAACCATGGTGCGGCAAGTGTTGATCGATGCGTTTCAATTGGAGCTGTACGAGCGCCTGACGAACTCCGCTGACGAGCGTTTGGCGGCCATTGCGTCGAAGACCGTGAAAGAGACGCGCTATCACCTGCGTTATAGCGGCGGTTGGCTCGTGCGCCTCGGCGACGGCACGCAAGAGAGCCGAACTCGAGTGCAGTCGGCGCTCGAGCGATTATGGCCATATACGGTCGAGTTATTCGCCGAAGACGATCTGGATCGTGCGATGGCGGACAGCGGCGTGGCCCCCCGCCTCTCCGATGTGCAGGCCGCCTGGGCTCGGCGCATCGAGGAGTTGCTCGGCGAGGCGACCCTGGAGCGCCCGCAGGACCGCCCTCACGCGTGGTTCGGCAAACGCGGCGAGCACAGCGAACACCTCGGGTACATTCTGGCCGAGATGCAGCACTTGCAGCGCGCCTACCCAGGAGCGCGATGGTGACTGCGGCGGCCACGATCGAGGCACGCACCGCTCTGGCGTGGGGAGCGCTTGCGTTGGTGGAAGATCCGGAGATACCGGCGCTGAGCATCGTGGACCTCGGCATCATTCGCTTCGTCAAGACGCTGGCCGACGGGACACTGGAAATCGGGCTCTCGCCCACCTACACGGGATGTCCGGCAACGGAGGTGATTCGCGGTTCGGTGGAACACGCCTTGGCCGCCGCCGCAGTGGGGCGATTCGTGGTTCGCAGCGTTCTTTCGCCCGCTTGGACCAGCGACTGGATCACTGTCGAGGGTCGACGCAAGCTTGCCGCGTACGGCATCGCACCGCCGGTGTGCGCCGACCGCCCGATCGCATGTCCTCGCTGCCAGTCGACTGAAACCGACTGCATCAGCGAATTCGGCTCCACTCCGTGCAAGGCATTGCACCGCTGCCGCGCCTGCCTCGAGCCCTTCGAGTACTTCAAATGCTTATAGGGAGATGGGCATGCTGAAGTTCCATCCGCTGCCGGTGACATCCGTGGAACGGGTCGCCGAGGACGCGGTGTCCGTGACGCTGGCAATTCCCGCGGCCCTGCGTGAAGAATTCTCGTTCCATTCGGGCCAGTATGTCCCCGTACGCCGCATGATCGATGGCCGCGAGCAACGCCGCACCTACTCGATAGTAACGACTCCGGGATGTGGAAAGCTCAGGCTGGGAATCCGAATCCAGTCCGGCGGCCTCATGTCGGGCGAATTCGCGAATTCCCTGCGTCCCGGCGACATGCTGGACGTCGGCGCACCGACCGGTAGATTTCGAACTCAGTTGGACCCGGCGCGCACGCACTGCTACGTCGCGTTTGCCGCGGGCAGCGGCATCACGCCCGTACTGTCTCTCGCCGCGGATATCCTGGCGCGAGAGCCGGCGAGCCGCTTCACTCTGGTCTACGGCAATCGCAGCATTTCGAGCACGATGTTTCTCGAGGACACTCTGGCATTGAAGGATCTTTACCTCGATAGATTCGCCGTACATTTCCTCATGAGCCGGGAGCCGCAGCAGACGGCGCTTCTCAACGGGCGAATCGACGGCGCCAAGGTTGCCGAGCTTGCACGCCGGTTTGCCGAAATCGCGACTGCGGATGAATACTTCATCTGCGGACCGGGCGGCATGGTGGACGAGGTTCGCGAGGCCATCAAATCGCTGAACGGCGGCGCCGTGATTCGCATCGAGCGTTTTGCGAACGCCGCGCCGCCGTCCGGTCCTAACATCGATCGAGCCGGCGCAACGCCGGTCGCGCAAGCGGTTCTGGCGACCATCACGGTCACCATGGACGGCAGGCGGCGAAGCTTTGTGATGGCGCCGAGCGATCTGTCGGTGCTGGATGCCGCAGAGCATGCGGGACTCGAACTGCCGTTCTCCTGCCGCGCCGGGATCTGCGCGACGTGCCGTGCAAAGATCNNGGGGGAAAGCCGTAATGACGCACAATATCGCCCTCCAACCCTGGGAAGTCGACGCCGGCTTTGTGCTTTGCTGCCAGGCGCGGCCGACAAGTGCATCGCTCGAAATCAACTACGACGAAAAGTGATCAATACCACGAATCGCCAAGCTCGCCATGTCATATGAAACCATATTGTTCAGCGTTGAGGAGAGCATCGCTCGCCTGACGCTGAACCGGCCGGACAAGCTCAATAGTTTCAACACGACCATGCATGGCGAGGTGCAGGACGCGTTGGGGCGTATCGGCGGTGCCGGCGCGCGGGTTTTGGTTCTGACGGGAGCCGGCCGCGGCTTTTGCGCCGGCCAGGATCTCGGCGATCGGGCGGTCGCACCGGGTGCGCAGGGAACGGATTTAGGGGATTCGATCGAGAAATACTACAAACCGCTGGTGCTACGCTTGCATAATCTACCGATGCCGGTAATTGCGGCGGTAAACGGAGTGGCGGCCGGCGCCGGCGCCAATGTCGCGCTGGCCTGCGACCTCGTGGTCGCGGCGCGCTCGGCGAGCTTC
>PKXS01000083.1 GCA_003132425.1 Gammaproteobacteria bacterium | reverse complement strand
TGGCAAGACCACGCTCGTCGACCAGCTGTTGCGCCAGTCCGGCACGCTCGATGCCCGCAAGGACCTGCAGGAACGGGTGATGGACTCGAATGTTCTGGAACGCGAGCGCGGCATTACGATTCTCGCCAAGAACACCGCGATCACTTGGGGCGACTACCGCATCAATATCGTTGATACTCCCGGCCATGCCGATTTCGGGGNNTCGTCATCAACAAGATCGACCGGGACGAGGCGCGCCCGGGTTGGGTGCTGGACCAGACCTTCGATTTATTCGACCGCCTGGGGGCGACCGACGAGCAGCTGGATTTTCCGGTGGTCTATGCGTCGGCGTTGCGCGGCTTCGCCGGACTTGATTCCACGGTGCGTGACGGGGACATGCAGCCGCTGTTCAAGACCATCGTCGAATATTGCCCGCCGCCCGACGTGGATGCGGACGGTCCCTTGCAGCTGCAGGTCGCGCTCCTCGATTATTCGAGCTATGTCGGGGCGATCGGCATCGGGCGCATCAAACGCGGGACTCTCAGACGCGGCATGGCGGTCACCGTAGTCGATCGCGAAGGTGGGCAGCGCACGGAACGGATCACGCAGATTTTGGGTTTTCACGGCTTGACTCGAGTCGAGGTCGAGTCGGCAAGCGCCGGCGACATCGTCGCGTTCGCCGGAATCCCGGAACCGAAAGTATCGGAGACGCTGTGCGATCCTTTGCACGTTGAGCCGCTGCCGAGCCTCACCGTCGACGAACCGACGATCAGCATGACTTTTGAAGTCAATACGTCACCGTTCTTGGGCCGGGAAGGCAAATTTGTCACGAGCCGCCAGATCCGCGAGCGCCTTGAGCGAGAGGCCATCCATAACGTCGCCCTGCGGGTCGAGCCAACCTCCGATCCGGATAAATTCGTGGTATTCGGCCGCGGCGAGCTGCATCTCGGCGTGCTGCTGGAAAACATGCGCCGGGAAGGCTATGAAATGGCCGTTTCCAGACCGCGCGTCGTGATCAAGCAGGTCGATGGCGCCGCGCATGAACCCTACGAACAGGTGACTGTCGACGCCGACAGCGATGCGCAGGGCGATATCATGACCGCCCTCGGCAGCCGCGGCGCTGAACTCAAGGATATGCAGGCGGACGGCCGCGGCCGCGTGCGATTGGATTACATGATCCCCTCGCGCGGCCTGATCGGCTTCCAGACGGAGTTCCGCACCATGACTCGAGGCACGGGTCTGCTGCACCACGTGTTCGATCATTATGGACCGGTGGTGCAGCGTGAACTGGGCCAGCGCCCGCAAGGGGTGTTGATCGCAAACGGCCAGGGCACTGCACTGGCGTACTCGTTGTTCAGTTTGCAGGAACGCGGCAGATTGTGCATCGGCCCCGGCGAGGAAGTGTACGAAGGGATGATCATCGGGCTCAACAATCGCGAAAGCGATCTTGTGGTCAATCCGCTCAAGGGCAAGAAACTGACCAATATGCGCGCGGCGGGCAAGGACGAGAATGTAGTGCTCACGCCCCCCATCCGATTCTCGCTCGAACAGGCGATGGAATTCATCGACGACGACGAGCTCATCGAGGTGACCCCAAGCTCGGTTCGCCTGCGCAAGCGCAATTTGCGCGCAAATGAAAGAAAGCGCTCGGAGCGCGAAGCGGTCGAATAGCCGGGCTGGGAATCGGCTTTGCGCAAGGCTTTCACATTGCCGTGCCGCGCTCGGCCGGCGACTTTCCTTACCTACGGGCCACGGCTCCTTAGATCCCCGGCACAGTCCCGGGTAGAATGCACCGGTGTGCTTGATACTGATTGCCTGGCGCGTGCATCCGGAACATCCCTGCGTTCTCGCCGCCAACAGGGACGAATTCCACGCGCGGCCGGCGGCTGCCGCGCAATGGTGGGTGGACAAGCCGCAAATTTTGGCCGGGCGGGATTTGAGCGCGGGGGGTACCTGGTTGGGGATGACGCGGACAGGGCGTCTCGCCGCGCTGACGAATTATCGAGATCAAACGCGCCCGCGAACGGATGCGCCGAGCCGGGGCGGGCTGGTAACGACAATTCTGGAATCAGGCTATTCAGTAGCCGATGGCCTGGCGTACCTGCGCGAAGTGGGTTCGGCCTACAACGGCTTTAACTTGATTTTTACCGACGGCGAGCAGCTCGGCGTATACGAAAGCGTGCTGGGGCAGGGTCGCATCTTGGGTCCGGGCGTTTACGGCTTATCGAATCATTTGCTCGACACGCCCTGGCCGAAAGTTCGAAACGCAAAGTCCTTTCTGGCCGCTGCGCTCGCGGATTTGACCGATGAAAAACCGCTGCTAGCCCTGCTGCGGGATGACCGGCCGGCGCCGGATGATGAGCTGCCGCGCACCGGCCTGAGCAGGGACTGGGAACGGCTGCTGTCCAGCGCATTTATCCGAGCGCCGGATTATGGGACGCGCTCATCGACCGTCGTACGCATCGATCGGAGCGGTCGAGCGTGCTTTGACGAGTGGGGTTGGGACGCCGCGGGCGCCGAGGCGGGAAGAACCCGCCTGCAGTTCGACCTGGAATGATGATTTGTCAGTCGGTTGAATAATGTATAGGATCGACCGGGGTTAAAAATACCAAGTGAAATGAATACCTTAGATCGACGTATCAGTGTGGCGCCCATGATGGACTGGACGGACCGGCATTGCCGGTACCTGCACCGCCTATTCGCGCCGCACGCCTTGCTATACACGGAAATGATCGTGTCGACCGCCATTGTCCGCGGCAACGCCTTGCGATTGCTCGCGCACGACCCACGCGAGCGTCCGGTGGCATTGCAGTTGGGCGGCTGCGATCCGCAGGAACTCGGCGCCGCTGCCCGCATCGGCGCGGCCGCCGGATACGCCGAGATCAACCTCAATGTCGGCTGTCCCAGCAATCGGGTGAAGAACGGCTCGTTCGGCGCCTGCCTCATGTTGAATTCGGCGTTGGTCGCAGACTGCGTCCTGCGCATGCGGGACGCCGTCCAAGTTCCCGTCACCGTGAAGTGCCGCATCGGCGTCGATGATCGCGACGACTACGATTTTTTTGCGCGCTTCGTCGAGGCAGTCGCCGCCGCCGGAATCGATGCGCTGATCGTCCACGCTCGAACGGCGATCCTCGGCGCGCTGTCGCCCAAGGAGAATCGGGAGATTCCGCCGCTTAAATATGATTATGCACTGCGGCTCAAAGCCGAGCGTCCGGAATTGCCCGTCGTGTTGAACGGCGGTCTGGGTGATTGCGCCGCAATTCTGGCGCAATTGGCGGCGGGGCTGGACGGCGTGATGCTGGGCCGGGCTGCCTACCATCGGCCGGCGCTGCTTGCCGAACTCGAACGCGGCCTTTTGAATCCTGAGTGGCGAATTCCGGAGCCGTGGGAGATCATCGAACGCATGGTTCCGTATGCACGGCATCAGGCGCGGCAGGGCGTGCGCTTGCACTCGATAACGCGTCATATGCACGGCGTCATGGCCGGCCGCGAGGGCGCGCGCGCCTGGCGCCGGTTTCTGTCGCAGGTTGCCGCTCGCCCGGATGCGACGCCGGAAGCGCTGTATTCCGCGCTTCCTATCCTGCGTCAGGGGCTGGCCGCCTAAACAACTGAAGCGAGACAGCCAGGATAAGTATAATCGGCCGGCCATGGGCAAAGAAACCGAACTCGCCATCCTATTTGCCGATGTGGTCGGCAGCACCAAGCTCTACGAGCTGCTCGGAGACTTGCGCGCGCGCGACATGGTCGGCATCTGCATCGACGTGATGCGCGCCGCCACCGACCAGAATCACGGCACCGTGATCAAAACGATGGGCGATGAGGTGATGTCGACGTTCCCGACCGCCGATGATGCCCTGAATGCCGCCGCGCAAATGCAGAAGCAAATCGTCTTGCATCCCTCGCTGAAAGTCGACGAGCAAATCGTTGCCATCCGGATTGGCTGCCATTTCGGCCCGGTGGTCGTGGAAAATCGGGATATTTTCGGGTCCGCGGTGCATACCGCGAACCGCATGACCAGTCAGGCGAAGGCCGGCCAGATCATCACGACGGCGACCATGGTCGAGCGCCTGACCGGCGATTGGCGCGCATTGGTGCGCCAAATCGACGTGGCCACCCTCAAGGGACGCAGCAGCGAAGTTGCTTTGTTCGAAGTGTTATGGCAGACGGAGGATATCACCAGCATGGTGCCCGCCATCGCCATCACCTCGCGCGAGCGCGGCAACAAAGCCCTGCGCCTGCGCTTGCGCTACCAAGGGCAGGAAGTGCTGGTCGAGGACAGCCGCGCCAACATCACCTTGGGCCGCGCCGAGGAGAATGATCTCGTCATCAAGGGCAATCTGATATCGCGATTGCATGCCCGTGTGGAATTCAACCGCAATAAATTCATGCTGATCGACGAAAGCACGAACGGCACGTTCGTGATCGGCAAGGACGGCGAGGAAGCGTTCGTGCGCCGCGACTCCATGCAAATACGCGGCGAAGGGTTGATCGGCCTCGGCAAGGCTCCCGACAGCAACTCCTCGCAGGTCATCCGCTACACCTGCGAAGAATAGATTTTGCAATACTCGCGCAGCGCCTAGGCGAAGAGCCTGTCGAGCGCCGCCGCCAACTCGGTCTTTAACTCCTGCGGCAGGCGCTCTCCAAACTCCGCCATGTAGGTCCCGATGCTCGCTAGCTCGGTCTGCCACAGCTTTGGATTGACGGCGAGCAGTTCATCGAGCGCGCCGGGCGCCAGGTCGAGCCCCTGAATGTCCAAGTCGGCCGCGTTCGGCAAGCGGCCGATGGCGGTGTCGCGGGCTTCGGCGGTGCCTTTGCAGCGATCGATGATCCAACGCAGCACGCGTAGGTTTTCGCCGTAACCCGGCCACAGAAACTTGCCGGCATCGTTTTGGCGAAACCAATTGACATGAAAAATTTGCGGCGGCGATTTCAGCTTCGCGCCGACGCTGATCCAATGCGACCAATAGTCGGCGTAGTTGTAGCCGGCGAACGGTTTCATGGCCATCGGGTCGCGGCGCACCACGCCGACCGCTCCCGTGGCCGCGGCGGTCGTTTCCGAAGCGACTCCGGCGCCCACCAGTACGCCATGCAGCCAGTTGCGCGCTTGATACACGAGCGGAGCCAGCGTGCGGCGGCGGCCGCCGAACACGATGGCGGAAATCGGCACGCCGCCCGGCGCATCGGCTTGCTTGGAATAGCCCGGATTCTGCTTGGCCGCGACCGTGAAGCGCGAGTTGGGCTGCGCCGCGGGACCGTTGCCCGGATCGTAGGGACGTCCTTGCCAATCAAACACCGGTTTGCCCTCGGTACGACCTTCCCACCACGGCTGATTGTCCGCCGTGACCGCGACGTTGGTGAATAGGGTGTCGCGATGGATCGTTTCGTAGGCGTTGCGGTTGGTCTTGGCATTGGTCCCCGGCACCACGCCGAAGTAGCCCGCTTCGGGATTGATCGCGTACAGGCGCCCGTCCTTGCCGGGGTGCAGNNAGGTTGGTCTTGCCGCAGGCGGACGGGAATGCGCACGCAAGATAATGCGTCTCGCCCCGAGGATTCTCGATGCCGACGATCAACATGTGTTCGGCGAGCCAACCCTCGGTGCGCGCCTGCCAACTGGCGATGCGCAGAGCGTGGCACTTCTTGCCCAGCAGCGCATTGCCGCCGTACCCCGAGCCGAAGCTTTTGATGGTGAGATCTTCGGGGAAGTGCATGATGAATCGGCGCTCCGGATTCAGTTCGCCGGTCGAATGCAGTCCCTTCACGAACTTGCCTTCCCGGGCGATGCGCTGCAGGGCGGGACGGCCCATGCGCGTCATGATTTTCATGTTCAGCACGACGTAAGCGCTGTCGGTGATCTCCACACCGCAGCGCGAAAAGGGCGAGTCGATGGGCCCCATGCAGTAGGGCACGACGTATAGCGTTCGACCCTTCATACAGCCCGCAAACAGAGCGTCCATTTTGGCGTGCGCCTGAGCGGGCGCCATCCAATGGTTGTTCGGGCCGGCATCGTCCTTGTTCTTGGTGCAGATGAAGGTCAGATGTTCGACACGCGCTACGTCCGACGGGTCGGAGCGGTACAGATAACAGCCGGGATAACTAGATTGATCCAGCGGCAGCAGCGCCTTGGCGGCGACCATTTCTCGCTCCAGCGCTTGAAACTCTCCCTCGCTGCCGTCACACCAAAAGGTGCGGGCCGGCTGAGTGAGCCGCGCGACTGCATCGACCCAGGCCGCGACATCGTGGTCCAAGGAAGCAAGAGAGGTGACGTGCTGCGGAGCAGTGGCCATGAGAGTCCTTAGAATGACAGATGGCCGGTCCCTCGCCAACTCAAATCACCGAGCATCGAACCGGATGCCTGACGAGGCGCAAAATTCCATGTAGAATATTTATTGATTAGTTTTATAAATGCTTGATTATACGAATTATATAATGAGATTTCGGACTTGCAAAATCGCTTCGCCCGACGTTCTGTGCGCCGTGTTGCTGAGCGTGTGCGCCGCGGCGGCGGCAAGCGGCCAAGCTACCTTGAACGCCAGTCCGATTACCATCAAAACCATCGCCGAGGTGGAAACAAAAGCGACGTTGAGCGGCCGGGAAATCGTCAAATTGGCGCCGGCAGTGCGGGTGGTGCCGGGAGATCAGGTGATCTACACGCTCGAAGTGCGCAACACCGCTGCGGCCGCAGTGGCAGCGCCAACGATCACTTACCCCATCCCGGACCACGCGCAATATCTCGCCGATTCCGCCGTCGGCCCCGGCGCCGACGTGAGCTTTTCGGTCGACGGCCGCAGCTTCGATGCGCCCAAAAATCTCAAGGTGCCGGATGCAGCGGGCAACCTGCGTCCGGCGCTGGCGGCGGACTACACCCACATTCGCTGGCAGTTGAAGCACCGTTTGAAGGCCAATTCGGTTGCGTTCGTGCGCTTTCGCGCGCTCGTCAAATAGTGGAGGCCAAAACATCGTAGGCTAACGCATGGTCGGCGATTATAAAGATGTCTTTGGTATGGACGGGCCGCTGGCGCGAAGCCTGCCTGGCTATGCCTATCGGCCCGAACAAGCCGCGATGGCCAAGGCGGTCGGCCTGGCGCTGGCGCGCTCCGAAGCGTTGATCGTCGAGGCGGGCACCGGTATCGGCAAGACGTTCGCCTATCTGGTTCCCGCCTTACTGTCCGGCCGCAGCGTCATCATCTCCACCGGCACGCGCACGCTGCAGGATCAGCTATTTCACCGCGATGTACCGCTGCTGGCGAAGGGCTTGGGGTTGCCCGTGAAGCTCGCCCTGCTCAAGGGTCGCGCCAATTATTTGTGCCGGCATCGCCTGGAGCTCGCGACCCAGCAAGGCACCCTCCTGGGAGAGGAGCGCGGCGCCTCTCGCACCCTCACTCGGATTTCTCGTTGGGCGGCGAGCACCAAAACCGGCGACCTGTCGGAACTGACGGACTTGCCCGAACAGTCTTCGGTGTGGCCGAGCGTTACCTCGACGCGCGAGAACTGCCTCGGCCAGCAGTGTCCGCAATTTTCGCGCTGCCATGTGTTCGACGCGAGACGCGCCGCGCAGGCGGCGGAGATCGTCGTCGTGAATCACCACTTGTTGCTTGCGGATCTCGCGCTCAAGGACGAGGGCTTCGGCGACTTGCTGCCCGGCGCCGAGGCCGTCATCTTGGACGAAGCACATCAGGTGCCGGATATCGCGGCGCAATTTTTCGGGCAGACGTGGTCCGTCCGGCAGCTGCAATCGTTGATGCGCGACAGCGCGGCCGAGATGACCGCGGCCGGGGTACGCGCGCCGGCGGTGTCGGCGGCGATGACGGCCGTGGAGACAGCTCTCGAGGAATTGCGCGGCGCGCTCCCGAGCGGAGCAGGACGCCACGAATGGGCGCAGTTGCCGGACGCGTTTCTAGACCTATTGCCGGAACTCGAGACCTCCATCGGCGATCTGGCAGGGCAGCTCGACGGGCTCGGTGCCGGCGCCGGCACGGCGAACTGCGCGCGTCGCGCCGGCACTCTGGCAGCTTCGCTCGCCGACTTGCGCGCGGTGCCGGAGGAGAGCGGCCTGCGTTGGGTCGAAGCCAACCCGAGCGGCCTGTTGCTGCAATTCACGCCCTTCGAAATTGCGGATCGGCTGCGCGAATATGTGGAGGCGCGGCCTTGCGCCTGGGTGTTTACGTCCGCGACGCTGGCGATCGGCGATGACTTCTCGCATTTTGCGGCGCGCATCGGCTTGCCGGACTCGCGCACCCTGCGCATCGACAGCCCGTTCGACTACCGCACCCAGGCGCGCATCTATCTTCCACCGAAGATGCCGGAGCCGCAGAATCCGAATTTTGCGGCCAGATTCATCGAGGCCTGCGCGCCGCTGCTCGAGGCGAGCGGCGGGCGCGCGTTCCTGCTATACACCAGTTACCGCGGATTGGCGGAAGGGGTGGCGGCTCTCAAGGAGAGATTCCCGAATCCGCCGTTTCCGGTACTCGTGCAGGGGCAGGCGCCGCGCGAAGCATTGCTGAACCGCTTTCGCGAGCTCGGCAATGCCGTGCTGCTGGCCACGGGAAGCTTTTGGGAAGGGGTGGACGTGAAGGGGGATGCGCTTTCGGTGGTGGCGATAGACAAGCTGCCGTTTGCATCGCCCGACGATCCACTTCTCAAAGCGCGCCTGGAAGGCATTCGGCGGCGCGGCGGCAATCCTTTCTTCGAATATCAATTGCCGCAGGCGGTGCTGGCGTTGAAGCAAGGGGTGGGCCGCTTGATTCGCGATGTCGAGGATTTCGGCGTGATCGTCATCGGCGATCCGCGGCTGAGGACCAAGGCATACGGGCGTCTGTTTATGGAGTCGCTGCCGCCGAGTCCCGTGATCACCGATGCGGCTGAGGGCGCCGAGTTTTTGCGCGAGCGCTTGGCGACATTCCGCCGGACAGGCTCCTGAGGTGCGCGTACTGGCACTTGACACCGCGACCGAGGCTTGCTCGGTGGCGCTGCTCGCGGGCGACGATCTCATCGGCCGATATGAAGAGCCGGGCCGCGGTCATGCGGCGCAGATTCTCGGCATGGTCGACGCCGTCCTGGCCGAGGCCGGAGTGACCTTGTCCATGCTCGACGGCATCGCCGCCAGCGTCGGTCCGGGCGCCTTCACCGGCGTCAGGATCAGCGTGGCGGTGGCGCAAGGGCTTGCTTTCGGCGCAGGCCTCGCCGTTGCCGCGGTGACAACACTGGAGGCCCTGGCGCTGCAGGCATTTGACGGCGGCGCGGACAACGCCCTGGTCTGTCTCGATGCACGCATGGGCGAGGTGTATTGGGGCTGCTTTGCCGTTGACGACTCGCGCGGCGTGCGCGCGACGACTGCCCCGCAAGTCGGCGCTGCGGCGGCGGTGCGCTTGCACCCGGCCGGAACTCGTCCAGGTCATTATCGCGGAATCGGCCGCGGATTCGCGGCCTACCCGATGCTGGCCGATCTTCCTGGTCTAGTGGTTGACCCGCGGGCCAGTGCGGCGTTGCCAAATTCGCGCGAGATGGCGCGGCTCGGCGCCATCAAGCTGCGAGCCGGGGAAGGCGTGGATCCGGCCGATTTAGCGCCCCTGTATTTGCGCGATAAGGTGGCCCTGACGGAGGCCGAACGCGCCGCCAAATAGACCCTGTCACGGAACTGTCACAACCGGACGTTGTAATCAAGAATGTATGACGGCCAAACGCATCCTCATCGTCGAAGATGAAAAGCCAATTCGCGACATGATCGCCTTCGGCCTGCGTCGCGCGGGCTATGAGGTGCGCGAGGCCGAGGATTGCCGCCAGGCACGCGAACGAATCGTCGATGTCAGACCCGACTTGATGTTGGTCGATTGGATGCTGCCGGACATGAGCGGCTTGGAGCTGACGCGGTCGTTGAAACGCGCCAAGGATACCGAGGAGATTCCGGTGATCATGTTGACGGCGCGAGCNNACGACTACATCACCAAACCCTTTTCGCCGCGGGAGCTGCTGGCGCGCATTCAAGCGGTCTTAAGGCGCGCGGCGCCGGCGGGCGCCGCCGACGTCGTACGGATCGACGGCCTGACGCTGGACGACTCCAGTCACCGGGTGAGCGCGGGCGAGCGCGAAATCGCCTTGGG
>PKXS01000098.1 GCA_003132425.1 Gammaproteobacteria bacterium | reverse complement strand
CATCGGGAGGCGTCCATATAAATCACCATGAATACATTCGCCACACCGCGTGCCGGGACGCGGACCAAAATCGCCGCAGTGACCGCAGGCTGCCTGCTCGGCGCCTTGAGCGTCGGTGCCGCGACGGTCTACGATATGCCGAGCGTCGTCGTCAAATATGACAGACAGAGTCTCGCCACGGAGATGGGCGCCCGCGCGCTGTACCAGCGCCTCGTGGACGCCGCGCGCATCGTCTGCCCCGCGAAGGAATTCCCTTTCAGCCTGCACACGGCCGCGGTGATTGATAGCTGCCGTCAAGAGACGGTGGCTCGCGCGGTTCATCAAATCGACAATCCGCGGCTTGCGGCGATCTACGCCAGCAGCTGGAAGAGCGGCTAGCACTGCTCAAACCTGATCGAACCGGCCGCACGCCGTGCGGCCGGTTATTGCGGATGCAGTCTTTCCGCTACCGCTTACCAGAGCTGCCATTGATCGAAGATCAGCACATAGGCTGCCAATAAGCCGTTGCTCGCGGCATGAGCCGCTACGGATTCGCCGATTCTCCCCGTTCTGATCGCGAGCAATCCGTAGGCCAAACCCGCGAGAATTCCGGGAAACCACAGAATACCGTGAGTGATGCCGAACGCGATTGCGCTGATGATGAGCGCCGGTCGGCGTATATCGCGAAACGCGACCGAGGCGAAATCTGAACTCACGAGACGCCGCGCCAGATAGCCGCGGTAGGCCAGCTCCTCGCCGATGGGCACGGTGAAGAGCGCCGCAGCGACACGGCAGCCGATCCAACCGATGCGCGCCGGAGCCGGCAGTTGCGACAAGGCCTCGGGAATGGGACGCGCGGCGGTCAGGAAATGCGCAGCGATCGCCCACACGCAAAACACCGCGCCGCCGACGGCGATGCCTCGCCAACTGAACCCCCAGTCGAGCGCCGCGTATCTGCGCCTGTAGGCCCACAACGCGGCCAAGCAGGCAATGAAGCGCAGCGGATACAGCAGATCGAATCCCGCCGACAGGGCATGGGCGATCATTCCCGCCGCAAGAATGCTCAACAGCGGCATCAAATACGGCGCCGTCGCGTTTTCGGTGTGCGCCGCGGGCAGTCGAGCGCTGCGATTCAGCCACGAACTACTCCTGGCGATGATCGCGACGGCAAGCGCCGCAAGATTGAAGCCAATCCAGCCGGCCTGAGAATGAAATCCGACGATGGCGACTCTTTCGTATCCCGCATCGCCGATGAGCACCAGCGCCGCGATGCGAACGGCATTCAACAGAAATACCAGCAGCACCGCCGCCGGTACGATGATCAGCGCCCGCGGAAAATAGTATTCGCGCCGGAAGTACCACAGCCACGCAGTGCAGAATGCCAGCATCAGACCCACGCCTTCCAAGCCGGAACAGACTTCCGCGATCGTCACGCCGAACCGCTCGGTGGCGATGGTCAAGGTCGCGGGGTCGCTGTGCAGGACGGGGCAAAACGGGTGCAGCAACACTTGCACGATATGGAAGGTGAGCTCGGCGGCCGGCGCCCATAGGAGTTGACTTCCCTTGATCGCAAGTACCGCGGCCGCGGCGGGGAGCAGCGCATAGAGCGGAAGAGCGCCGGTTTGCCGCACGGCCTTCGCCCAAACCGGCAGCGGCGCCATGGCGGCTATCAGCGTCACGGCCGCCGCGATCAAGCAGACATGCCAGGCGGCGGCGAGCACGAGAAACGGCAGATGGAGCAAATCGCTGTAAAGTGCCGCCGATAGCAGCGCGAGCGGCGCCAGCAGCAGCGCGTGCAGCAGCCACCATTGGATTCGCACCGGCGCATTCGCCCCGGTAGCCGAGAATGCGGCAAGATCCTTGGCGCCCCGCAGGTACACGAGCATCGTAAACGATGCCGCATAGGCAATCACGAGCCGGAACAGCCAATGCTGAGCGTCGTGAACGACCGCCGCAACGCCCGTGGGCGTCAGTATCGGGGCATTCTGAATCAAAAAAGACAGCAACAGCGTTTCGACGATCGCCACTGCGGCAATGACGCCCGCACGCGGAACCAGGCCGAAACGCCACGTTCGAAAGGCAGTCCTCGGCAATGGAGTGCTCATCCGAACGAGTTTAGCTTGGCCGCCGCGCGCGTGCGCAAGCACGAGTCACACGGCGAGGACGGTCTCGGCAGCGCCGTCAGTCGATGGCTATCGAGCGCGGTCCGCTGGCTGCGGCGAACGGCGCGCCGCCGACCGGCGCCAGGGCACCCGCATGCACCGAGTAAGCCGAAATGTCGTCGGACTGGTCGTTGGCGGTGTAAACGAATAGCCCGGACGGATCGATGGCGATGCCGATCGGAAAAGCGCCCGCCCCGGCCGGGGAACCTGCCAGGGTCAAGGCGCCGCTGCTCGGGGTGATGGCATAGGCCGCGACATCGTTGCCCGCGGTGACATTGGCCGCGTAGAGGAATTGACCGGCGGGGTCCACGACGAGGGACTCCGGACTTGAACCGGTCGCAAACGGCGAGCCGGAGACCACGGTCAACGCACCGGTGGCTGAATTGATCGAATACGCGGAAATCGTGTGGGCGGTTTCATTGGCGACATAGGCAAAGGTTCCTGCCGGATCGATGGCTATGGAAATGGCGCCGGCGCCGGCGCCGAATGGCGAACCCGCAATGCCGCTTAAGGCGCCGGTGGCGGAGTCGATCGACAACACCGAGACGCTGGCGTCCGTGAAGTTGGTGACATAGAGAAAGTTGCCGCCCGGGTCCGTCTTGAGCGCGCTGGGTTCCGTTCCGACCGTATACGGCGAACCGGTGATTTCAGTCAGCATTCCCGAGGAGCCGTCGATCGCAAATGCCGAGACGCTACCGTCGGCGAGATTCGCGACGTAGAGGAAGTTGTCCGATGGGTCGACGGACACGGCAACCGGAGCATTGCCCGCAGCGACCGGCACCCCGGACGGTGTGAGGGCGCCGGTGGCGCCGATGGCATACACCGAGATGTCGTTGGAGCCGTTATTCGCCACATACAGAAATTGGCCGTTGGGATCGACGGCCACCGCTACCGGCGTCGTTCCCGTTGCCGCAAACGGCGAACCGGCGATCGGCGTAAGGGCGCCGGTGGCGGAGTCCACTGCATAGGCGGAGATCTCATTGGAGAGCTGATCGGCCACATACGCGAAGCGTCCGGGCTGAGTGCAGACAACGATGACAGTGGTGATATCGGCATTGTCGATGGTGCCCGAGCCGTTGTGCACCGAACAGGTTTGCGCGGGGCCGGACGGTTGCGTCGCCACAGTCACCGAGTAGGCATCGCCATTCCCGACGCCGGAGGAGAAGGCGAACGCGCCGTTGGCGCCGAGGCTCAAACTATCTCCCGAGTTGTCCTGCAGCACCAGCCCGGAGCCCGAAAGTCCCGTCAGGGTCCCGCCCACCGTGTAGTTTTGGCCGATATGGCAGCCGCCGCTTAAAGCTGCCGCCATGACTGCAATCAGCACGATTTTCTTCACGGTTGAACTCCCAAGAATGTCCGGTGCACCCGGGTCTTAAGACAATGCCAGAAGGGAATCATTGCGCGTCCGGCGGCCAGTGTCGCGTCAAGAAAGGTAAAGAGATCACATTCTCGGCGATGCGAATCAGGTACCGTCGGATCTCATGTCGCGGGAGTCCGACAACAGGGCTTTGTTGAACCAAAGCGTGGATAATTGCTCGAACGGTTGGAATGGGAGCTACCGGCATGCAATTTCACTCGGGCATTGACCTCAAGGACTATGCGCTCTGGGGAGCGCTCGCGGCCGCGCTGTTGCTGCCGTGTATCGCGTCGGCCACCCTTGGCGAGCCGGAAGCCTCCGTCCAAACCGACGCCGCGCAATTGAACGGATCGATCAAGATGACCGATCGCGCGGTCTATCGAGTGCACGAAATTCAAATGCCGTCCGGGACGTCGCTGCGCGAGTACGTGTCCTCGGACGGCAACGTATTTGCGGTCGGCTGGAACGGGCCCACCATGCCGAATTTGCGGCAAGCTCTGGGCCGGTTTTTCGATCCCTACGTCGCGGCGCTGCAAGCCAGGCATGGCGACCGCAACCACGTGCAAGTCCAATTGGACAATTTGGTGGTGCAGGTGAGCGGCCATATGCGCGGTTCATTCGCAGGCCGCGCGTACCTGCCGCAGGCGGTGCCCGCCGGCGTTTCAGTCGGAGATTTGCACTGATGCTCGCGCTGCCCGGAACACTGCGTGCGGCCGCCCTGATCTTTTCCGTGCTCCTTGCGGCGTCCTGCGGCGGCGGCGGCGGCGCCACGCAGCCCATCGGCACCCCGACGCCTCCCGGGCCGCCGGCGCCTGCCGCGAACGTGCTGAGCATCTCGTTGAGCCCCGGTCCAAACGCAACCAGCGTCGTCAATACGCTTTACACTTCCGTCGTGGTGTGCGTGCCCGGTAGCACCACGGAATGCCAGACCATCGACGATATTCAAGTGGACACAGGCTCCTTCGGCCTGCGCCTGATCTCGTCGGTTCTCACTTTGAGCTTGCCGGGGCAAATGGCGGCCAACGGCAATTCGCTGGTGGAATGCACGGTATTCGCCGACGGCTATAGCTGGGGTCCGGTGCAATTGGCTGACGTGCAAATGGCCGGGGAGAAGGCGAGCTCCGTGACGGTGCAGGTCATCGGCAGCGCAAGTTTCCCGACTGTTCCCGCCGACTGCGCCGGCACCGGAACGGCCGAAGACAGCGTCGCGGCCTTCGGCGCCAACGGCGTCCTAGGCGTCGGCGTTTTCGCGCAGGACTGCGGAGCGGGTTGCGTGACCACTGTTCAGCCCACCTCCTACTACTCATGCACGTCGTCCGTATGCACAGCGACGACGGCGTCGTTGGCGACTCAGGTGGTCAATCCGGTGGTCCTGCTCGCCACCGACAAGAACGGGGTGATCATCGAACTCCCCAGCATTCCCGCCGAGGGCGCGGCGACGGTGGCGGGATCGCTGATCTTCGGTATCGACACGCAGTCGAACAACAAATCGGGCAACCAAACTGTCCTGTTGCTCAATCCGAGTAACGGACTCTTCACGACGGTTTACAACAGCCAAAGTTTGGGCCAGAGCTTTCTCGATACGGGCTCAAATGCGCTGTATTTCATCGACGCCTCCATACCCCAATGCACCAACCAGAATTACGCGGGCTTTTATTGCCCCACCAGTACTCTGTCTCTTAGCGCGTCGTTGCAAGGACAGGACGTCAACGGGGATCCCCTGGGCGCGTCGGCGACCGTGAATTTCAGCGTGGCAAATACGCAAACACTGTCGACCGACGAGCCGACTTTTCTCGCATTTTCCTCGCTCGCAGGCACGCTGCCGCAGAGCGGCCAGAACTCTCTGACGAATACTTTCGACTGGGGGCTACCCTTCTATTTTGGACGGACGGTGTATACGGCGATCCAGGGTGCTACGACCTCCGTCGGCACCGGGCCGTACATCGCCTTCTGACCCGAGCTACCCGCTGGGGTGAGGGGCAGGATAGACTGCCTTTCCATGAATACTGCAGCCGCCCTGCGGCTCGATTACCTATCCTCCGACCAACTCGTCGCGCAGTCCCCTGCCTGGTGGCACAGCGTCTTAGGAGTGGTCGGCTTCGAGAAGCTGCCGGAAATCGATCGCGATCGAGTTCCGGTAACGGCCAGCATGACCCCCTCCTTGGGTGCAGCCGAGAATCTCTGCGAGGTCTGGCGGGTCTCGGGGAATCAACGCATTCAGTTGTCCAATGGCACCATGACGCAGGGCCGCGTTCAATATCGATATTGCGACGAACTCCTGTTCGGCTCGATTACCGTCGATGAGCAGGCGATCGACGAACTCGCCGTGGAGGCGCCGGCGCTCTTGCGGGCCACCGAAACGGCATATCGGGAGATATTTGAGGTTCTAAACGCAACCGAACACCGCCATTTGATTCGCATTTGGAACTACTTACCGGATATCAACCGCGAAGCCGACGGCGATGAGCGATACCGGCATTTCAATTCCGCGCGCCAGACGGCGTTTCGCAACTCCGGGCGCACGACCATCGGCAGCGTGCCCGCCGCAAGCGCCCTGGGGTCGCCCGCGGGCAGCCCCATCTCCATCTACTTCCTTGCCGCCAGACACGCCCCGATGATGGTGGAAAATCCGCGTCAAACCAGCGCCTATTACTATCCGCGGAAATTCGGAATTCACAGTCCGGTATTCTCCCGGGCCTGCGTGTTGAGCGAAGCCGCCGGCACCAATTTGTTCGTTTCCGGCACGGCCAGCATCGTGGGTCACGAGACGATCCACCAGGGGGATGTTGTCGCGCAGACGCGCGAAACCATCGCCAATATCAACGCGCTATTGGACGAGGCGAATCGCATGGTGGGCTCGGCCCGCTATTCACTGGACGCGCTCAAGCTCAAGGTGTACGTGCGGCAGCCCCGGGACCTGGCGGCGATCAATACCGCGCTGACCGCGACTGTGCCCTGCTCGACGCCCATCGTGTACTTGCAGGCCGACGTCTGCCGGGAAGATTTGCTGGTGGAAATCGAAGCAACCGGTGAATCGTCTCATGATTTATAGCCGCGCTTATGGGCCGCCGGTCAACCGCGCCGAGACGCGGCAACGCCTGGGTTATGTAACCTGGTGGAAACCCCGGCAACCATATTAGGCTACCGCCCTAAGACGCTCCTTAGGCGAGCGCGAAGACTTCCAAGTACAAGATAAAGGGGAAAACCTATGCAAGCGACTCGTCTGCGGGTGGTCGCCGCGATCGGCGCGGCGATGCTGGCCACCGCTTCCGCAGCACCCGCTGCCACAGCAAAGCCTGCTGCCGTCGATCTGGGCGCCGCCGAAAATGTGGCCGGCAATGCGCAGATCACATTGACCGTTGCGCTGAACTTACGAAACACGGCGCAAATGCAAACGCTGCTCCAATCGACCTACACGCCCGGCAGCGCGCGGTTCCGGCAATTCTTGACGGCACAACAGTTCTATTCGCAGTTCGGTCCGACAGCGGCGACCGTCGCGCAAGTGACGAAACATTTTCAGGCAGCGGGACTTCAGGTCGCGCAGCTCACCGGGACCTACTTGAGCGTCACCGGCAGCACGGCGGCAATCCAAAAGGAATTTGCCGTTCAGCTGCATGCCTTTGAAGTGCCGGCGACCACGAGCACTCCGGGATTCCGCTTTCGGTCGCCGATCG
The DNA here is from genome assembly GCA_003132425.1 of Gammaproteobacteria bacterium. Classification (GTDB taxonomy): domain Bacteria; phylum Pseudomonadota; class Gammaproteobacteria; order Steroidobacterales; family Steroidobacteraceae; genus Bog-1198. The sequence continues at coordinate 25,600 of PKXS01000098.1, read as the reverse complement.
GCAGCCCGCAGATCGCCGCCGCGATTGCCGATTCGGTACAGGCGGTGTACGGCTTCGATACGCGCCCGCATTACCGCCCGCATCTGACGCGCTCGACGGCATTGCCCGCCAACGCCAAGTTGGTCAGCGTCAAGTCATCCGGCGCTCCTGCCTCGGCGGGCGCGCCCGGCTCCCTGACGGTCACCGACTTCGCCAAGCATTATGATGTGGATCCGCTGTATCGCGATGGCCTGAGCGGTCGCGGCGTGACCATCGGCATCGTCACGCTGGCTTCATTCACGCCGAGTGACGCGTTCGCTTACTGGGATGCCCTCGGTCTGACGGTCTCGCCCGGCCGAATCCAGGAGATACAGGTCGACGGCGGCTCCGGCGCGCCGAGCGATGCTTCCGGATCGCTTGAAACGACCATCGATGTCGAGCAATCCGGCGGATTGTCGCCGGGGGCGAAGATCGAGGTTTACGAGGCGCCCAATACCGATCAGGCTTTTATCGACGCATTTGCCAAGGCGATCGACAGCAACCGCGCCGATACTCTGTCGAGCAGCTGGGGCCAGTGGGAATTCTTCGACCTGACTCAGAACGGTGGGGGGGTCAACAATCCGAACAACGGCCGCCCGGAGAGTTCGATCCAGGCGTTCAATAACCTGTTCGCGCAGGCGGCGCTGCAGGGGCAGAGTTTCTACATCGCCGCGGGAGATGCGGGCGCGTATGACGAGACGGATAACTTCGTGGTCCCGTCCTATCCGCCGCCGAAGCACTCGGTGGTGTTGTCGGTCGACGATCCCGGCGTGCAGCAATGGGTGACCGACATGGGGGGCACCACCTTGCCGGGGACGCAGACCTTCGCGATCAGCGCCACCCAGAACCTGTCGATCGACATCCCGACGGAACAGGCCTGGGGTTGGGATTACTTGACCCCGCTGTGCACGGCGTTGGGCCTCGATCCGATTAGCTGCGGAACCTTCCCCGGCGGCGGCGGCGGCGGCGTCAGCTCGTATGTGCCGTTGCCGATCTATCAATGGGGCATCCCTGGCATTCAGCGCACGGCGCCCGGCCAGACATTGCTCGACTATTCGCAAACGCCGCCGGCGTTCGTCGTCACGCTGCCGTCGGGATTTGCCGGCCGCAATGTGCCGGACATTTCTCTCAATGCGGATCCGTACACCGGCTATGCGGTTTATTACACCTCGAACGTCAGCGGATTCGGCATCCAGACGGGTTGGGGCGGCACGAGTTTCTGCGCGCCGGAGTTCAATGGCGTCACTGCGCTGTTCGATCAGTCACTGCACCACCGGGTGGGACTGTTGAACTTTGCGCTGTACAACCTGGTGCGCGAGGGCATCGCCTACCGAGGTGCGAATGCGCCGCTGCGCGATATCACCGCCGGCGACAACTGGCACTACGACGCTCATCAGGGCTACGACCAGGCGTCCGGCCTCGGCGTGCCGGATGTCGCGCATCTGCTCGAGGCATTGAGCTCGCCATGGTGGTTTGGCGAGTAGCGCTCCGTCCTTGAACCGTTCGGTCGGCCTCGCGGGAGTCGCGAGGCCGGCCGGCGCTTCACGAGACCTTCGACAGGCGAATCACCGCCTCGATCAACGCCTCCCTTTGCGCATCGCCGTGCAGGGCCGAGAAGGAGAAGCGGATACGGCTGCTTCCGGCCGGCACGGTGGGCGGCCGGATGGCGAGCGCCAGAAAGCCCTCCGCCTCCAGCTGTCGCGCCATTCTCAAGGCTCGATCTTCCGAGCCTAAGATCAGCGGCACGATCTGGGTCGAGGAAGCACCTGTGTCCAATCCCGCTGCGTTGAGCGCTGAGCGGAAGCGATCCGCATGCGCAGCCACGCGGGCCCTGTCGCCGTCCAGACTGGGCAGCAGATCGAGTGCCGCATCCATCGCCCCCAACACCGCCGGCGGCAGCGCCGTGGCATAAATGACGCCGCCGCAGCGGTTGACCAGATAGTCGCGCAAGCCGTGCGAACACGCCGCATAGGCGCCGAATCCACCGAGGCCCTTGCTGAAGGTGCCCATGGCCAGACCTTGGCGCAGCCCATGGGCCAGACCGAAGCCGCCCGGGCCGAGGACGCCGGTGGCATGAGCGTCATCCAAGTACAGAAAGGCGCGATACTTCTCCGCCAAAGCGCTCAGTGCGGCTACATCGGCGCGATCGCCGTCCATGCTGAAGACGGTCTCGGTCACGATCACCCGCGGCTGCGTCGCGTCCCGCTGCCCTTCGAGCAACTCTTCCAGGTGTGCGAGATCGTTGTGACGGAAGCGCATCGGCCGCACTGCGGCGGCGGCGCAACCCTGGATCAGGCTGGCATGGTTGAGCCGGTCCGCGTACACCACCGGCACGCCGCCGAGGACGCGCGCATCCAGCAACGCAGGCAACACGGTGCTATTGGCTTGAAACCCGGAGGCGAACAGCAGCGCCGCCTCGGTGCCCTTGCCTCTGGCAATCCTTGCCTCGATTCCGGCGATGGGGGGAAGATTTCCCGAGATCAATCGGGACGCGGACGCGCCGGCGCCCCAGCGCGCGGTAAAGTCGCGCGCGCGGCGAATCAGTTCGGGATGGTGCGAGAGGCCGAGATAATCATTGGAGGAGAAATCTATCAAAGGGCTGCCGCCCGCAGCGACCCGGCCGTCGGCAAGGCGGTCGACATCGCGCAGCCGCCGTCGCCGCCCTAGTTTTTCCAGGTCATCGAGACAGCGGCGCCAGTACTCGTCGAATTCGCCCATGCGCTTCCCTAGGCCTCGATGCCCTGCGCCTTGAGGTATTCGTCATAAGTGCCCTTGAAGTCTTTGATGCGCCCGCCGCCGCGCATCTCGATGATGCGCGTGGCCAATCCGCCGACGAACTCCCGATCGTGCGACACGAAGATGAGGGTGCCGGGGTAATGCTCGAGACCGATCTGCAGCGACTCGATGGTTTCCATGTCCATGTGGTTGGTGGGCTCGTCCATCAGCAGCACGTTGGGCTTCGTGAGCATGAGCTTGCCGTAAATCATGCGGCCCTTTTCGCCGCCGGAAAGAACCTTCACCGATTTCTTGGTCTCGTCGCCGGAAAAAAGCAGCCGGCCCAGGGTCGCGCGGATCAGCTGATCGTCATCTGCCTTGCCCGTGTATCGGGACATCCAGGTGAAGAGGTCGCTTTTCTCTTCGAACTCGGCCTGCGGATCCTGCGGCATGTAGCCCGCTTGGGCGTTTTCCACCCAGACGATGCGCCCCGAGGAGGGCTTCAGCTCGGCCGCCAGACAGCGCATCAGCGTGGTTTTGCCCGCGCCATTCGGCCCGATGATGGCGATGCGCTCGCCCGCTTCGACATTGAAACTGACTTTATCGAGCACCAGCACGTCCGATTTCGGGTATTTGAAGCTCAAGTGCTCCACGTTTACCGCCGAGCGGTACAGTTTCTTTCCCTGTTCGAACCTGATGTACGGGTTCTGCCGCGATGAGGGCCTGATCTCCTCGATCTTGATCTTTTCCAGCTGCCTCTTGCGCGAGGTGGCCTGCCGCGCCTTGGACGCGTTTGCGGAGAAGCGCCGCACGAACTCTTGCAAGTCGGAAATCCGGTCCTTGGCTTTCGCGTTCGCGGCTTCGACGCGCGCCCGCGCTTGAACGGAGGCCAGCATGAAATCATCGTAGTTGCCGGGATAGATTTTCAGTTGCTGAAAGTCCAGGTCCGCGATGTGCGTGCACACCTGGTTCAGGAAGTGCCGGTCATGGCTGATGATGACCATGGTGGCGTCGTAGTTGTTGAGCGCGCCTTCGAGCCAGCGGATCGAATTGATGTCCAGGTTGTTGGTCGGCTCATCCAGCAGAAGCACGTCCGGCCTTGAGAATAGCGCCTGCGCAAGCAGCACTCGCAGCTTCAGGCCCGGCGGCACCTCGCGCATCGGCCCATTGTGCCGCGATTCGTGGATGCCGGCGTCGGTGAGGATGCTGCCGGCGCGCGCCTCGGCATCGTAGCCGCCGTACTCGGCGAACGTACCCTCGAGCTCGGCCGCCTTCATGTAGTCCTCGTCGGTGGCATGCGCGTCGGCGTAAATAAGATCCCGCTGCTTCATCGCCCGCCACAGTTCCGTGTGCCCGCGCATCACCACATCGAGCACTCGTTCGTCTTCGTAGGCAAACTGGTTCTGGTTCAGCCTGCCGAGCCTCATGCCCGCCTGCAGCATGACATCCCCGGCGCCGGGTTCGAGTTCCCCGCCGAGCACCTTCATGAGAGTCGACTTACCGGACCCGTTCGCGCCGATCAGGCCATAGCGGTTGCCGTCCGAGAACTTGACCGTGACCTGCTCGAAGAGCGGCTTGGCGCCAAACTGGATGGCGACGTTGGAAGTAGAGAGCATGATTGTCCATTCAACGAGGAGGCTCCAGATCGGCCCCCATTCCGGCCGGGCATTCTAGCCGAGCGGCAGCCGAGAGTTTGCGCTTTCCGTATAACCTTGACCTCTCACGCCCCTCCGCCATGAATGCGGCGCGGACTGTCGGTTACCAGTATCCAAACCAATAGGTGACGCCGACTCGGAACAGGTTCGCGCTGAAGCCCTCGTGAGAGTTCTCGAAGGCAATGCCCGAAAGTGCGGCACACGCCGAGACGGAGCCGTTGCAAGTCGCCGTGGAGTCGGATCCCTTGCCAAGACTCACATGAAGATACTCCGCGCTGATCGACCACGCGCCGTTCAAGCCGACTTCGACACCGCCGCCCGCCGCCCATCCGGTGGTTGAAAGGTCTTTGCCGCCGCCGAAAGAAGCAGTGGGAATCGTCGCTCCCGCCGGGGTGTAACTGAGCCTGCTGTTGTGCGACCCTGCGGTGATGACGGCACCCATCCTCAAGTAGGGCAGCCATGTATCTCCCGCGTAACCGATCCGGGGACCGATGACGGCGAACTCGCTGGGGCCCTGTTTGCTGGAAAAGTCGTACGACCCTGGAGGAGGCGCTGCACCCGAGTATTTCAACGATTGGTTCAGATCCTTGGCGCTCCAGAAGTCAAGGTCGGCTGCGATGCCGAGCATCAGCCGCTGGTACTGAAAGTTTTCACCGACCTGCACGCCGCCGACCAGCGCGCCGCTCGTCGCGCAATCCCGATTGTTAAATTCAGATGCAATGGCGCCATCGATCATCGGGCCGCTCAGCGCCCAGCTATTGCAGGTACTGCTCGACGCGTCGCCGACATTCACGCCAAAGTAACCCCCGTCCCAGGGCAGATCGATCCGCGCCGACGCTATGCCTGCGATCGATGCTAGCGCCAGAAGGACTGTGAAACGGCCTGTAACTGTCGTCATTGCGTAACTTCCGTGCGCCTTAAGCGCCAAATGTTACCGCACGCCGCGAGCGGCCGCTTCGGGGTAACCATTTCCGCAGCCAGCGGCCTGCCTCTTGGTGATATCTTCCTATGCGCGTCCTGGGAGGAGCAACGATGACCGAGGTCTGGACGAAGTGGGAGGGCGAAGTTATCAACGGGGCCTTTCCCTTGCGCCGATTTCTGGGTTGCTCGGACCACAGCGGCGTATTCCTGACCGAATATAAGGTTCAAAACCTTCCCGATGCCGCGATCAAGATCGTCCCGGCGGACTCGGCGACGGCAGGCGCACAGCTCTCGAGATGGGGATTAGCTGCCTCTCTCTCGCATCCTCACCTGGTCCGCCTTCTCGACCGCGGCCGCTGCAAGCTCGGCGATCGCGAATTTCTTTTCCTCGTGATGGAATATGCCGAGCAGACTCTGTCTCAGATCCTTCCGCACCGCGCTCTGACGCCCGACGAAGCGATGGAAATGCTGCTTCCCACTCTCGAGGCCTTGGCTTTTCTTCACCGCAAGAACTTGGTGCAGGGCCAGCTGAAGCCGTCAAACTTTCTGGTCGTCGATGATCGGCTGAAACTGGCGAGCGATACCATCCGTCCCGCCGGCGTGTCCCTGTCAGGCATCGCCAAGTCTTCCTTGTACCATCCCCCGGAAGCAAAAAGCGGCAGGATTTCCCCCGCCGCCGATATTTGGACTCTGGGCATCAGCATGATCGAGGCTCTCACCCAACGCCCGCCTGCGTTGCCTGAAGAAGGATCCGAGACGGCTTCCTTGCCTGCGAGTATTCCTCCTGCATTCGCGCAGACCCTGCAGCGCTGCTTAAGTCCCAATCCCGCCGACCGTCCGACAGTCGGCGACCTCGAAACCCGGTACCGACAGACGCCGCAGGCGGCCGTGGTTTCGATTCCTCAGCAATCGCCCAGGCAGCGCTGGTTCGTCCCCGCCGTCGCGGTGCTCCTCATCCTATCGGCCGCAGTTTGGGCTGGCTGGCACCTGTTTCGGAGCAATATCAACTCCCGGCAATCTGCTGCAGACACGTCTGAAGCGGCTTCGCAAAATCCGCGCACGAAGGAGCCCGCATCTCCCGCAGTCTCTCAGCCGGTGCTCTCGCGCCCCGTTGTTCCAGCGCCGGATGCGTCACTCCCCGTGCTGCATGAAGAGATTCCCGACGTTTCGCGCAGCGCCAGCGGCACGATTCACGGCCATATCATCGTCGCGGTTCGTGTGAGCGTCGATCGCTCAGGCAATGTCGTCGGCGAGACACTGGAAAATCCCGGTCCAAGCAAGTATTTCGCCCGTTTGGCAACCGTAGCCGCCGGCAAATGGACGTTCGCTCCGGCCGAGAATGCGGAGTCTCGAGAGTGGCTGGGGNNTGGTGCAGTTCGACTTCACTCGCGGCGGCACCACCGGCCACGCCGCCGCCACCGGACACAGCGCCACCCCGCGGCCCTAGTCCCGGTTACGGCACGCCGTCGATGCGCAGTATGGCCTCGAGAATCACTTCGGTTCCTGCCGCCAGCGCCGGCGCGCTGGCCCATTCATCCGGCGTGTGGCTGCGGCCGCCCTTGCAGGGAATGAACACCATCGAAGCCGGCGCGACCCGTGAGATGAAGGCCATGTCATGTCCCGCGCCGCTCGCCATCGCCATGCATGAATACCCGAGCTCGGCCGCGCTCAGCCCAAGCACCTCGCGTAGGCGCGGATCGCATATCGCGGGCTGATTGTCGGAGAGCAGCCTGAAGGCGAGCCGATCGACAGTCGCGGCCGCCGCCGCGGCCTGGCTTTGCGCCTCCAGCGCGGCGCGAAACTCGCTCATCAAGGCTCCATCCTCGCTGCGGGCGTCGATCACTATCCGCGCGCTCTTTGCGATGACATTGCTGGCGCCGGGCAGCGCCTCGATGACTCCCACCGTGGCGACGAAGTGACCCGATCCGCGCGCCGCGAAAAGTTCGGCCGTTTCGCGCACCCAGCCGATCAGGCGCGCGGCGGCGATGAGCGGATCGCGCCGCCGCCCCATCGGCGTGGTGCCGGCGTGGCCGGCGGTGCCTTGAAATTCGATCTCGAACCGCGTGATTCCGACGATGGCCGTGACGACGCCGATATCGATGCCCTCGGCTTCCAGCACCGGACCTTGCTCGATGTGCAGTTCGAACGCCGCCTTGATGTCGGTGCGCAATGCTTCACCCAGCCTCGAGGGATCGCCGCCGACGCGGGCGAGCGCGGCCTCGAGCGTTTCGTTCTGCCGGTTGCGCAGCGCCAGATGTTCTTGAGACAGGCAGCCGCTGATGCCCCGGCTGCCGACGCAGGACAGCCCATACTCGCTCGGCTCCTCGGCAAGGAAGTCGATGATCTCCAGCGCATGTGCGAGAGCGGCTTCTCGCTCCGCCAGTGCCCGCGCGATGGCAATGCCGCCGACCACGCCGGCCATGCCGTCGAAGCGGCCGCCCGAGGGAACGGAATCGCTGTGCGAGCCGACGGCGATCACGCCGGCGGAGGGAGATCTCCCGTCGCGGCGGCCGATCAAATTCCCCGCCGCGTCGATGTGCGTGACGAGACTGGCATCGTGCATGCGCTGCCTCAGCCAGGTGCGTCCCTCGAGGAACAGAGGCGAGAAAGATCTTCGCGTATAGGGCCGCGCCGGATCGGTGATGGCGCCGAGCGCCATGATGTCCGACCACAGCGTCTCGCGATCGATCGCGGCGCCGCGGCGCGACCCTGAATCCGTCATGAGGCGCCCGGCTGGGGCCGCAAGAATCGGCCGTCACCCGCCGAATTCACCACCTTGCTGCCGTCGAATACCAGCTGACCTCGCACGTAGGTTGCTGCCACGCGTATCCGCATGTCGCGGCCGTCGAAGGAGCTCCATTGCACCGCCGCCAAGCTCTTCGAGGCGTCGAACGTAAAACGTCCCGGCTCTGCGATCACGATATCCGCATCCGCGCCGAGGTCGAACGACCCTTTTCGGTCGCGCAGCAGGAAATGCCGCGCCGGTCCGTCGCACAGCATCCTCACGACCAGGGTGGGCGATATCCCGCGTTCCTCGCAGCCGGTCCAGAACGCAGGCAACAGGGTTTCCAGTCCCGGGCCCCCGGAGGAGTTCTTGAAGATGTTGGGATTGGACTTACGCTCCAACCCCCATGACACGTGGTCGGAGGAGACAAAGGCGCAATGACCGGCGGCAATATGCGTCCACAGCAGATCGACCTCGGACTGCGGCCGCACCGGCGGGTAATGCTTGAGCTTCGCGCCCAGCCGCTTCATGTCCTGTTCGGCGTTCAGCATCAGATACTGGACGCAGGTCTCGATGCTCGACTTGTGGCCGGCTGCCTTGTAGCTTTCGCAGACCTCGAATCCGCGCGCCAGCGAGCAATGAACCACATGCGCCCGCGCGCCGGTGAGCGCGCCGAGTTCGTAGATGGTCACGGTCGCCAGCTGCTCGATGAGCGGCGGGTGGGCGCGGCAGAAAGCATCCCAGCCGGTATCTCCGGCCTCGGTGAGCCGGGCGATATTCTTGCGCGTGAGTTCCTGATTCTGGTTGTGCACGCCGCAGGCGAGATCGCTGGGCGCAATCAGCCGGAAGGCGTCGTACAGCAGGTCTTCCGCAATGCGCGGAAAGCGGACCGGGGCTGCCTCGAAGGTCGAGAATTTGAACGCGCACACTCCCGCCTCGATCAGGCCGGCAATGCTCGACACGCCCTGCGCTTCGGAGATGGTGCCGTACAGCGCCACATCGACGTGCGAATCGCGCTCGACCAAGCCGATCTTCGCGCGCAGCCGATCCGCATTCCACACCGGTTCCGGATCGTCGTACGGCATGTCCACCATGGTCGTCACGCCGCCGGCCGCGGCGGCGCGCGATGCCCGGCCGATCCCCTCTTGATTCGCCTGGCTGGCGGCATGCACTTGTCCGTCGATGATGCCCGGCATGACCCATCGGCCCCGCGTATCGAGAAGTTCGCGCGCGGCTGGCGGTGCCTGCTGGCCGAGCCGGGCGATTTTCCCGCCGGACACTGCCACGAAGCCATTGTCGATGATCCGATCCGCGAGAACGATGTTGCCGCGTACCACAAGATCGAAGTCCGCCATGTCTAACTCCTGCCGGTCATTCGTCGGCCTCGAGCAACGCGCGCGCAGAATCCTCTGCGGCCGCCGCCCAGCGCTTGAGCGAGGGCGTCGGGATGCCCAGCACGTCGAGGGCGCGCGCCGCCGTCTGGGCCGCGATGTCGCTAACGGTCTCGGGATGGGTATAAAACGCCGGCACCGGCGGCATGACGATCGCGCCGTAGCGCGTGACATTCGCCATCAGCTCGATATGTCCGAGATGCAGCGGCGTTTCGCGCAGCAGCAGCACCAGGCGGCGCCGTTCCTTCAGACACACATCGGCGGCGCGCACTAAGAGGTTCTCGCCCAGCGAATTCGCGATGCTCCCCAGCGTGCGGGCGGAACAGGGCGCCACCAGCATGCCATGGACGGCAAACGAACCGCTGGCGATCGGCGCGGCGATGTCGCGATAGGAGTGGCGCACATCGGCGAGAGACTCGACCTGCGCCAACGTGAACTCGGTTTCTTCCAAGATGGTGCGCGCGCCGGCCGGCGAGATCACCAGATGAGTCTCGTAGGTGCCGAGTTCCCGCAACAATTGCAGCGCCTTGATCCCGTAGATCGCGCCGGAAGCGCCGCTGATCGCGACGATGACGCGCGGGACGGATAGGCGTGATGTTCTCATTTCAGCCAGCGCCGCCGATCGGGCGGCAGATGTCCGCAGAACCATTGCTTGACCGTCTCTCGCGCCGCTGCCGGGGGCAGCGCCCGCTCATTGCCCGCCGCGCGATCGTCCGGCTTCGCCGTCGCGTCGAAGCCGATCTTGGTGACGCGGCCGGCCTGCTCCATGGGCTCGGACCGCACCGCGTCCGCATCGGGAATCAGCCACAGATCGCGCTCCAGCCGCATCCGATTCGTGCGCGCCCAGTCGACCGCGACCGCATCCCAGGGATCGATGTCCTCATCGACGACGGTCACGCGCTTGACGATGCTCGCCGCTGCGAATACGGCGGACATGAGGCGGCGAGCTTGACCGGGAAGCGGCGCGGCCAGCTGAATGACCACGTCCGTCCGCCCGGCGCCGGCTTCGGTGACGGCGAGGTCGCGCACGTTGGGCGCCGCCGCGGCGGCTGCGTCGAACAGGCCGGCGGCGATCGGCAGCGCGCCCAAATAAATGTGCTCGCGGTGATACCCGGGTTCGATCACCTGCAGAATGGCGTCCTCGCGGCGGGTCAAGGCACTGAAGGTGGTGAGGTAGCCCGGACCGTATTCCTCGTACATGCCGTGATACTCCGACACGGGACCTTCCTCGACCAAATGGTTTGCGTCGATGCGCCCCTCCAGAACCAGCTCGGCCTCGGCAGGCACGGCCAAGTCGACGGTGCGCGCCCGCGCCATTCTGACGGGCTCGCCGAGCAAGCGCCCGGCGCATTCCATCTCATCGTCGCCCACGCCCAAGTACAGGCAAGCGGCGAGCTGGATCGCGGGATGGGCGCCGATGATCACGGCGATGTCGAGCGTGCGCCCCGCGGCGGCGGCCCGGCGCGCGAATAGGGCCAAATGGTGGTTGGGCGCGATGCCGATCAGCGCGCTGTTGCCATCCAGAATCGCCAGGCGCGCGAACGACAGATTGCCGCGACCGCTCGCCGGGTCGCGCGCCACGATGGCGCCCGCGGTGATGTACGGCCGACGCTCGCGCTCGAAAAAACGCGGCACCGGCAGCGCGGCCAACGGCGAGTCGGCCACCACCACGGCTTGCACGGGGGCGGCGGCGACCTCGACGGGCGGCAGCGGCGCGCGGATCGATTCGCGAATCCGCGGCAGAATCTCCCCGACATCGATGCCGAGCGCCGCCGCGATTCGTTCCCTGCCCGTCAACAGATTGCCGGCGATGCGCAGGTTCGAGCCCAAGACTCGTTCAAAAATCAGCGCCGGTCCCGCATCGGCCGCCGATAAGAACGCGGACACCTCGAAACAGGGGTCGACCACCTTGTCGATGCGCGTGAGCGCTCCTTGGCGCTCGAGTTCGGCGAGAAACGGACGGATGGACTGCTCAGCGCTCATCGAGGTGCATTATCAGGTAATTTCGCGGCCAATACCGGTGTCCTCAGCTTGAGTAAAGGCCTGCTGATCGGTCTCGCACCACAATTGCAGAGCCCTCGCCATGCGCCAGACGGGGCCGTCCTTCGGCTCGGATTTGCGGATCGCGGCGTGCCGCTCCTATGAAATATCCGCATAATTCCGGCGAATATTAGTGATTTTGTCTATTCCAACACATAACCTACGATGACTAGTAGTGAAAGCTTGATCGGCACCGGCTGAATCGACTCGGGAGGGTCATCTGACCGTCATTCTCAGCAATCGATGGGACATCAATCTAGAGGCCGCCTACCGCGTCGCCTGGCAGCGCGAGCCGGTGCGCATTGCGGAGGCGGCGCTCGAGCGCATCGCCTCGAGCCGCGCCTCGTTTCTCGAGTTGATCGACAACGATCCTTCCGAGGTGATTTATGGCGTCACCACCTCGATGGGCGAGCGCGCCAATCACCGGCTGACCCGGGAGGAGCGCGAGCGGCACGCCCGCATCAAACCGTTTCCTGCTGCTGTCGCGTTCGGCGACTATCTACCCGATCGGGTGGTGCGCGGCATCGCCCTGGCTCGCTTGACGAACTTTCTCGAAGGGCATGCCGCCACCACGCCGCGCATCGCGCAGGCGGTGGCGCAGATGCTGGACGGTGCGCCGATGCCGCTCATCGCCGCCGGCGGCCAGGGCGGCGCGGGCGAGATACTGGCGCTGTATCCGCTGTTCGCCGACTTGTCGAAGCGGTTCGAGCTCGAATTGAAGGAACGCGGATCGCTGGTCAACGGCTCGCCCTGCGCCGCGGCACTGCTCGCCGATGCGGCGATTGCGTCGCGCCGGCGGCTACGACTGGCGCTCAAGACTTTTGCGCTGTCGATCGAAGCGTTCCGCGCGCCGCTCGAGCATTATGACGAGGCCCTCGACTCGCTCTGGGGCGACAAGGACGAGGCCGCGGCGTTGCAGGCACTGCGCCAATACTTGAGCGGCGCCTGCGGGGGTCGCCGCGATTACCAAGCGCCGGTCAGCTATCGCATCGTGCCTCGGGTTCTCGGGCACGCCCATCGCGCCGTGGCGGCGGCCGACTATGCCGCGACCGTGTCACTGTCATCGATCTCGGATAATCCGGTGTATCTGCCGCCGGACAAGACTCATCCCCACGGTCGGTGTATCAGCACCGGCGGCTACCACAATGCCATGGCGGCGCCGGCGCTGGATGATTTGGCGGCCATCTGGGCGGATATCTGTCTGCTCTGCGACCGGCATATCGCCAAGCTGCTGAATGGTCAGGTTTCGCATATGCCGGACCAGTTACTCATCGGCCGGCAGCCGGGCGAGAGCGATGGGCGCGGCAACATCGGCTATGTGTCGATGGCGGCGGTGGGATATATCGAGCTCGCCAGAGCAGCCGCACAGCGAACTTTCATTCCCGGCAGCGATTCGACGGCGTCCGGCCAGGATGACGTCGCCACTCCGGCCGTCCTGGCGTGGAGCAAGGAGCAGCGCGCGGGCCGCTGCCTGGACGCTTCGCTCGCCATGCTGGCGGTGGTGGCGTCGCAGGCGCTGTTCGTCACCGATCGTGCGGCGCCGCCTGCGTTGCGGGAATTCATGGAGCTCGTGCGCAGCCATGTTGCGCCGCTGGCGGAGGATCGCATCCTTGGGCCCGAGCTCTCCCAGCTGACCGACGCCTTTACGGCTCGAGTGTTTGCCGCCGACGAGGCGAGTCGATCCGCGGCGTAAGTTTCACTTCATTTCGCACCCTGTCGGCGCGTTGATATTCCCGGTCGGCTTCGTGATGATCGTGCTGGTACCTGACTATGGGCGGCGCGCCGTGCCCGACCGGGAGCCCGCGGGTGAGACAGCGTTGCCGTCAACCGCGAAGTCATGACGGCGCGCGCTTTGCGTCGTTTAAGCTCAGTCCAACTTGAAATTGCAGTCCTTCAGCGGTACCACGCGCGTCTTGTTCCAGTACTTGTGGCCCAGGTAAAGGGCGATGAACAACGGGATCATTAAATAGCCGGTGATGAAGTCGAACCAGGAGAACACCGGCGTTTGGAACACGCTGATGTTGGCACCGAACAGCACCACCAGGAACAGCACCACCGCGAGCCACGGTCCGTACGGGTAGAACTTGGATTTAAATTTCAGCTCCTCCAGGCTGCGGCCCTGCGCGACCCACGCCTTGCGGAACCGCAGGTGGCAGATGGCAATGCCCAACCAGATGAGGAAGCCGGTCAGGCCCGACGCGTTGTAGAAGAGCTGATAGATCTTCTGGTCGCCGACCACGCTTGAGAAGAAGGCCAGCGCGCTGACCAGCCCGGTTGCCAACAGAGCCATGACGGGCACGCCGCGCCGGTTGAGTTGACCGAACAGCGTCGGCGCCTTGCGGCTGCGGGACATGGCGTACAGCATGCGCGAGGCCACGTACATCGAGGAGTTCCCGCAGGACAGCACCGAGGACAGGATCACCGCGTTCATGACATTGGCGGCGTAATAGCCGAACCTTGGAAGCTCCTGGAACACCATGGTGAAGGGCGAGAAGGCGACGTGACTCTCATCGCCGTGCATCAGGTTCGGATCGGTGTAGCTGATCAAGGTCCCCACCACGAAGATGGAGCCGATGTAGAACAGCAAGATGCGCCAGAACACGGTTCTGATCGCCTTGGGGACGTTCTTGCTCGGGTTGGTGGTTTCCGCGGCGGCGAGACCCACACCTTCCGTGCCCTGAAAGGAAAAACCGGCGACCAGGAACACCGTCAGCACCGCGGTCAATCCGCCGACGAAGGGAGCCCGAGTGCCGGTCTTGGGGTCGCTCAATGTCCAGTTTTGAAAGCCCGCGTGATGGTCGCCGATCATGCCGGTGATCATCAAGGCGCCCACCGCCAAGAAGATGATCACCGTGACGACCTTGATGCCGGCGAACCAATATTCCGCCTCGGCGTAGGCCTTGACCGACAACAGGTTCAGCGCCAGAAGCACCGTGAAAAAACCCATGGCCCAACGCGTGGAGCTCGAATGCGGGAACCAGAACTTGACGATGAGCGCTCCGGCCACCAACTCGGCCGCCAGGGTGATCGCCCAACTGAACCAATAGTTCCAGCCGACGGCAAAACCGAATGACGGGTCGATGAAGCGTTCGGCGTACGCCTCGAACGAGCCGGGAATCGGCAATTGCGTCGCCATCTCGCCTAGGGACTGCATCATGCAGTAAACCGCCACACCCATGGTCGCGTAGGCCAGCATGGCGCCGCCCGGCCCCGCTTGGGCAATCGCCCCGCCGCTGGCGAAGAACAGACCCGTGCCGATCGCGCCGCCGATCGCGATCATGCTCAACTGCCGGTTGCCGATCCCGCGGTGAAGCTCCTGCGTTTCACATGAGGTCATGCCGGTATATTCCGAGTGTTTGGCGTCTGTCGCACCATCGCGGCCAGTTTAGGTCATTTCCGTAAGAGACAAACATGTGAATTGGCGACAGAATCGACGCGCTCGCCCGCGCCAGTTGCCTTGAAGAGGTCGCCGTGCTCTCGTCCGATATCGATTTTCAGATCGCCGAATTAGACCAGGCTGCCGCGCTGGTGCACCGGGTGATTGCGCCGACCGCGCAATACAATTGGCCCAAGCTTAAGCACCGAGCCGGCTGCAGCGTTTGGGTGAAGCACGAAAATCACACGCCGACCGGCGCATTCAAGGTGCGCGGTGGGCTGGTGTATCTAGACCGGCTGCGTCAAGCGAACCCGACTATTGCCGGCGTCATTTCGGCAACGCGCGGCAATCATGGTCAATCCATTGCCTTTGCCGCCGCACGCGCCGGCCTGCGCGCGACCATCTACGTGCCGCGCGGCAATTCCCCGGACCAGAATTCGGCGATCGCGGCGTTCGGCGCCAAGGTGGTGGAATTCGGCCGGGATTTCGATGAGGCAAAGCACGAAGCGTTCCGAATCGCGGAGGCCGAAGGCCTGCACTTCGTGCCTTCATTCCATCGAGACTTAGTCGCGGGCGTCGCGAGCTACGCGCTCGAGCTGTTGCGCGCCATCGGCGACCTGGATGCCGTGTATGTCGGAGTCGGCATGGGATCCGGAATCACCGGTTTGATCACCGTGCGCGATCTGCTGGGCCTGAAAACCGAGATCATCGGTGTCGGCGCCGCGAAGGCGCCGGCCACGGCGCTGTCCGTCGCTGCCGGGCGGCCGGTTATTGCGGCGTCGGCTCGGACGTTCGCGGATGGTCTGGCGACGCGAGAACCGAACGCGCAGGCGATTGCAGTGATTTGCCGGGGCGTGGCGCGCATGGTCGAGGTCGACGAGGATGCCATCGCCGAGGCGATGCGGATCTATTTTGACGATACCCACCAGGTCGCGGAAGGAGCGGGCGCCGCTCCGCTCGCCGCGTTATTGCAAGAACGGCAGCGCCTGTTGAATAAGAAGGTGGCGGTGATCCTCAGCGGCGGCAACATCGAGCGCGCGCGCTTCCTGCAGGTGCTCGGCGGCGGCACGCCGGCGGCGCTGTGAGCGCTAAGGTGGATCTCCTGCGCCGGCGCGCCAGCGCGATCGAGAATGCCGTCATCGACGAGTATCTGGCGGGACGCATCGATCGGCGGGCATTCCTGCGCTATGCCGGCGTGCTTGGGCTCACCGCGCCGTGGCTCGCGGTGGTTGCGCCCCGATGCTTGCGCGCGGCGGGACAGTCCGGCGCAGTGGTGACGGTGGGGATGCCGGTGCCGTCCGGCCAGATCGATCCCCTCACCGTCGGCGATACCGGCGGCGTGTGCATGCTGTCGCAGACCGGCGAGTACCTCGCGGTGTCCGATTCCCAACTGCATCTGCAGCCGATGCTCGCGCAGAGCTGGAAACCGAACGCCGACGGCAGCGTTTGGACTTTCAAGATCCGCCAGGGCGTGGAATTTCACGACGGCCGCACGCTGACCGCAGCCGATGTGGTCGCGACCATGGACCGGCTGGCCGATCCTGCGAACGGCTCCGTCGCGCTGTCGGCGTTCGCGGGCGCGCTGTCGAAAGGCGGAACGACGGCGCTCGACGCCTGGACGGTTCAGTTTCGGTTGGACGCGCCGAACGGCAGCTTCCCCTACCTGGTCTCCTCCGACAATTACAACGCCATCATTCTGCCGGCAGACTATGCGGGGGGCTTCGAGAGAAATTTCAATGGCACGGGACCGTTCCGGCTGGAGAAATTCACCTCCAAGGCCCGCGCGTCCTTCGTGCGCAACGACGATTATTGGGGCGCGAGGGCATTGCCCGACCGCCTGCTGTTCAGTTTCTACGACAGTACTCAGGCTCAGGTGCTGGCGATGCAGGGTGGACAGCTCGATGTGCTGTTGCATGTGCCGGTGCAGGGCAGCCAGGCGCTGCTCGCGGATCCTGGGTTCAACATCCTCGCGCTGAAATCGAGCGCGCACGAGCAGGTGCATATGCGCACCGACAAAGGGCCGTTCGCCGATAAGCGCGTACGCCGTGCCATCGCGCTGTCCCTGAACCGCGAGAACCTGGTGAAGGGAATGTTTCGCGGGCGGGCGGTTCGCGGCGACGACAGTCCGTTCGCGCCGATCTTTGCGGCCACCGACCCTACGGTGCCGCAGCGCGACCAGGATCTGGTTGCGGCCAAGGAACTGCTGGCCGCCGCCGGAGTGCCGAACGGCTTCAAGGCGACGCTGACCACCGAGCGGTTTCAGGAACTGCCGGACTATGCCGTGGTGATCCAGAACGCGGTGCGCAAGATCGGCGTCGACCTGAGCCTCAACGTCGAGGATCAATCCGCTTACTATGGCCGCGTGAGATTCGGTCAGTCGGACTGGCTGGACAGCGAGATGGGCATCGAGGACTACGCGCATCGCGGCGTGCCCAACATTCTGTTGACCGCGACTTTGGGCAGCGCCGGCACCTTCAATGCGGCGCATTTCAAGAACGCGGAATACGACCGCCTGGCCGCGAGCTACATCGCCGCCCTTGAGCCCGCTGCGCAGCGCGCGGCAGCGACTCGCATCCAGCGCCTGCTGCTGGAGGAGACTCCGATCATCACCGCCTATTTCTACGATTGGCTCTCGGTCACCGCGAAACACATCACAGGGGTGGTTCCGACGGCCATGGGGCATTTGTTTCTGGCTCAGGTGCGCCGGGTTTGAGCTGCAGCCTGGTCAATTCCGCTGCCGGTATGTGGCAGCGGATGGCGTGGTCCGGACCTGCCTGCAGAAGCGCCGGCTCCTGCTCCTCGCAGATGCGGCCGATCTTGCGCGGGCAACGGGTCTGGAACACGCAGCCCGACGGCAGGTCGAGGGCGCTCGGGAGCTCGCCTTCCAGCCGGATGCGCTGTGCCTGCGGAGCTCCCGCGGCGGGGTTGGCGGACAGCAGGGCCTCCGTATAGGGGTGATGCGGTCCAAAGAAGACCGCCTCCGACGGCCCGATCTGCAGCAGCCGGCCGAGATACAGCACGGCGATGCGATCGGCGAGATAGTGCACCACGTTCAAATCGTGCGAGATGAAGATATAGCTCACTTGTTGCTCGGCCTGCAGGTCGACCAACAAATTGAGAATGGCCGATTGCACGGAGACGTCGAGCGCGGAGGTGGGCTCGTCGCAGACCACCGCGCTGGGGCGGCCGGCAAATGCGCGGGCGATTCCAACCCGCTGCTTCAATCCGCCGGAGAGCTGCCGTGGCTTTTCATCGAGATGCCGTTCGGTCAATCGCACCGAGGCGGCCAACTCGCGCAGCCGCGCCTCTCGCGGCGCGCCTGAGAGTCCGACCAGACGCAGCGACCGGCCGATCAGGCGGCGCACCGTCTGCGAGCGATTCAGTGCCGACCCGGGATTCTGAAATACGATTTGCAGCGCCTTGAGCTGCGCCGGCGTGCGATCGCCCGCACCGCCGGGGAGTGTCTCGCCCTGCAACTCGATGCTGCTGCCGGAATCGGGAATACTCAGGCCGAGCAAGAGTTTGGCGAGCGAACTCTTGCCGCTGCCGGATTCGCCCACCAGCCCCAGCGTTTCACCGGGCCAGAGATCGAGCGTTACCTGCGATACCGCCTGCAGCGGCTTGCCGGCAACCTGGTAGGTCTTGGACACGTTGCGCAGGCGCAGTAGCGGCTGTGCGGCGCGCGGCCGCGCGGCCGGCGCCGGCATTTGTTGGGCGTTGTGCGGCAGCTCGGGCGCGCGCTCCGGGTAGAAGCAATGCGTCAAGCGGCCGCCGAGATCGATCGGCGGCGGCACCTCGTGCCGGCAGCGTTCGGTGGCATTGCCGCAGCGCTCGACGAACACGCAGCGGCCCGTGATCGAGCCCGGCGCCGGCAGAAAGCCGGGAATCGTTTCGAGCCTGCCGTGATTCTTGCGCCGTCCGTAGGCCGGCACGCAGCGCAGCAGTCCGACCGTGTAGGGATGTCGCGGCTCCTCGAAGATCTGCGCCGCCGGTCCCTCCTCGATGAGCTCCCCGGCGTACAGCACGCCGACCCGGTCGCACATGCGGGCAACCACGGGGAGGCTATGACTGATGAACAGAATCGAATTGTTGAACTCGGCGCGCAATTGGGCCACCAGATCCAGCACCTCGGCTTCGACCGTGGCGTCGAGCCCCGTCGTCGGCTCGTCGAGAATCAGCAGCGCCGGATTGATCGACAGCGCCATGGCGATGATGACGCGCTGCTGCATTCCGCCCGACAATTCGTGCGGATAATTGTGCATCACGCGCTGCGGGCTCGAGATCTGCACGCGTGCCAGCATTTGCGCGGCGCGCTCATGCGCCTCTTTGCCCCTGATTCCCTCGGCCACCTCGAACACTTCCGCCATCTGGCGTCCGATGCGGATCGTCGGGTTGAGCGCCCGTCCCGGATCCTGATAGACCATCGACACACTCTGCGCGCGCAGGCGGCGCAGCTCGGCCGGGGCGAGCGCCATCAGATCGCGTCCGTCGACCAGGATCCGGCCGCCGCTGACTCGGCCGTTGCGCGCTAGATAGCGGATCGCGGCGAAGGCCACCGTCGATTTCCCGCAGCCGGATTCGCCGACCAGCCCGTAGGATTCTCCGCGTCGAATCTGTAGATTGACATCGGACAGGACGCGCCGCTCGCGCCGGCCGACGCGGTACTCCACATCGAGATGCTCGATCCGCAATGCGTTCGCGTCAGCTTGTGCGGTGCTCATGCGTCGAACACGCTCTGCAGCCCGTCGGTGACCAGGTTGACGGCAATGACCAGCGAGGCCGTCGCCGCCGCGTCGAACAGCACGGTCCACCAGTAGCTGCCGATCAGGCTGTAATTCTCGGCGATCGCGATGCCCCAGTCGGCCGACGGCGGCTGGATGCCGAAGCCGATGAAGCTCAACGATGCGACGAAGAAGATGGCGTAGCCAAGCCTGACCGTCATCTCCACAATGGCGATCGGCAACACGTTGGGCAGGATCTCGACGAACATGATGGCGAACGCGCCGTCGCCCCTGAGGCGCGCGGCGGCGACGTAGTCCAGATCGCTCTCGATGAGCACCGCCGCGCGCACGGTCCTCGCGATCAGCGGCGTGAACACGAAGCCGATGACGAGCACCACCGTCGCATTCGAGGTGCCGACGGCGGCCAGCGCCATCAGCGCGACGATGACCAAGGGGAGCGCCTGCACCGCTTCGATCACGCGGCTGACGACATCATCGAGTGCTCCCCGCAGGTAGCCGACGCACAGGCCGAGCGCGGTGCCCAGCACGGTGCCGAGCAAGGTGGCGAGCGGCGCCACGATCAGGATATCGCGCGCGCCCATGATGACGCGGGAAAATATGTCCCGGCCCAATTGATCGGTGCCGAACCAATGAGCAGCGGAGGGCGGCACCAGTATGGCGAGAAGATCGTCCGCAAAGGGATCGAGCGGGGTGATTTTGCTGCCGAAGAGCGCACACACGCACCAGAACGTCAGGATGACCAATCCGACGATCAAGGTTGCCGAGCGCAGCGCGGCGTGCAGCCTCTCGCGCGCGAGGCTGCGCACGGCGGCGGGAACACTCGCGGCCGCCGCGGAGCCGGTCATGCGAGTCTTGCCCCGCTGCGCGGATTGAGTGCTGCGCTTAACAGGTCCGCGAACACCGACGCGATCGCATAGATCGCGCCCACGGTCAGCACTCCCGCCTCCAGCATCGGGAAGTCCTTGCCCTTTGCGGCGGAATAAATCAGGGCGCCGATGCCGCGATAATGGAACAGCGTTTCGATCACCACCAATCCGCCGGCGAGATAACCGACCAGGCTCGCCGTCACGGTGATGGTGGGCAGCAGCGCGTTGCGCAGCACATGCCGCCGCATCACCAGGCCCATGGGCAGGCCCTTGAGAATAGCGGTCCTCGTATAGTCGGCATCGAGCGCCTCGATGGTGCCGACGCGCGCCACTCGCGCGATATAGCCGAAGAACACCAGCACCAGCGGCAGGGAGGGCAGGATGAGATAGCGAACTTGAGTCAGGGCGCCGGCGCCCTCAGGCCAGTCCGCCGACATCGGCAGCCAGCGCAGCCAAACGCCGAAGATCAGTATCAGGACGATCGAGGAAATGAATTCCGGAACGATGCCGAGCGATTGACCCAGCAGCACGATGCCGCGATCGGTCCAGCTCCCGACGCGAAGCGCCGCCCAGACCCCGCCGGCGATGCCGAGGGGAACCACCAGCACGAACGCGAGCGCCGCGAGTTTCAACGAGTTGACCAAGGCCTCGGCGATGAACGGCGCCACCGGCGCGCGAAAAGTAAAGGAGCTGCCCATGTCCCCGGTGAGCAAATGCACGATCCATTCCCAATATTGCACCGGCAGCGGCCGGTCCAGGCCCAACTGATGATCGAACACCGCGACCGCTCTTGCGTCCGCGAGAGGTCCCAGCACGGCGCGCCCCACATCGCCGGGGAGCAGCTGTCCTCCCAGAAATACGATGATCGATAGAATTGCGAGGGTGATGAGCGACAGCAGCGCGCGTTTCATCAGGAATTTCACGATCACGGCGCTGGTCCCACGCTGTCAATCGGCGATCGCCGCGCGCATCGCGGTCGGAACCTCCAGGTCGTGCCCTTCGATGCGGCGCAGGATTCGTCCGTCCTTGTCGACGATCAGAGCAGCCGGCACCTGGTTTACGTTGAACGCTCTGAACAGCGCTCCTGATTCATCCAGTGTCAGCGGTATCCGGATGCCGTATTTTTTTCGATACTCACGCAGGTCATCGGATGTCGCCCACAGGCCCGAGGCGATGCCGAGCCAGCGAGTGCCGTCCTCGCTGTCGAGCGCGCTGACCTGTTCGCGCATGCGGCGGCAATTTTCCGACACCGCGGGCCGGGTGGTCGCTAGGTACGATTCGCACCACGGGGACAGAAACACGAGCACCGTGGTGCGCGCATCGCCCGGATCGCGGAATGGGAACCGCCGCCCGTCGAGAGAGCGTGGCGATTCCTGCGGCAATTTGTCGCCGACGTTAAAGCGAGCTATCGGTGCTGGTTGGTCCGCGGCGGCGCCGGCATTCGTAGCGCCGGCATTCGTAGCGACGGTGCCGGACGGCGCGCGCGCTGCCAGCAGCGCGGCGTCGAGGCGCGCGTCGGCCAGATGGCCGACATACTGAATGCGCCCATCGCGGCCGATGACGATGTGCTGGGGCGTGACACGCAGATGGAAGGCCGCCGCCGCCCGGCCATCGTCGAAAACGATGGGCATGGTGATGCCGAGCTGGCGCCGGTAGGCGCGGACGGCCTTCACCGAGTCGTTGAAGCCGACATCGATGGCGATCACGGCCAAGTCGGGCCCCGCGTTTTCGTACGTTCGCTCGAAGTGCGGCATTTGCTCACGGCACGGCGCGCACCAGGTGGCCCAGAACTTCAGGTACACCGCTTGCTTGCCGTAAAGTCGGCCCAGATCGATGGTCTCGCCGTCGATGGTTTTGAGCACGAGGCGCGGCGCCGGCTTGCCGATGAGCGGGCGTCCGGTTTCTTGCGCCAATTGTTGTCCCGTCGCGCCGGCCTGCGCCGCGGAGCAGGCGAGCGCCAGGCACATCGTGGCGATGCAAAGCAAACCCTGCCGCCGTTTCAATGTTGCTCCTGTTGCGCAACGCCGTGTGATACCGGTGCTCCCTTGTCCTTGACCATGAACACCAGAAAACGGGCGGCCTTGGTCTTGCTGGCGTTTGCGGACACCGTATGGATGTCGTCCGGACCCTCGTAGAAGGTCTCACCTGGTCCGAGCGTGACCGCGGGCGAGCCTTGGACCTGCATCCTGACCCTTCCCTCGAGCACATAGACGAACACCTGGGCATCGTGCCGGTGCGGCAGCGAGGCGCCGCCGGCAAGGTACTCCACCGTGAGCAGGAGAATTTCCTTTGCACCGGCTCCCGCGAGGTCTTTCATCATCAGCTGCTTGACCACGGCGTCCGAGGACTGCGCCGCGCCGGCGCACGCCATCGGTAACGACAGTCCCAGCAGCATTGACGCTGCGATCGCCTTCAGAACCAGTCGAGCGTGTGGATTCCTCATTTGCCCGCGCCTCCCCGATCGCCGAGGATAATCGTACCACTTATGCCGCGACGGCTGCCTCAGCGCAAATTGATCATGACGATGAACAGCAGGAATAAGATGAAGGCAGTACCGGCAACGCAGAGCAGGGCGAGCGTGCGCCACAGCGCCGCGAAAATACCCAGCCGGTAGGTCTCCCGCAGCTGCACGAACATGTGCACCGGCGGGACGATGACCACCATGAAACCCAGCAACGAACCCACACCCATCGCCCCCAGCAGGGCGATCGTGATGAACAGCAACGACATGAACGACAGCGAATACAGCGATAATACGGCGTGATCGTACACCGCGATGTCGCGGCGGCCGATGAACATCAGCCACAGAAACGGCAAAGAGATCGGGATCAGCATGAACGACAGCTTATAGGCGGTGTTCTTCAGCTTGTAGAAAAATAGATCCGGATTCTGCAGCTGGTGGTGCAACTTCACATCGAGCGCCGCGAAACCGGTAGGGATGTTGAGCGCCGCCAGCTGCGCTTGCCAGGAGTCAGGCGGCGCATGCGCGGCAGCGCCGGTCGGGGCGCCGCCGGCCGAGGCCGAGAGCGCCACATTGACCGCTCGCGCCGTCATTTCGGCGATCCGCGCGTTGGATTTCGCTTGGGCCAGCGCGCTTTCGGCGTCTTCCACGTCAACGCCCGTGCGGCGCGCTTGCGCCAGTGCCGTCGCTGCGCGCGCCACCTCGGCGTTATCCTCCGCGATTGATTTGTCGAGGTCGGCCTTAGCGTTGGCACGCTGCGCGGAGCTGTCTGGAGTCGAGGGCGCGTTGCCCGCCGTCATCGAGAAGACAAAGAACATTAGAAACACGCTGAACAGGAACAGAGCCAGCGGCGAGACGTAGCGCGTGCGCTGCCCGTCGATATAGCGCCGCGTGAGCACACCCGGGCGCGCGATCAGCAGCGGCAGCGTGCGCCATCCCTTGGCATCGAAATGCAGCACGTTATGCAGTACTTCCTCGACCAAGTGCAGCAACGAGCGGTGAATATGCCCGGCCTGCCCGCAGGCATGGCAGTACCGCCCCGTCAGCAGCGCGCCGCAGTTGCTGCAGTTCTGGATCGGCTGCTCGCCGGTGCGCCGTTCGTAGGAGGCGCGGTCGATCTCGCCGGCGGCGAGCCCGGCCGTGACCAGCGCTCCGGCTTCCTCGATGTCAGGATTCATGATGGCTTCTCCGGTACTGCCAGATGATCGGAACCGCTGGCGCTCGCGCCGCCGACGCGACCGGCGCCTGCGCGTTCATTCGAACACGACGCGCGGAAAGTAGCAGGACACGACCCAGTTTGGGATGTCGACGATTTCGCTGATGCGCAGGTCCGCGCACACACTGCATAACAAGTAGGCATCGATCGCCGGCATGCCGTGCTGGCGGATCAGCAAGTCGATCATCGATCGAACGGCAGCGCGCGCCGCCTGCATCAAATCAGGTCCGATACCGGTCGTGACGTCGTAGCCCTTGGCGTCGAGATGGCGGGTAACGGGCCCGGGGGTGCGGAAGCGCGGAAAGGCAAGCGGCTGCTGTTTGATCAAATCGAATTGGAGCGCAACGTCCATGGGACTTTCAATCGCGGTGCCGCACACCTCGCCGTCACCCTGCGCCGCATGCGTGTCTCCCACTGAAAACAAGGCGCCTGCGACTTCGACCGGCAGGAACAATTCGGTGCCTTGCGCAAGGTCCCGCACATCCATGTTGCCGCCGACACGGCGCGGCGGGACGATGCTGTGCAAACCGGGTTCGGCCGGGGCCACGCCGATCGTGCCGGTAAAGGGCTTCAACGGTACCTTGCCCCACCGGCCGAACATTGCCGGCGCCAGCGTCCTCGGGTCATAGCGCCACAGATGCAGCGCGGGTTCCTTGAACTCATCGGCCAGCAGCCCAAAGCCGGGAATATTCGCGGTCCATCCCCAGCCCGATGCACAGAACGACAGCAAGGTGACCTTCAGGATGTCGCCGGCCTCGGCGCCGTCGATGAAAACAGGACCCGTGACGGGATTGATCTTGCTGAAGTCCAGGCGAGTCACATCCTCGAGAGTCGAGGTCTCGCTCAGCTGTCCGCCGGATGCATCGATCACGGCAAATTCCAGCGACTCCCCGGGCGCCACGCGCCGCGCAGCGGCAAGACTGTGGTCCCAGCCATAGTGCTGCCGATGGATCGTATGCCGGTGCATCATGGCGGCGCTGCGGGCGAGAAAAAAGCCCGCTCCGCATCCCGCAGCGCTTGCGTAATACGCCGCGCCCACTGCGCCTGCCCGGTGCCGTCGCTCACCAGGTCCTGGCGAATTTCAATCTCGACATGCGGCAGGCCGCGAGCCTCACCATGCCGAGGAATGGTGTAGTCGGTCGCGTCGCTGACAAAATACGGCTCGTTGTCGGCGATGATTAGATCGGCTTCGCGACGCAGCATGTCGAGCACCAGGCCGGCGAAGCGGCGGTCGCGGTTATACAGCACTGCGGCGTGCATTTCGCGCCGCACGCCTTTGAAGATGTTCGTCANNAGCCGACATTGCCGGGGATCTCGATCGATTCGCTCATCGTGGGGATCGAGGTCGGCACCTCCGGATTGCGATTGCAGTCGATCACCAGGCGAGAATAATTTTGCGCCACCAGCGGCGCATCGAGCGCCGCGGCAACTTGGCGGCCCACGCTCAAGCAACCGATGTCCCAGGCGATATGCC
>PKXS01000066.1 GCA_003132425.1 Gammaproteobacteria bacterium | reverse complement strand
TTGGCGACGTAGGAAAAGATTTTCGGCCTCGATCGACTTCGTTGAGCGAAACGTCAACCCTAGCCAGCGAAGCAGGTCGCCGATCACCGATAACAGAACCCAGAACGCCGTCCCCATTGATCAATCATGCCACAATGGTCGCCGATGAGATCCGGATGGCCGAATCGATGGCCGATCGATTTATTGCGGATGACAGGTTGACCCAACCTGCGATCATCAGGAGGAGCATTTGAACAGGCCGAAGCAGTGGGGGCATTGCAACCAAGTATATCGGTCTCTCAGACAACCTGCCCCATGCGCCGGCCTCGCAGCGCGTGAAATAGCGTCGTCCGATTAATTGGACAATACGAGCTCAATCGTTGCGATGGGGCGGGCGATCGGTGAAATGAGCGAACGAGCACTCCCGTCACTCTACCCAGACAGGTAGGAGAACCCTCTATGGGAGTAGGGAAGGTGGAATTCGGGCGAAAAGCTGGCGAATTTTTCGCCAAAAACTAAGTCAGGTCGAGCGGACGATTTCCGAGGCTAAGTTCTTCCGAAATTTCCTGCGCTGCGAGCACTATCATGGCCACCGTCTCTTCTTCCGACAGCGAGCGCGAAGTCTTTACGTAGGGCGTGGTCAACGCGGCTACAACGCCTCCCGACTGGTAGACCGGAGCAGAGAGGTCAATGACGCCCTGCACTGCGTGACTTGGCAACTTCACGAACCCAGCTTTGCGAGCCGCGTGACCGGCTCGTTCGAATTTGACCCAGTCACTTTTTGCGACACCTGCCGATAGACGTGACTTCCACTCCGCGCGCATAAGATCGACTTGGAACGCATAGAGAACGAGGCCGGATGTTGAGGCAAGCAGCGCGCGGCGGTAACCGATTCGTACCGAAAAGCCAAGATCTCCCGGGGCCTCAACTCGAGCAACGACAACCATCTGATCGCCCGAGGCAACGACCAAGTGACACGACTGGCCAATCTTGGTGGTAAGACGGTGCATGACGGGCAAGGCAACATCGAGCAGATCTTTAGTAGGCGCCCTCGCCATGCCGAGCGCGAACAATTTGTTGGTCAAGACATATCCTTCGCCCGAATTGGAAACCTCCAGGTATCCGCGAAACTCCAAAACCTGGATCATGCGAAAGAGTTCGCTGACCGATCTTTTGAGCTGACGCGATATGGCATTGAGGGACATGGGTTCCCGCGCGCCAGCCAACAATTCGAGTACGGCCAATCCTTTTTCAAGTGCCGGAGCCCGATACTTCGAATCTACTGAGTCTGCCATGGGGGAATGATGTCCAATGGCAACACATTTTGCTAGTGAAAAGCGCTCAAAAGTAGCCGTGCCCAGGTAAACGCGGCCTCCAGGCCGTCAGGTAGCCATTATCGGTGCGCCAAATCGCTTATCGCCTATGAATTTACCCCACCAATGCCCTAGATGTTTTCCATTCGGGACCATCCGGAAAGTTGAAGAGAACCATGGACTCTGGCCGCATCTCGGCAGAAAAACCAGGCCTGATGGGCGTCAGATAGCGACCGCCTCGGATACGAACAGGGTCGACAAAGTGCTCGTGTAGATGATCCACGAACTCGATCGCTCGATCTTCCATCGAGCCGCTGATGGCAATGAAGTCGGCCATCGCAAGATGCTGCACCAACTCGCACAACCCCACGCCTCCGGCATGCGGAAAGACCGGAACGCCGAATTTGGCAGCCATCAACAGAATGGCCAGGTTTTCGTTGACGCCGCCGACCCGCGCCGCGTCGATCTGGATCAAATCGACGGCGTGTGCCTGGAACAGCTGTTTGAACACCACTCGATTCTGAGTGTGTTCTCCCGTCGAAATCGGTATCGGCGCGATTGCGCGGCGGATCGTGGCGTGTCCCAAGATATCGTCCGGGCTCGTAGGTTCTTCTACCCACGCTAGATTGAAGGGGGCGAGTTCCTTGAGCCACGCGATGGCAGCGTCCACATCCCACCGCTGATTGGCGTCAATAGCCAGACCAACGGTAGGGCCGATGACCTGACGGGCCAATTGGCAGCGGCGAACGTCGTCGTTCAGGTTCAGACCCACCTTGAGCTTGATGGTACGAAAACCATCGTGCACTGCCTGCGTCGCGAGCCGTGCGAGCTTAGCGTCGGAGTAGCCCAACCAACCGGGCGACGTCGTGTAAGCCGGATAGCCATTCGAGCGCAGGATCGCCATCCGATCGGCTTTACCCGCTTGGGCCGCGCGTAACGTCGTCAATGCTTCCGCCGGCGTGAGGGCATCGCTGATATACCGGAAGTCGATCAACTCGACGATCTCCTCAGGAGTCATGTCGGCGATGAGCTGCCACACTGGTTTTCCGGCACGGCGGCCGGCCATGTCCCACGCCGCATTCACCACGGCGCCGATCGCCATATGCATGACGCCCTTTTCAGGACCCAACCAGCGCAGCTGCGAGTCGTTTGTCAAAGTGCGCGCGAATGAGCCGAGATCGTTTACCACCTCGTTGACGTCTCGTCCGACGACCAGGTGGCGCAAGGCGGCGCAGGCCGCCGTTTGCACCTCGTTGCCGCGTCCTATCGTGAAGACGAACCCGTATCCGCATAATCCGCTCGGGTCATCGGTGCGCAGTATCACGTAGGACGCCGAGTAGTCGGGATCGGCATTCATAGCATCGGACCCGTCCAGATCTCGGGATGTGGGGAATCGGATGTCGCAAGTTTCCAGAGAACTAATGATAGTCATGCCGATTCCGTTCGTTCCTACGGTTTCCGTCGATTACTTCGATGGGCGCGTAGCAAGCGCCGAGTCTCATTTTCTGGCATTGTGCGATGCTCATAATCAATTTCCCGCAACTTCGAGGCGATAGAAGCCCACGGCATTCGCACCGAAGATGGCCTCCTCGCCGCCGGGAGCGTGTCGGCGCACCAACTCCAGCGACATCTCAAGCCACTCTCGATACGATGCCCGCAACGTCACTACCGGCCAGTCGCTTCCCCACATGAGTCTTTCGACGCCGAAGCAATCGAATACGTGGGCAACCACTGCATCGAGTTCGTCGATCCCCGCGCCTTGATTGGCTTGCGTAAGTAGGCCCGACAACTTGCAGTAAACCTTCGTATCGCGTGCGAGCTGCTCGATCTGCGCCGCCCAAAAAGGTTCGAGGTCGGCGCTGCTGATATCGGGTTTGCCGGCATGATCCACTATCGCGCGAAGCTGCGGATGCCGCCGCAGGCGTCTCGCGGTCGCGCCCAGATGCTTTGGCGTCACAAGCGCGTCGAAGGCGAGATCGTGCAGAATCATCGCTTCAAATGCCGCATCGAGCCCCGGACGATCCAACCAACCGGGATCGCTGATATCTTGGACCATCGGCCGCAGTCCCTTGAGCATCCCTTGCCCTTCCCGAACGAGATTAGTGATTCGTTCGGCGACATCGTTCGCTTCAAAATCTACCCAGCCGACGACTCCGGCAATCGACGGATGCCGACGGGTGAGGTTCAATAAAAAACGGGACTCCGACTCGGTGGGCGCCGCCTGGACTACCACGGTCGCATGGACCGCGCACTGCGCAAGCTCCTGCGACAAGTGTTTCGGCGTGAAGTCTCTGTAGAGAGCGGTCTCGCGCGGCGTCAACCAGGCATAATCACCGCGCCGCAGGGACCAATAGTGTTGGTGAGCATCGATCCGGATCATAGTTTGTGGCTTTTCGGAAACACCGTGTTTGCATGATGCATTGTCATAGGCATGTGCGCGAATGCGGTGTAAACGCGTTCCCTAAAGCGGATGTCGGTCGCACTCCGACCGGCATCGCTTTTCGCGCATCGCTGCCCGCTAACGAAACCGATATCGAGCTCCGAGCAGTACACTCGTCCCATCGGTTTCGTAGCCTCGGTTGATGCCGTACTTGTCGACATCGATCAGCGCGTTGTTGGTTATATTCAACGCCTCGAGCGTCAAGTCGAAGTTGGAGAACACATGGTAGCTCGCCGAGGCATCAAGTTGACCATAGGACTTTCTAAAATCGCCGTCGCCGAAGTAGCTGAGCGGATCGACGACGTAGCCACTGCGGTAATTGTAAGCCACCCGCACCCCGAATCGCGGTGTCTCGTAGAACCCGATGAGGTTGTACGTGTCCTTCGACACCCCGGACAATGGCACCGATGGCTGACCTTGAGTCACGACGAGTTGGGATGCATCCACATAAGTGTAATTAAGCACGGCGCCGAAATTGGCGAACGGCGCGGGCAGGAAGGTGAATGCCTGCTGGTAACCGACTTCCACGCCCCGAAGGATGGCTGTCCCGCCATTTTCTGGCTGGAGCACGCTGAAGGTGATGGGAATCGTGCCGCCCTGCACCTGAGTGACGTTCAAGGTTTCTGAGGACGATCCGTTTTGAATGAAATTCTTCACATCCTTATAAAACACTGCCGTCGACAGCAAGCCGCCCTTGTTGAGATACCATTCCAACGAAAGGTCGAACTGGGTTGCCGTGTAGGGTGTCAAATCAGGATTGCCCGCGCTGATGCTTTTGACGTTCGCGTTGACCGTCGTATTGGGCGCCAATTGCGACAGATCCGAGCGTGTCATGGTTTTCGCGGCGGCAAAACGCAACAGCAAATCCGGCGCAAAAGTGTAGGTGAGATTCAAATTCGGCAGAAAATTATTGTAGCTCTGCCCCACAGAAATGGGCGTAACGTTTGGAATGAGCGTTTGCGCGCCTTGCTGGTTGAACGTAATGTCGTTCAAATCGGGCGAAAAACCCGAGGAGGTTTGCTTCGTGCTGACCATGCGAAAGCCTATATTGCCGGTCAGATTGGAATTCGCCACGCGAAAATCCAGCCTCGCGTATCCGGCATAGCTGTCTTCTGTGACGGAATAGGTCGACGCTAGATTCTCCGTCAAGGGCGTCGATGCAAGTAACGTCGACAGCGGCACTTTGGCAAGCAAGGTGCTTATATTGGCCGAAAGATACGTGATTGGGTGCCCGAAGAAGTTGACACTGTACTGACTCATGTACGGCGCCGAGCTGAACGAGCCGCCCTCGATCGTTGGGCTGTACGGTGTACCCAATAATCCCGCAAGCGTTTGCGCACTCACATTCAGCGCTTGAGAAGCGGCAGTATTGACTTCTTGCGCGTATCGCACACCGAATTTCACTTGGTCGACGAAGCCATTGTCGATGTGCCAGGCACCATCGAGCTTAATAGCCTCGATTTTGTCCGTGGTGGGCTGGTTGTATTCGCCATTGACGCCAAGCGCATTGAACAAGTTCGGGTTCAACGGATTCTGGCCTGGATCGATGGTGATGACCGCCGGTAGCCCGCTGATCGTGGAAGTCGCGTTGATGCGGCCGATGGCCTCGAGCGCAAGAGTTGAAGCTAGTTCTCGCGCGAGCGCGGTTGAGGCATCCAGCCGAAAGCTCAACGGCCCCTCATCGAGCGTCGCACCGAGAGCGAAGGACTCGAGCGTATCCTTATAATCGTTGGTGCGTCCGTTGTTGCGATAGTCGATTCCGCTCGCGTCGACCGTGGTCAATATTGTCGAGGGGGTGGACGGCGAAGGCGTTGAAGAGATGATGCCGCCTAGGGGGGGCGGCGCCAGGTTTGTCTGGCGAAAGGCGTCTGTCACGGAGACGTCATCGTTGGTGAAGCTAGAATACAAAGTCTCTGCATAGAGCTTTAAATTATCGGTCAGTGCGAAATTAAGGGCGCCAAGATAGGTGTAGCGCTCGCGGTCGCCGGGTATCAAATTAAACGTTTGAGCGTTGTCGAATAGTCCACTGACAGTGAATGGCCCCGCAGGCTGCGCTACATACGGTTGCAGGCCGAAGGCCTGGTATTGATAATTTTCGAAATGACGTTTGCTGTAGTCGGCGCCGAAAACGACGCCCAGCCGTCCATCGAGGAGCTTGTCCGCGTAAAGAGCGGTAAAACGCGGATCAATGTCACCCGAATTGAGATCGTCCGATCCCTTGGCGACTAACACTAGCTGCCGATCTTTCACCGTCGCGGGATCGATGGTGCGTACGTTGGCAACGCCCGCCAAACCGCCCTCGGTGAGATCCGCTGTTGGACTCTTGTACACATCGATCGCATTGACGAAATCCGAGGAGAAAATCGTGAAATCGAACGTTCTGGTCCCCGTGGGCGTCGGCAGCTCGCGACCATCGAGGTCCACCTGAGTGAATTTGGGATCAAGACCGCGGATACTGACAAACTGGCCCTCTCCGGCGCTGCGCTGAATCTCCACGCCGGTGATTCTCTGCAGGGATTCCGCCAAATTCTGCTCTGGGAATTTGCCGATATCCTCAGCGGCGATCGTATCGACGATTGCCACCGCGGTACGCTTATCCTCGACGGCCGTGACCAAGCTTTGCCGGAAACCAGAGACCACGATTTCCTGAAGTTCATCGGACGTGGTGGTTGTGTTTGCCGGTGCCGTCGCCGCCGCGTTCGGTTCAGCGGCGACATAACTCGATGCACCCAAGAACAGCACACCGGCAAGAAGCGATAAATCTAGCGTTTTCATGATCCCCCCGTTCCCTGCGGTCGGTCACGATACGCAGGACTTGATTGATATTTTTCGTCTTTAATCGGTCATCTGCCGAGCCGATTTACGATCATCGCGGAAAATTCACTGGTGCAGTGTGCTTCTACCAGTAAAAATGTCAAGCACTATTTGATTGATGAACATAATCGCCATCGACGCTTACAGTGCTGCTGAGAGTAAGAAGCGGGTCGCAACCGCTGACGTGCAGCCGCGCGCAATCGCGATCTCGATAGGGATTATTCGGCGACGCCGGAAGGTGAGAGTTGCGCCGCGCGCGTCCGCGGCATGTCCAATACGTCGCGGCTTATTTGCGAAATATCGTTGGCGCCTATCAGCGTCATTGCAACGCGCATTTCCTTCGCCAACATTCCAAGCAATTGAGCCACTCCGGCCTGACCGCTCGCAGCCAAGGCATAAACAAACGCTCGGCCGATCAACACTCCTGTGGCCCCCAGCGCGAGTAGCCGTACTACATCGGTTCCGCAACGTACCCCTGAATCTGCGAGAATGGCGATACTACTACCGCCCACGGCTTCCACTATGAGCGGCAATGCGCGCGCGGTCGACTGCGCCCCATCGAGTTGGCGGCCGCCGTGATTCGATACGACAATTCCTTCGGCTCCGAGTGCGACCGCGGCGCGCGCATCCTCGGGATCGAGAATGCCCTTAAGCACGAGGGGACCGTCCCACAGATCCCGTACCCATTCCAAATCGCGCCAACCCACTCTTGGATCGAAATTTGCTGCCAGCCAACCGATGAAATCCTCGAGTCCCCTGCTTCGCCCAAGCACCGGTGCGATGTTTCCCAAGACATGCGGGCGTCCGCGAACACCCACATTCCAAGCCCAGGCGGGGTGGGCGATGGCCTGAATGAATCGCCTCGCCGCGGCGCGCGGTCCGGACATACCGGAATGCATATCCCGGTAACGGATGCCGGGGACGGGCATGTCGACCGTGAACACGAGCGTACTACAGCCCGCTGCCTTGACCCGCAGCAACAATTCGCGCATGAAACCGCGATCGCGAAGCATGTAGAGCTGAAACCAAAGGGGCGCGCTGGATTGGGGAGCGACTTCCTCCAGTGCGCAGACGGATACGGTGGAGAGGCAGAATGGTATGCCTGCAGCCGCGGCTGCACGTGCCGCCTGCACTTCGCCACGACGGGCATACATGCCGGTGAGTCCCACGGGCGCAAGGATGACCGGCAGGGCCTGCTTGCGCCCGAACAGTTCAACCCCTAGGTGAACTTCCGACACTTCAGTCAACACCCGCTGCCGCAACGTGATCGACGAAAGATCGCTGAGATTGCGCCCGAGCGTCATTTCCTCACCGGCGCCCCCATCCAGATAATCGAACAGAAAGCGCGGTAACTTGCGCCGCGCGGCCTTTCTGAAATCATTCGGCGAGGAGATAATCAAGGAAGCCGGACTTTCACGGTCGACTTTCTCTGTTGACGCCAGATCTCGAATTCCATTTCACCGCGCCACCGTCGTCCCGCATGCGCTGCGACTAATTCACCGGCGGTATTCGTGGGGTCCGAATCCCCATACTCGTCGTCTACGATGCGAAGTATCACGTCGCCGGACCGAAGGCCCGCCCGATCAGCCGCACTATCGGGTGCGACGGCCAGCACTAGTACCCCTTGCGCGCTAGGCAGCCCCGTCGCAGACTGCTCGCCGAGCGTTTCGATGGATTTGATCGTCATTCCCAGCAGTTCCCGCGGCGCTTCCGCACCGCTCCCTTCGCCAACGAAGGGTTCGGGCATCCCCGGGCGTTGCGCGCGCGCTCTAAGCAGCGGACTTACGACACCGAAGTCATCCATTGGAAAATTTCGAAAGCCGATCGATAGCGCGGGCGAATCGGCTGACACGGCGAAATTGCCATCCCGAGGATCGATGAAGCGCGCGGATCCCGCCGCTGAGTGGGCATCAGTTCCCCTGCCTTGTGCACGCTTCAGCGCAGCGGCAGTCGGAAAGAGATTAAAATCAATGGACTTTCCCCAGTGGTTCATGAGAATCGGCTGATATCCGGTCATCACGATATTGTGTTCGAACACATCTGCGCTGTTCGCGAACCAGACGTGGGGATGCAATGTGTTGTTGACGATGACGTTGTTGCGAACAATGCGATTGAACCCTTCTCGCAGCTTGAGTCCTCCCGCCAACAAGAGATTGTCCTCAATGAGATAGTTGCTCGATCCGTCGTCGAGATCGATATCCCAACCATGGTCGCAACGCATGCGGTTATGGCGAATGACGGTGGGAGCGACGGCGTCCAATGCCACCAACGATGGGTCTGCGGCGACCCCTCGGTTCATTTCCTCGCGATCGGCGCTCCAATACCGATCTCTGCCCCAGCTATTGAAGGAACCGTGATCTCCGGTCTCGAGGACGGTGTCGAAAACATCATTGTCAGCAATGAGATGGCCGCCCCAAGTCCCGTCCCCGATGTTGATGCCGGCGCGAGGCACGTGATAAATGCTGTTGTGGCGCACCGTAATCCGGGCCGCCATCGAGATTTCTACTCCGGCCGACTGCTTCTCGATCGTTCCAATCGAATGAATCAAGTTATCCTCGGCGATGCTGTCGGCAGGATACGCATCGCTCTGCGGGCCCTGAGCGCGGTCTATTGCCGCCGTCGGCTGGGACTGTTGATATTCGAATAGTGCGGAGCGGACCGCTTCGGGTCGCCCTACGAACGCGATCCCGCTGGCGCCAATGTCGTGGATTTCGTTGCCTCGTATGGCGATATTGCGATTGTGGCCGCTGACAACGATCGCATTACCGCCGAGCGATTCAAATCGGTTGTTGCTGATCACGATGCGCTCCGCATTCTCGCTCAAGATGGCACCGCCGCGGTAGAACTTCCAATCGGACCTCAGCAAGGGCTCCGTAGTTTTCAGAAAAGTGGTCGTGGTCTCCCGAAAATCCAAACCCGACACTGTGACATCGTGTACGCGGGCGGCGCGCGATCCGCGCAATTCGATGAGAGTCTCCAACCGGCTGGCGACGAAGCCCATGCGCCCGGGAGACAGGTCTTGCGTAGGCTTGAAGTACAACCAGTGGGACTTCTGATCGAGGTACCATTCGTCGGCTGCGTCAAGCTCCTCGAGAACATTGTCGACAAAGCGATCGGTATCGCTGGGGATAACCGTTCGATTGATTCCGGTCGCCATCCCGAGACGCAAGCTACCATCGGGGCGTTTACCTTCGATGGGAATCTGAATCGAGCCCCACCGGTCGGTGGACAGCGCATGGATGACACCTCCTTCGGGATTGGACCAACGGTGTACTCGTGCAGCACTCGTTGCATCGGCCGCTACGCCGCCAAACGGTATTTTGGCGGGATCGTAGTTCGGATAGCGTGCGCGGATCAGAAGCCTTCCGTCGAGCCATAGTCGATCGAAAGACGGCCCATCGACTCGTGTGCGCCAGATACCATCGCGCCAGGCAAACCACTTCAAACCGCGCAGACTCCTGCCGCCGCTGAAAATCACCTGGGCGTTAGGCGCCGCACGCAATTCCAGGGGTGCCGCCTCGCTCCCGGAATCTCGCGCGGTTAAAACCAAAGGCGCGGTGAGCCGATAAGTTCCGGCGGCGAATTCGAGGACAATCGATTGCGCGGGATTATGATCGTGCAGCGCGCGCGCTCTACCCAGAGCTTGATGCGGATCATCGCGCGGGGAGACTCGAACAATCGCAGCAGTCCCGTTACTTGCCAAGAAAACGGCGCACGCTAAGCTCGCCAGAACAAGGCGACAATACCGAGGAGACGCTTCTTGCATAGTCACGATGTTCTCAGGAAATTTTGCTGGTGAAAGTATATTTTATGGGTATGATAGCCCAAGGAGCAAGGACGGGGCCTCCGCGCCGGGTCGAATCAATCTAAAGAGTAACCGAGTTGACCAATCACACCAGCGGATTGCCGGACGTTGCTCGCATCGATCCGCGTGCGATGCGCAAACACGCCCAGCTCGCGAGCGACGGAAGGCACGCGCCGATCGTGGACCGGCGCTATCTGTTGGCGTTTGCCATCGTGACGACACTGTTTTTTGCGTGGGCTTTCGCTGCGTCGCTCAACGACGTATTGATCCGTCAATTTCAAAAGGCACTCGCGCTCACCCGCACGCAGTCGAGCCTCATCCAGCTGGCGTTTTATATTGGCTATTTCTGTGCCGCACTTCCTGCCGGCTTGGTGATTCGCCGTGCCGGGTACAAGCGGACCATCATCATTGGGCTCCTCCTCTACGCTGTCGGTGCGCTGCTGTTCTACCCGGCTGCCGAGATCCAACGCTACGGCTTTTTCCTGATTGCGCTTTATGTCATCGCGTTTGGCTTGGCATTTCTCGAGACCGCGGCCAATCCCTACATCTCGATCCTCGGGCATCCCGTGACCGCCTCCGCTCGCCTGAATCTCGCCCAGTCGTTCTACGGATTAGGCGCCATTTTTGGACCCATCATCGGCGGAATGTTCATCTTTTCGGGGGTCGAACGCACCCCGGCCCAGTTATCCGCCATGCCCGCCAGCCAGGTGGCTCTGTATCGAACCGCCGAAGCGGCCAATGTAAAGGGGCCTTATGTGGCGATCGGCATCGCCATCCTGCTCTTGGCGTTGCTCGTCGCGTTCACGCCGTTCCCGCGCCTTGATCGACAGTCGACTGCCGCAACGCCCACACTAAGGCCAAATCACTCGACACTTGCGGTGTTTTGGCGCCGGCGTGTGCGCCTCGCCGTCGTCGCGCAATTCTTTTATGTCGGCGCCCAGGTGACGGTTTNNCTTCATCGATTTCTCCAAGGCCGTGTTGCCGCAACTGCCGGAGAAGACCGCCGCGTTTCTGCTGTCCGCAAGCCTCGCGATGTTGATGATTGGCCGCTTTAGCGGCGCATTCATACAAGCCCGCGTGGCACCCTCTCGGCTATTGGCACCCTACGCGGCTATGAACGTGCTGCTATGCCTCGTTGCCGCGGCGGCCTCGGGATGGATGGCGGTAGGCGCGCTGTGGCTCACCAGCTTTTTTATGTCGATCATGTTTCCCACCATTTTTGCTTTGGGAATCGAAGGTCTGGGCGAGGACACTAATCTGGGTTCTTCTTTCTTGATCATGTCCATCATTGGGGGCGCCATCATTCCTCCGCTGACCGGACTGCTCTCAGAACGAATCGGCGGTATTCAACATGGCATGCTCGCGCCCGCGCTTTGCTTTTCCGTCTGCTTGGGGTTTGCAATCGTGGTCAATCGTATCCGCGCGGACGCCTCCTCGTGAGCCAAAGGCTGTGCTTAGCGCTCGACCTGGTGAATGACGCGGCACTGATCCAAGAGTACTGTCACATGCACGAGCCGGGTTCTGTCTGGCCCGCGGTGATCGATCACATTCGAGCCCGAGGAGTCATCGCAATGGAGATCTGGCAGCGCGGCGACCGGCTCCTGATGGTCATCGACGCAGCCGACGACTATCCCCGGAGCGATTCCTCCGAATTTCGTCGCGTTCAGAGCGCGCAATGGGAAGCCTGTATGGACACGTTCCAGCGAGCGCTAGCCGACCATGCACCAGGAGAGAAATGGTCGCCGATGCGCTGTATTTTCCGGCTTGCCGATCACAAGGGGCTGTCTAGCTCGTGACCCTGCTGCTACCGAAACGACCCATTGGAAATACAGCACTCCGCGTAACGGAATTGGGCTTTGGCGCGGCTTCGCTGGGTAACCTTTATCACTCTGTAAGCGACAGCGATGCCAGGGACACTGCGAACGCGGCTATCGAAGCCGGGATCGCGTATTTCGATACTGCGCCGTATTACGGATTTGGACTCAGCGAGCGGCGCGTCGGTGACGCGTTACGAGGTCACGATGGAATAGTTCTCTCGACCAAGGTAGGTCGGCTGTTGAAAGCCGATTCGAGCGTTCAGGGAGATGCCGAGCGCCACGGCTTTCGTTCGCCCATGCCTTTCAAGCCCGAGTACGACTATAGCTTTGAGGGCGTGATCAGCTCTTGGGAGACGAGCAAGCAGCGGCTTGGTTTGGCAAGAATCGATATTTTGTATGTGCACGATATCGGTCGCCTGACCCACGGCGTTCGTCACGATTTGACCTTTCACCAGTTGACCGAGGGTGGCGGCTTCCGTGCTTTGGAACAACTGCGAGGCAGCGGAGCGATCCAGGCCTTTGGGCTCGGTGTCAATGAGACTGCAATCTGCCTCGAGGCCATGAAGCACGTGCGCCTGGACGTTATCCTACTCGCGGGCCGTTACACCCTGCTCGAGCAAAGTGCGCTGGACGATTTGTTGCCGGCATGCGTCCACTCGGGGACCTCCATCGTCGTTGGGGGCCCTTATAACTCCGGCATTTTGGCGACAGGGACGAGACAAGGTGGGGCGTTGCATTATGATTATGGGATCGCCCCGCAGACGGTGATTGATCGCGTGCGGCGCTTGGAGTCACTTTGTGAGCGACACAGCGTGCCCTTGGCGGCCGCGGCCTTGCAATTTCCGTTGGCGCATCCGCAGGTGGCGAGTGTCATTCCAGGTCTCGGCAACCCGCTCCGTGTTGAGAACGCGCTGACGCTATACAAGACAAGCATTTCCGATACGTTCTGGCGCGATCTAAAGAACGAGGGACTCATTCACGCAAGCGCCCCGATTCCGGCGCCCGCTGCCGACCGTAGCTCCGAGCGTTATGAAACGGGCATAAAAGGACATCCGACATGACGAAACGTCTGGCCGGCAAGACCGCGCTTGTCACTGCCGCGGGCCAGGGTATCGGCCGCGCTACGGCAGAGCTATTCGCGTCGGAAGGCGCGACGGTGTTGGCGACCGACATCAACGCCGATTTGCTAGTCGGCGTTGCTCGATGCCGAACCCGTCACCTCGATGTGAGAGATCCGGGTGAGATTGCCGCGACGATTTCAGAGGCCGGGCCCATCGACATTTTGTTCAACTGCGCAGGATACGTCCACTCGGGCACAATCCTCGAATGCGATGAATCAGCTTGGAACTTTTCTGTTGATGTCAACGTGACTGCCATGTATCGGCTGATTCGCGCTGCGCTGCCGGGCATGCTCGAGCGGGGTCGCGGATCGATTATAAACATGTCTTCCGTGGCCGGATCGATCAAGGGGGTTCCCAACCGGTTTGTGTACGGCGTAACGAAGGCCGCAGTCATCGGATTGACGAAATCGATTGCCGCCGACTTTGTGGCGAAGGGAATCAGATGCAATGCAATATGCCCAGGTACCGTGGACACACCGTCCCTGCATGAGCGTCTCAAAGCAACCGGCGACTATGCGAGCGCGTGGGCGGTGTTTACCGCGAGGCAACCGATGGGTCGTTTGGGACAGCCCGCCGAGATTGCTCCGCTGGCGTTATATCTTGCTTCCGACGAATCGGCCTTTGTGACCGGTCAATGTCACATTATTGACGGCGGTTGGTCTAACTGAGTCGGGAGACTCTGTGTTCATCGAAGTCTATCGGCACTCATGAAACTCGTAAGATATGGCGCGGTCGGTCGCGAACGACCGGGCATTGTCGACCGCAGCGGCACAGTTCGTGACCTGAGCGGCGTCGTCAAAGACATCGACGGCGCGACCATTTCCCCGAGCGGGCTTGCAGGTCTGCGCGCGCTCAACTTGGAGTCTTTGCCGGTGGCTATCGGGACCGAACGACTCGGCCCCTGCGTGGCGCGCCCAGGAAAGTTCATTTGCATCGGGCTCAACTACGCGGATCACGCCGCCGAAACGGGCGCCGAGATACCAAAGGAGCCAGTTCTGTTCCTCAAGGCAACCAGCGCGGTGTCGGGCCCCCACGACCCCATCATCAAACCGCGCGGATCCACAAAACTCGATTGGGAAGTCGAACTGGCTGTAGTCATTGGATCCGAATGCCGTTACGTTGCTGAACATTCCGCCCAATCAGCGATTGCGGGCTATTGTGTATGCAACGATGTGTCGGAGCGAGTCTTTCAACTCGAACGTGGAGGACAGTGGGACAAGGGCAAGGGCTGCGATAGCTTCGGTCCGATTGGACCATGGCTCGTGACCGCGGACGAAGTTGCCGATACCAACGACCTCGACATGTGGTTAGAAGTCAACGGAAGGCGATATCAGTCCGGCTCCACGCGTACGATGATTTTCAAGCCTGCGTTTCTGGTCCATTACCTCAGCCAGTTCATGAGTCTACAACCCGGTGACATCGTTAGCACCGGCACACCACCGGGGGTGGGACTGGGTCAAAAACCGCCCATTTATCTTAACGCGGGCGACACGATCTCGTTGGGCATCGCCCGACTGGGTACGCAGCGCCAGGTTGTTGTCGATTGCCAAATCACTTGAACAGGGACACGCAGCTAGCATGCGGCCAGTCTCGTGGCCGTGAATTACGAATTGTCGATTCGTCCGGAGAACCAAGCGATTTCGTCGACGCAGCGGACGTTCTTGGACGTCCTTGAACGCTATTGGATGGTGGGCCGTGTACCACCAGTAGGACGAAAGAAACTCTACCTTGTGAAGTCCCAGAACTAAGGTGACATTCTGGCTCTCATCCTAACCGGAGAGAGCACCATGACAAAAACCGAACAGAACCGAGTGGTTGCCTGGCGTTTGAAGCTGATTCGGCAAGCCAATGACCTTCCCAGGGGGGTTGCTCAAACGTGCCGGCATTTCGGCCTTTCTCGCAAAACCTTCTACAAATGGAGAGCCCGGTACAAGAGTCACGGTGAGGCCGGTCTATGCGATCGGCCCCGAGCGCCTCTTCATTGCCCGCGGACAACGTCTCGCGCGGTCATCTCCAAGATCCTGTATTTGCGGGAGCGCTACCGATTTGGTCCGGCTCGGATTACCAGCTACCTGCATCGCTTTCATGGCATGGACGTGGCGCGTTCCACTGTGCACCGCATACTGATCCGTTATGGAATGAACCGGTTACCGGTCAATCAAAAGCGTCAGCGCGCAGCTCGTGCGTGGCATCGATACGAGAAACCACAGCCTGGACATCGTCTGCAGATCGACGTGAAATTCCTCGAGCGAATAGCGGGCTCCAGGAAACGTCTCTATCAGTTCACGGCCATCGATGACTGCACGCGCATCCGTGTGCGCAAGATCTACGACGTCTGCAACCAAAAGTCGGCTATCAGCTTCGTGGACGAGGTCATCCGACGGCTTCCCTTCAGAGTGCTCGTAATCCAGACAGACAATGGCGCAGAGTTCCAGTCCAACTTCCACTGGCACCTGGAGGAGCGAGACATCCGGCATGTCTACATCCGGCGAAGAACCCCTCGCCTGAACGGCAAGGTCGAGCGCTCACACCGTGTCGATGAGCAGGAATTTTACCAACTGCTCGACAAGAACGGCATCGGCGACGATATCCATCTGTTCAACGACAAGCTTCGCGAATGGGAGGACTATTACAATTACCACCGGCCCCATGGAGCCCTCGATGGGCAGACCCCCTACGAGCGGCTCCTGGCAAGGAAAACCTCGGCCAGCGTGTTACCGAAGTCTTGAGACCTTACATAAAATCAATGGTCGGGGTGACAGGATTTGAACCTGCGACTCCTACGTCCCGAACGTAGAAGATCCAACAAAAAGACGGTGATTGGGCGCCCAAATCGGGAATCTGCTCTAATCTGGAACTTCGAGACTTCCCATGAGATGTGACATCCTATAGGATGTCTATCTAAATGAGTACGCCGCGCGTTGTTGTGGATACGTCCGTAATCGTGGCAGGTCTTCGCAGCCAACTAGGCGCGAGCAATCGCATTCTCACGCTGGTTGCCGAGCGGCAGCTCGTACCGTTGGTGACGACGGCCTTGTTTCTTGAATATGAGGACGTTCTCAATCGCCCGGAGCAGCGACTGGCGACGGGCATGGCGAAGGAAGATGTACTGGGTTTTCTGGCTGCCTTGGCGAGTGCTGCGGAGCCCGTCGATGTTCACTTTATGTGGCGGCCACAATTGGCCGATCCCGCTGACGAGTTAGTGCTGGAGGCGGCGGTGAATGGTCGGGCTTCAGCCATTGTCACGCACAATGTACGCGACTTTTTGCCGGCAGCAAGCGACTTCAAGATCGAAGTGATTACACCGAGCATCATGCTCCAGAGAACGAGGAAATGAGCAAGAACACCTATCCATTGAAGCTTCCTTCGTCAATGAAGAAGGCGGCCGCAGAATTGGCGGCTACCGACGGCGTATCGCTGAACCAATTCATCGCGGCTGCAGTGGCAGAAAAGGTAGGCTCCTTGCGTGCCGCGGATGACTTCCTGCGTGAACGCGCGGGAACGGCAAAACCCAAGGACATGCTCAAGTATCTGCGCCGCGCGCCGAAGGTTGCGCCAAACAGTGACGACATGCCATAGGGCCGCGTGTGAGACCCGGGCTGATGCCCGGAACGGACTCAATTGCGCTTTCGGGCATCGAGGTTACTGTCAATCCCTGAACTTCAATGACAGGCGGACTCACGCCTTTCAGCACTTTCCTTTCGATCAAATGAACCTCAATCAGATATAAGGTGACGATCGATGACATCCTTCCTGTAAATCAAATCCAGCGGACCACGGTCAGTGGTTGGCGAGTGGGCATCATCCGCCGATTGTCGCGACGGGCCGGTGAATGCGTCCACGCAGTAGTGGAGCGCCTCAAACACTGGATACAGCAACTATGGAGCGCGAATAATTTTGGCCGACGCCCACTCGGATTCGTAAATTCTCTGCGTGTCGGCGAATGCGTCCATGACCTGCGAGAGAAGGGCCGCTGTGGACTTCCCGCCGTCTTGGAACGACGCACTTGAGTGATAGCATTCCCTGCGATCAATGAAGACATATCGATCATGGGAGGCAGACTGCCTGATTTCGACCGAAACGCTCTGCTGACGCACTAACATCTCAACGCTCGGAACGACTTTGGCGAGAAATTTTCTCGTCAACAACCGCACGGTGACGCCTGCGCGCACATGGGGCAGATACCGCGACACGAAATCTGCACCGATGTACGGGTCCACGAAAAGGATGTCTGTCAGCGCCGTCTCAAGCAATCTTCGAACAGCATCATAATATTCGAGGGGACGCGCGCCTGGGACAGCAACCGATGTGGGGCCACCGGTCTTCATTTTGAGGTCGGCGCGAACCTGATAGAGCACCGTCATAATGGCGACGTATGCTTGGTCCGAACCATGGCCGGAGGTGAAGTAGGCCTCGACGTTGTTGCCGAAAAAGGCACCTGTTACAGCATTCCATTGGGTGACGATTGCGCGCGCGCGTCCGAACCACTGCAAATTTTCGTCAGTAAACCCACCCAGCGTGGCGGCAGGTGGCATGTCGCGCAGCAGTTCTTCGAGTTCTTGTAGAAGGCGTGCGTTGTCCAAAGGTATTCTTACCGCCGAGCACTGCGTCGCGTTGACCGGCGATATCTGGCCGGGTTAATACCGCGCCGTGGTCCGCCTGGACCACCATCAGCCGCGCGATCCTTGAGCGCTTTTGGTTTAGACGGAGCCTTGCACGCCACGCGGTGCGCGTTCCCCGCCTGGACTCCGCAAACCGAACACCTACCGTCGCCTGGCGCGAATACGTGGTCAGCCATTGCCTGAGCCCTCGAATTCGCTCACTAGGCTATTAATCTGGATTTGCACGCTGACCGGGACACCGTGATGGGAGTCCTCCACATCTTTCCGTGGGAATGTGGTCTCTGCTGTTTTGCCAGGCGCCACAATCGCGATTTGCGCGTCATCAGGCACGGACCCTTGGAAGTGGTAGCTAACGCTCGCTTTCTCCAACCCACGCGCGGAGAGCGCCTTTCGCATCGCTGCGATGATGTTATTGAGTCCCTTTTGAAAGTCGCTCATTTTGAGGCCGTTATCCCATCGAAGCCCCGAAGTCTCCCTCTTCGTACTTCTCGAGCGTCACCGCTAAGAACCTATCTTGCTTGCGAATGTGCTTCGCGTCGAACCAAGTGCAGATGACGTCGCTGCCATCCAGGGATTCGACGGTCATTACAGGGCCACCGCTCTTCAACTGGACTTGATCACCTGGTTGCATGGATCATCCCTCCGATTGTGCGGGTCGCGCGTTGCGACCGTTCGCGAGCAACGTGGGGGTGAGCCTTGGATTTTTCAAGGGCCGAAGCCCCGCCCGGGTATTCCCCTCCACCCCCTAATCTGCTGTCGGTACATGGCCGCCGCCTTCGGCAGCATAGCCAGTATCTTGGCTAGCTGCTCCACCTGGGGTTGGCTCGTGGTCAATTTAATTACCCACCTCGACGACGATTATGCGATCAATGCGCACTCGGGGGGTGCAGCGGCGGGGCTAACTGCGCATTCCGGCCAAGGCGGACAGCTGATCCGGTGATGGTGGACACATCGGAGCGAAGCGACGCAAGCCAGTGGATTAGATATCAGACTGTCCGTCATGAGGCAAGGGCGGACGCGGTTTTCGCATCGAGTCTTTGGATGCGATTTCGATCCGGTGCGATGCGTGAACGAGGCGGTCCAAGATGGCATCGGCGAGACGCGCGCCGCCAAGGTATTCATGCCAGTCGGTCACCGGTAGTTGCGATGTGATAATCGTGGCACCCGAGCCGTAGCGCTC
Source organism: Gammaproteobacteria bacterium (assembly GCA_003132425.1). Lineage (GTDB taxonomy): Bacteria > Pseudomonadota > Gammaproteobacteria > Steroidobacterales > Steroidobacteraceae > Bog-1198. The sequence goes on along the minus strand of PKXS01000066.1, from coordinate 22,877 downwards.
CTCGATGGCCTCGAGGAGGTCTTGCTTTTGCGGCTCACTGAGGCTTGCCAGTGCAAAATCATCGAGGATGAGCAACGCTATTTTGGCGAAGCGTTTGAGGAGTCGATCGTAGGTTCCCTGGGCACGCGCCTGCACGAACAGGGAGAGCAGTGCCGGCATGCGCAGGTACTGCACGGAGAACCCGCAGCGGCAAGCGTGTTGGCCAAAGGCCTGGGCAATGAAGCTCTTTCCCGAGCCCGAAGGGCCGATGATGAGCATCGACTCGTGGGCTTTGATCCAGCGGTTTTGCGCAAGCTCAAGGACCTGGTCTTTGTGTAGACCCCGCGGCGTTGCATAGTCGATGCTCTCGATCGCGGCGGCGCGCTGTTTGAACTTGGCGACCTTCAGGCGGGCGGCGAGTTTGCGGTTGTCTCGATACAACCATTCATCGTCGACGAGAAGGCCGACGAACTCCGCTTTACTTAAATCCTGATGATCGCGTCGCTCGAGGCGGTCTTTGAGCGAGGCGGCCAGGCCGAAGAGTTTCATGGCACTTAATTTTTCGTAGGTCTGTTCAAACAACATTTCAATGCTCCTGAGGGTTTGTTGAGCTTCAAACGGATTAGCGGCGGATCGATTTATCTGGTGGTCGATTTCTCCTCTTCGGCGATCAACTTCGGACAGATCGGGTGCATCAGAAGCCATAGGAGCGGCGATCGCAGGGGTACCCGCTACCCCAGGACCCCTGATAATTGGCGCACGCACTCGACCGCTCATCCGATCGGTCAGTGGTAGTAACGCGAACCGCGCACGTTCACCGCGCCGAGCCCCGCGCTCGGATCCTCGGCGTCGGTAACTTCGAGCTGGCCGGCCGTCTCCATGTGCCGCTTGAGCATGGTTTTGATGGTGCGGTAGCGCGGAGAGCGGATATCAAGCGCTCGGGCACAGGCGAGTTCGAGTCGTTCGGCGCCGTGCTTGCGCGACAGACGCAAAATACCAAGCGCCGAGCGATAGCCCTGCTCGGGATGAGGCTTGCTGTGGATCACGTGTTCGATCACCGCGGCGGTATGCACCCCGATGCTGCGTCCCCATTCAATGAGTCGCAACGGCGTCCACTCCAGGTATGCCCGGTGCGAGGCGGGCCGGTGCTTGGGATGCGTGCTGTAGTCGTACTTGACGAAGCTGCGCACATGGGTGGTGATGCGCTTGCCATGGTGGATCAGTTCAACCGTGCGTCCCGTGGCGCGGCACCACATCTCCTCGCCGACCAGGGTGTACGGGGCGCTGTAGAAGTGATCATCGAAGGCGATGTGATAGTCGATGTTGACGCCGACCCGCTTCCAGTCGGCAAATTCGTAGGCCTGTGTGGGTAGCGCCTTGAGCGCCGGACGGTCGATACGTTCATAGAGCTCGCGGCGAGATTGCTTGACGTGGCGCATCTTGCGATTGTTAAGTTTGTCGAGAAGCGTACCAATCGCGGCGTTCAACTCCTCCAGGTGATAAAATGAGCGGTGGCGTAAAACGGCTAAAATCCAGCGCTGCGCGACCAGCACCGCCGCCTCGACTTTGGCCTTGTCCCTAGGTTTTTTCACACGCGCCGGGATGATGCAGGTGCCGTAATGCTCGGCCAGTTCCCGGTATGAGGGATTGATCTCGGCCTCGTAACGATCCGGCTTGGTGACACCCGAGCGAAGATTATCCGGGACCGTGATCGCGGTTACGCCATCGAACGCCTCGTACATACGCACGTGGCAATCGAGCCAGATAGGTAGCTCCTGCGAGGGCGTGGCACGCGCGAAGGTGAAGGAACTTGCACCCAAGGCGCCGACGAATAGCTGCGTCTCGATGCGCTCGCCGGTGAGCGGATCGATGAGCGCAAGGCCGTCGCAGAAGTCGACAAAGGATTTCTCCCCGGCCCGGTGCACCTGACGCAGCACCACCGAGAGGCGTTTCTCGAAGCGCCGGTACAGCTCAGCAAATTGTGAGTATTGATAACCGCCGGGGTTTTCGCCCTTGTACTCCTCCCAGAGCAGGGCGAGGGTGACTTGATGGTCGCGGCGGGCCAGCTCCTCGCGCACCTTCGTCCAATCCGGTAGCGGCCGCACCAGGGCGCGTGTCGGTGCGCCACCGGCGCTCGGATAGAGCCGCCGCGCGAGTTCTATCTCATCAAGTTCGGCGACCCGCGACCAATCGAGCAGCCCGGCGACTTTCGCCCGGCGCAGGCAGTCAGAAACCGCCGATTTCCCGCACCCCACGGCGCGCCCCAGTTGTCGGCAGCTCGTCACTCCGCCGACGAGACACAGTCGCAGAACATCTTTGATCTTTTGCATCGCAAGCCTCTGTTGAGCCACCGGCATCGCTCCTTTATTACAAAAAGAGCAAAGGATGGCAGTGAACAAAGACTTACGTCGACTCGTCCCCTCCCGGCCGGGAATCACCATGCCGGACACCAATCCGGGATGCCGGACAGCGTTCCGCTCGAACGCCAAAACTGTCCGCCATCACCCTGGAACCGTGTCCGTCATCCCGCCGGAATACTGTCCGCCATCGGTCCGGAACACTGTCCGTCATGGCCCGGAACGCGCAGGCTAACCCTCGGGCGGTCGCCGCAGATAGTCGTCGATCGCCGCAACAACGCCACCGAGCAACCGCTCAACGTTCAGCAGGGCATGGTCCGGGCCGTGCTTCGGCATGTCGACGTTGACGCGAACCTGGAGGCCGCCATCGGTCGCGCTTCCCCAGTCCTGGCGAATCAGCTCCGCGAGCTTCGCCGCTCGGTGCGCGAAATCGCGCAATTCCTTCTCGTGCTCCATTTTGCGCTCCCCTGTCTTGATTCCCGCTGGCGCTTTAGACTCCCCGCTCCGCGCGGTAGCGGTCTAGCCGCTCCCGAGCCGCTCGCAACACATAGTGGTAGTCGTTCTGTCCGATGATTCCCGAAGACCAGGTATTTGCCTCGAAAAGATTGCTGTACAGATTGACGATCGCTAGGCCAACTTTCAGCAGCTCTCCAACCTCATCGCGCATGTGCGGGTACTTCTCCGCAACCGCGTTATCAGCCACCACGTCCTCGGCATTCCTGTGCGAGTAGTAGTTATGGCGAACCGCAATCAGTCGATCGACCATCGGGTTGCTCGTGCGGGTAACGTAGGCCGTGTCGACCTCGATCTGGCCCCGATCCAAGGGCGCGAAGCCTTCAAATAGGGTGTCTGGGCACGCCCGCCCCGCCATGCGAGCTGCAAACTGCTCCCTCGAAAAGAGGTGCTGATTCGACTGGATCGTGTGCATGAATCCTCGCAGTCCGAGGTGCGTATTGTTCTGATCGTAGATGCGGCAGAGGCGGAAGACCGCCGAGTCGAGGTGCGCCTGGATCGTGAGGCTCCAGAATGTCCACGCCTCACGCATCGCCGCACCATCCTCGGCCTCATAGGCGGCGATCAGGTTGGTGTGCAACTTGAAGGAGATGTTAGCGTCGACCAGCTCCAGAGCGAGAGCGCGCAGAATGCGCTGAAAGTCAGCCGAATCTCGGACCTGGATTGCCAAGGTGGCACCTCATGCCTCATCAAAAACCGGCAAGACTGAGCAAGAGCGACGCGCCATTAAGTTGCTGTCCCTTCAGCCTCCGCGAATCTGTATCTCGTCGATATCGTTCGCGTCTGCCACTGCCTTGCCGCAGGCGTTGCAGACCCACGAGCCACGTGACCACTCGTACAGGTGAATCGCGAGCTTGACGTGCCCCTCCCAACACGTCGGGCAATAAGGACCGTCTCGCTGGCCGCTTGCCACATTGAAGTAATAGGGTGCTTCGTATTGCATCGTGCCCGCAAAATTGAGCTTCTTTCGCGCCTCAGCCAGATCCTCCGACAGGCACCGGATGGTGTCCTCCAAGTCGGCCGCCTGCGTCCGAGCGGTCGCCAATTCACCCATAAGATCAGCGAGCCTAAGTTTCAGGTCTACTTTGTCGAGGGTACCGGAGGCACCGATCACGACTTTCGCAATATCGGTGGCGCCCTTGAGAGTGGCGATTATTTCGCTGGCATCCATTATCAATCCGCTCATTCGAGCCTCCGTCGTGGCGATCAGCCTGTCATCCATTAGCCCTGGGCGACCTTGCCCTTGGTAGGCGGCCTGCTTTGTCCGCTGAACTTATCCTGTCAACCTACTGATATTTATGCGAGAATTGAGGTGCGGGTAATAGGATTCGAACCTATATGGGGTGGCTTCCGGGGGGTCTGGTACACCACTCAAAAGCTAGAGCCCGGCGAGGATTTGACCTCGCTGCGTATGCCAATTCCACCATACCCGCGTACGTTAAAACTCATTACCTCCCGAGCATCGCATTGACGACCTTGATGCCTTCGTTGGTTAAGGCGTACTGCTTTCGTGCCTGTCGCGTCGATCCGAGCTTTCGAGTCTGAATCACAAAACGCGGCGTTCGAGCCATGAGCTGATCGAGATCGCGTGTGATGTTTGTGGAAACGTGGCCCAAATGTTTGAGTTCCCGATTCAAAGCCTGCGAGTCGAAGTCCGGATTACCTAAGACTACCTGAAACCAGTATCCCGCCACAAGAGCACGCTCGGTAGCCGATTTCGGATTCGCGGCATCGAACATGGCGTGAAATGCCTCAAATGTAGCTGGCGCTGCCGGCGACGGCAACACGGCTGCGGCGGAAATAGTGCTGGGGAACGCAGCGTCAGATATCATGGCTTTTTGTACGTAGCGCTTAGTAGCCCAATCCAGCACTCTCCGCGTCGCGTCTTGATCGAGCGACTTGAGCGCATTCGCTATCGCGCTCATGGCCTCTAATTCCAGATCGGGAGAACTCTTGGTGTTTTCCTCGCTCATTTGCATGGTCTCCTTTAGTCAGCGGCCTCATGATGTCAAAGACACATCATGTGGTCAAGTCATGATTGTGTTCTATTGCAGAAAGAAGTAGCATACTGGTGCATCGCACCATCACCCCGATGGCGTCAGCCAGGCGTGTGCAGGTCGCCGATCGGCGCCTAACACGAGGTCGCCTACGGGTAAAGTGGCGCCGAAGGGGAAGTAGATTCGATGGAGCCAGCATCTTTACATGGCCAATATCAATCGACCAAGGCGCGGTGCACTGCTCTGCGCGCACTTTATTAGGAATCTCGCTTACTTCCGAGCGGGTTGGAACGGGCTGCAGATCAAGTTCCCGGCTGCCGAGATTTGGGTGACGATCAACTCGAATTTTCTGGATATCGCCGTGCTTGAATGGTGCAAGCTGTTTGCCGATCAGAGCGCGAAGCACGGCTGGCGAAGGGTGCTGGTCGATCCCGGTCCCTTCCTACTTCAGTTGATGGCCGACTGCAGAATATCCGACGTAGAGTGGGCAGCCTATATCCAGAAAATGCGTAAGTATCGCGATGAGTTCGTCGCGCATCTCGACGATTCAAACAGGATGGATATTCCAGAGATGGGCGTGGCCGAGAAGGCCGCGATCTATTTGTATGACTCCATCCGAGCGGAGAACAGAGGTACCGATACGCTTGCGGGATTGCCGATTAGCGCGCGAACGTACTATCAGGAGTGCTACGCTGAAGCCGAGGCTCTGTACGCGTGTCAGCCGCACGTGCCAAGCTCGCTGATCGACGCCTGACCCGTCTCGCGACCCACGCCTATCGTCGGCTGCGAGGCGTGTATGGCTCGACGCTCGCTCGTGTTCCAATTCGTGTTCCATTCTTCGATTGACGTCGATCAATCTCGATCAACGTACACAAAGAAAGGGCCTCGATAACACGTTGATTTCGCTGAATCGACGTATACCGAGGCCCCTAATCCTCGAACTCTTAATGAATTGGTCGTAGGTTCGATCCCTACACGGCCCACCATTTCACCACTTCCAGCGACTTCCGCAGACATCCAGGCTCGCTTGGAAAGTACGAAAAACATCGAGAAACATAGAAGATTTATCGTCCTGAGACCTCCAGTTAGATTCCTTGACATCAAACCATTCGTGGGGGCATAGTTGGGGGCATCGCAAGAAATCTAGGAGAGGATGCCCCCAAATATGCCGTTGTCAGATATGGCAGCGAGAAATGCCAAACCTCGCGAGAAGGCCTACAAGCTCAGTGACGCGAATAGCCTGTACCTACAGGTCGAGCCCAATGGATCGAAGCTCTGGCGCCTTAAGTACCGGTTCAACGGCAAAGAGAAAAGGCTGTCATTTGGTGCCTACCCAGCAGTCACATTGGCACAGGCGCGCGAACGCCAGCTTGACGCACGACATGTGCTCGGCAACGACGTCGATCCCGGAGAACTTAAGAAGCACGCCAAACGCGCGGCGGTCGTCGCCGGCGGCAATACCTTCGAGGCGGTCGCACGCGAATGGTTTCTAAAGTTCTCTTCGGGTTGGGCAGCAAGCCACAGCGCCAAAGTGCTACTGCGGCTCGAGAACGATCTCTTTCCGTGGCTTGGCTCCCGACCCGTCGCATCTATTGAAGCGGATGAATTGCTGGCGACAATCCGCCGGATTGAATCGCGCGGTGCTTTAGACAGCGCGCATCGGTGCCTAGGGTACTGTAGCCAAATCTTCCGCTACGCCATTGCGACTGCCCGTGCCAAGCGCAATCCCGCTGCCGACCTGCGCGGAGCACTTCCGCCTACCAAAGGTGGCCACTTCGCCAGCATCACCGATCCCGAAAAGGTTGGCGAGTTGCTCAGAGCGATTGACGGCTATGAGGGCGCCTTCCTGACTCGATGCGCATTGCGCTTAGCTCCGCTTACGTTTGTACGCCCCGGCGAGTTGCGCACCGCAGAGTGGGGTCACGTCGACCTGCGTGCAGCCGAATGGCGCATCCCTGCCGAACGCATGAAAATGCGGGAGGACCTTATCGTGCCGTTGTCACGTCAGGCGATGGGGATCCTCGCAGAGCTGCAACCCTTGACGGGCAGCGGCCAATATCTGTTCCCAACGGTGCAATGCGCCACTCGTCCAATGTCTGAGAACACGATCAATGCCGCACTGCGCCGGCTCGGTTATGCCGGCGACGAAATGACGGGTCACGGTTTTCGGGCAATGGCGCGGACCCTACTCGATGAGGTCCTGGGATATCGAGTTGAATGGATCGAGCATCAGCTGGCACATGAAGTCAAAGACCACAATCGTCGAGCTTACAATCGCACCGTTTTTCTACGAGGACGAAAGGAAATGATGCAAGCATGGGCTGATTTTCTCGACGGCTTGCGCGTCCGCAAGAACGTCATACCCATCACCAGTAAGGCAGCAGCCTGATATGTGGAATTTGCGGTCTAGGGTGCAACAGCGGTTTCGGTTCTGGTGTGCGTTCCGCGTATAGAGAAACTGAGCACTCCATCCACCGCCGACGTCCGCTGCTGTCCGACAACCGGTACGGGTAGGTAACTGAGGGAAATGCGCGCGGCGTGAGGCGTGGGCTCGCGAGCTTACCTGGGACTGATATCTCGAATCGGCTCGCGTTTCAAACCGAACGCGCCGGTGTGCGGCGACTGGCTTCGACGCGTTGAGTCAGCCACTCCTGCACCTCCTCTTCAAGCCATCCCACTGCCCGAACGCCGATTTTGATACGGCTCGGGAATCGCTGTTCGGTCTCGAGCTGATAAATCATCGACCGGCAGAGGCCAGTCCGCGCACAGACTTGCGTAAGCCGCAAGATTTGAATCGCTGCCCTCGCTTTCCGAGTCGCAGTGTTCATAGTCGGGCCGCACAAATCCCTGGTCGACTGGTAGTTCATGGGCGGCCTGGCCGTCATGAATCAACCCTCGCCGATGCCGGCGTCCTCGGCGGCTTGCCTGTCGTGCCCGAGCGTTCCGGCGCCTTCTGGACCGCAGCGGCTCGAAGCTTAAGAATTCTGCAGAGCACCTCCGCATCTCCCGCAGCGTCGACGGGGTCACGGTTGATCGCGTCGAGAAGCGCATTCTTCAGCCAATCGGATGCAGCTGGGTCCTCGGTGACCTTTCGGGCGCTCTGAAACCAGATGTTTGGATCCGTCACTCTGGGCATGTGTGTCACCTCAAAAGAGATCTGATCAAGCGGGTTGATGGTTCACGATCCTTTGCTCGCACCATGCGCCGGTAACGGAGGTTCTGGCTAGTAGGCATATCGAGCGAATTTACCCACGAATGAAGAACGAAGAACTCAACAAGACGGCCAATGTGAGTCCGACCCGGAAGTTGCGGCAGTCGCGCGGCGGGTCACCCCCAGATGAACCTCGGACTCTCGGGCGCCGCGGACTGACGACCCCTTATCCCTGCTTGACTTTGCGCGCCTTCACCGATGGCGGGCGTTTCGGTCGCGGGCTTGCAACCGCGTGGACGACGCTCGGCTGTTCACTTATGAAAAAGTGTCCGCTCAAGCGCGTCGACTTTTGTGCGCTCGGACCCGGTTTCACCGTGACGCTGTTATCGGTAATGGCATCCTGCAAGGCGAGCGCCCAGACCCCGGCCTGCGAGGCTGCGTCACGAATGAGTCTGGGGACTTCCTGCTCCTTGACGTGACGGCCGACGACTCGCCGGTGATACCGAGGTGTTTCGGGGTTCAAGACGTTGTGCGTGAGGGTTTCCAAGAACTCCCGCCCAAACTCGCCCAAATCCCGGATGGCTTGCGCCTTTCGTGCGTCATCAAGGTCGGCGCGCTGAATCATCTCGACGTGCCGAGCCTTCGTGAATCGCACGGCTTTGATGCGTTCGAGCTCCTTCAAAATCGATCGTGCACGCAAGCCCGAACCGTGTCGCTTCACCAATGCGTTAAATGAGACGGGGCCACGCACAGGCAGTACTTTCGCAACCCCGAAACGATCGGAAAACTTAGGATCCATTTTCCACGCGGATAAGATGCGCAGCGTTTGTGGCCGTCGCTCGGAGGCTTGCGATTTCTTCCCGGACCCCGTCGAGCGGAGTTGACTCACCCGTTGGCGGGTGAGGCCACTGCGAGCCGCGACCGCACTCGCGCCCGGTCGGGACCGGCCGGCCAGGGCAGCGTCCTGCTCGACGGCGCGGATGAATGTCTGCTCGATCAGTCGAATGAAATCACTCGCGCCAATTTGCATCTCCATCGCGAGCTGCGCGAGGGGCTGCAAAACCTCCTCGACTGCCGTGCTTACCGCCTCATGGATGGGATCGTTCATGACCGCCCGACCGCCAAGGCGCGATCCGTTGTCATCGCATTCGCCGTCGTAGTACACGGGGCTCGCGGTCTTTGGCTCCCGTCGCGCTTCAGAATGTCCTTGTTTGTCATTGAAAACCCTCGTGTCCCCGGCGTCGCTTGCGACACTTTGCGTCAGTACAATAACACGAAGCCCACGAGTCAAGTGAAGCATTAGTGTCAAAACACCTCGGAAAGGCTCTCTTGACACTGCGCTTAGGTGTGTTATTGATATGACGCACTACCGCCAACCCTTGAGATGCGCAGGATGGGTTCTTCTTCGAGAGACGACAAAGATCATGCAAACTTCACCTATCAGCCGGGCGCCTGAGCGCGTCAAAGACGCCGCTTGGCGGCGTGAGTCCCCCGTCTTGAGGCAGGTGCTGGACGCCGTTTCTGCTGTCAATAGCCAACTCTTGGACGCACTCGTTGAGAGCGCACGCAGAGACGCTCCCGGATTTCCGCTGAATGAGTCGCTGCGAGGCTGTGTGGCAACGCTCAGCTTGGAGGAGCGCCGACGGGCCGCTGGATGTGGTGTGTTCCTCGTGGATGCGCATTTTGTCGAGTTTTCGTGTTGGCGAGAAATGGCGCTGCCAAGCGAAACAGCTCTCTCGACGGGGACTCTACCGCCGTGGTTACCGATCGAGGAATCACGATCGCTCGCGTATTCCGCGCTCCTCCTCGCGTGGTACGTGATCCACGCAAATCCGGCCGTCGCTCGGGTACTCCTTGGTCTGAGCGCTTCGGGGGTTCTCGCGTATCGAAAGCTCACCATCGGGGATCTCGCACAGGTCGCGCGGTGTAGTCCGGATTGTGTCCGTCCCCGCTGGCCCACTCGGGCCGATGTGTGGGCCCAGTTGATCGAGGAGGCGGGGGGCGCCGAGCCCCGAGAATCCCGATCGGGGACGCTCCGGTGCCTCGAGGTAAGTGCGGGGGACCTGAACTGGTTGTCCGCGTATGTAGAGCCGTCAGCATGATGCGGCGTTCGTCGGTGCCTGTGAGAGGAAATCGGAAAGGGCATCAAAGTGCTACGTCGTGCCGCACGTCAACCCCTGGGGTCGCATCGGTGTCGGAGGGTTCCATGAAGTCCCGTCAGCGCTTTCCCGACGAGGAATCGGGCCCCAAAGTCCACCATCAGTTATCGCTTGCGATCGACACACCGCGGATTGGCGTGGGAGGAAAGCCCATGCGTCGGCAGCGTACGGGTAGCGAACCCGTGAAGCGCACGGTCGCCTTGGATGAGATCCTATGGATGCGCGATGTCGTGCAACTCACGGGCAAGCACCGCTCCACGATTCATCGCTGGATACATCGGGGGTTCTTTCCTCGAAAGAATGCACCGCGCGGCCAGCCGACGGGGTGGCTGCGCTCCACGATCGAGCAATGGTTGCTTGGTTCACCACCGACGTCACGGGAGGTTGAGCCCGATGCGCCTCTTTGATAACCGATACGAGCCCCACCAGCGCAAGTACACGCTCGCGCTCTCGATGATCGAGCGTGGCGCGCGCATCCGCACCGTCACGCAGTGGACCGGGCTCTCCAAATACTGCGTACAAAACCTCACTCGATCCTATGGGAGCAAGACCCGAATTCCCTGCAATCGCGGCAGGTCCCCGTCTAAGCCCGCGTACTTTTTGAAATCTCTCGATGTAGCGCGCGAAAGCGTGGCACTTGCGTACATTGCGCTTCAATGCCAAGCGATTCCTGCGGCTGTGGTGCCGGATGCGCGGACGTCCCTGCCGGGCATTGACCGCGGGGAGCGCGTGATGGATGCCTTTGAGGTCTATCGTGCATTGCTACCCGAGGGGCTCATTTCGTTGGAGTACGCGATCCTCCTCATCATCGAATTGGCCGAGCGTAGCGCGCTCATCTTGGCACGGTGCCGCAGCTGCCATGATGTGATGGTGGCCGATCGACTAGCGCTTCACCAGGAACTTTGTCCCCTTTGCCGACCCCCACCTCGCGCGAGCCTTCCGGCGCGCCCAACCGAGAGGCCGCGCGCCCTATTGCGGCAACAAGAATTCCATGAGGGCGTAGAAGAGGACAATGCTGACAGCACTCGCGACGGACATGATGAGAACGACGCCGACCGGGAAATGGCTCGTGGGCACGAGTAGCGCGTAAAAAAGGGACGCAGCAAGACCGACGAGGGTGAGCGCGGAGAGACCGGCCACAATGAAAGGCCTTAAGACCGCGAGAACTGCATAAAGCACTACCCGGATCGCCGCGACTAGGACGGTGAGCGCGTGCCCCAGGCTGCGCTTGAGCGAGTCGCCGATTGCCTCCCTGTCCGAAGCCATTGTGTTTGCGTTCATGATAGTCCTCGCCCGCAAGCGCCGTTTCGATGTGCATTATCGTGCGACGATTCATCTGGTATTGCAATGTCGCAGAGCGTTGCGGGAAATTGCGTGGCACCTCGAGGTAAGTGGCGCGATGCGATGATTCTCGGTCAATTCGATGCGAATGCGTGTAGACAAAACCGTGGCTACTCATATTCTTAAAACAGATCACGCAATGTTTATGCATTCGTCGGTGCTTTCGGTATAAATGCCCACTCCCCTCATCGCGCATCGCGTGGTGAACTACGACCCCATCGAGAGATCAACCCGCCGCGCTCCGTTGCTTTAGGGGTTGGCCTCGCGACGCTTCGCAACCACCGACAACGAGGGAGAGCCTTCCGATGAAACGAACTTTCTTTGTGGACAACGCGCGCGCATGCCTTGCCATGCTCTGCCTGCTTGCCGCCGTCGCGGCGCCTGAGATGGCGTTGGCTCAAGCCACATCACCCTTCGAGACCGGGGCCAATAACCTCGTCACGTCCATCACGACGATTGCCACGCCCATCGCGGTGCTCCTGGTGATGGCGCTCGGTATTGCCGCCGCCGCGGGGCGCATCTCCTGGGGGTGGCCGCTCGGGGTCATCGTCGGCATCGGCCTCGTGTTCGCGGCGCAGCCGATCGTCACCTGGGTCCGCGGCCTCTTCGGCGCTTGAAGGATTGCCGTGACCGAACAACCCGAAGGACTCGCCGCGGACCTCCTTTTCGTCGCGGCCACCCGTCCGCCAACGCGATGGGGGGTGCCGTATCTCGCGCTCCTCATCAACATGGTCGTGACCATGGAGATCTTCTTGATGGTCAAGAACCCGCTCATGATGCTGCTCGCCGTTCCGATCCACGGCGTGTGCATGTTGCTCTGCTCCCGCGATGCCCGATTCTTTGAACTCGCGATGCTCTGGGCACAGACCCGCATGCCGGGGTTTGCCGCGAATCTCCTTGTGTGGAAGGGCAACAGCTACAGCCCGCTGACCCTCGATGCGCCGAACGCTCGAGGGCGCCGGCGCGCCTCGCCCACGGCTTACGTGTAGGGCGCCCATGAAGCTTAAGCCCCAATCGACGGCGGTGTTCCCTAAGCGCGATTCCTTGGTGCGGCGGGAATTCTTATCCTTAAGCCAAATTCCCTATACCGCGCACCTCTCCGAGCATGTGATTCGAACCAAGTCCGGTGACTACATCCAGGTGTTCAGGCTTTCGGGCGCGAGCTTTGAGTCGGCGGATGATGAGCAACTCAATAACTGGCACGAGCGCCTGGCGATCGCGCTCCGAAACGTCGCAAGCCCGAATGTCGCGCTCTGGACGCATGTCATCCGGCGCCGCGAGCGCTCCTACCCTGAAGGCGCGTTCGAGCAGGGGTTCGCCGCGGACTTGAACGCGCATTACAAGGAACGCTTGAGCGGCGAGCGATTGATGGTGAACGAGCTCTATCTTTCGGTCGTTTATCGGTCGACGACCGGGGTCGTGACCAATTGGACGTCCAAGATTTTGTCACGAACGAGCCGCGATGCGGTAGAGCTTGATACGCGTGCAGCGATCGAGGCGTGCGAGAAGCTCCGCCAGACACTTCTTGCCTCACTTGATCGATACGAAATCGAAGCGCTTGCACTCTATGAGCATCAAGGTCAGTTGTGCTCGCGGGTTCTGGAATTCTTAAGCGTTTTGATCAATGGCGAGTGGCAGCGCGTGCCACTGCCGCGGGCGCCCTTGAATGAAGTCCTCGCCACCAGCCGCCCGGTCTTTGGTGTGGAATCTATCGAATATCGCACCGCGACCGACACGCAACTCGGCGCGATGCTCGGAATCAAGGAATACCCGACGCCCACGGTGACGGGCATGTTCCACGCGCTCTTGTCCGCGCCGTTTCCCCTGGTGCTAACGCAGTCCTTCACCTTCCTCACCAAAGCGAGCGGCCAGGGCCTTCTGCAACGGCAATACGCCCGGATGCTGAACGCGGGCGATCTCGCCGTGACCCAGGCCTCGCAGTTGAAGGATGCTCTCGATGCGCTTGCGGGGGATGAGTTCGTTATGGGCGATCACCACTTGTCGCTCTTGGTCCTCACGGATCCCTTCTCGCGTTACGACAAAGCCGAATTGGCTACGCAGCAAAGGATCTTGAACGATCGGGTCGGGATTGCGCGCCGGATTCTCTCGGAGACCAATATGGCGGTCGCGCGCGAGGATCTGGCCTTGGAAGCCGCCTACTGGGGCCAGCTTCCGGGGTATTTCAGTCGAAGGCTCCGTAAGGCACCGATCACGAGCCGCAATTTCGCGGCCATGTCCCCGTTTCATAACTACCCCGTTGGGCGGGCGCGCGGCAACCACTGGGGTGACGCCCTCACACTCCTCATCACCTCCGCGCGCTCGCCCTTTTTTTTCTCACTCCATGCCTCCGACCCGCGCGATGCGGAAGGCGGCTCGCGACGCGATGTCGGCCACACCTTTCTCTGCGGCCCCACCGGTGGTGGGAAGACCGTCATCATCGGCTTCTTGATTTCGATGCTCACGAAGTTCGGCTGCACGCAAGTCATCATTGATAAGGACCGGGGTCTTGAGATTCTCGTTCGGGCCTTGGGCGGAGAGTATCTGCCCTTAAAGAACGGCATTCCCACGGGCTGCAATCCCCTGCAACTGCCGCCGACACCCGCGAATATGGATTTCTTGAAGTCCTGGCTGCGGCTCCTAGCGCGAACCCAAGCGGGGGAGAGCGCGGCGAACTTGCCAGTGCGCGAGGAATCGGACTTAGAACTTGCGCTGCGCGGTACGCTCACGCTCGACGCGTCAGAGCGCCGGCTCTCGCGCCTCATTGAGTTCTTGGACCCGACGACGCCGGACGGCGTATACGCGCGATTGTCGAGGTGGTGTTCCATCACGGCAGGGGATTACGCGTGGGCGTTCGATAACCCGGAAGATCTCATCGTACCGCGCCTGGCGCAGAACTCCCTCATCGGATTTGACTGCACGGACCAGATCAATCACGCGGTGACGCGCACGCCGATGACGGCGTACCTGTTGCATGTGATCAGCCAGCTGCTCGGGACCCGTCGACTGGTGTGCTTCATGGACGAATTTCAAGCGCTCTTGGCGGATCCTGCCTTTGCCGGATTCGCCGATAAGAGCCTGCCGACCTGGCGCAAGCTCGATGGGGTCATGTTCATGGCGACCCAGTCTCCTCGCAAGGTCATCGAGAGCCCCATCGCTCGATCCGTGATTGAGCAGACGCCCACGAAGATCTATTTACCCAACAACGAGGCCACCCGCGAGGATTTCATCGAGGGGTTTGGACTCACGGTGCGCGAGTACAAGTTGATCAAGGAGCAGCTGGAACCGGGCTCACGATCCTTCTTGGTCAAGCAGGGTCGGCACAGTGTGGTGTGCCAGCTGGATCTTAAAGGCTTCTCGCGCGAGCTAGCGGTCATTTCCGGGCGGTCCAATACGGTTGAGATCATGAACCGGGCGGTCACCGCCTACGGTCCCGTACCCAAAAACTGGTTGCCGCCCTTCTGGGCCGCCGCGCTGTCGCCGCGTTCCTTGAACTCGAAGGTCGATCCCATCCCCACTGATTCCAAAGGTGCTCCATGAAACTCAAGCGTATTGCTGCGATTAGTTTGCTCCTGTGCATTGCTTTCGCAGCGAACCCGCCGGCGCAGGCGCAGTTCGCGGTCATCGATATCGGTGCGATTACTCAACTCCTCATTGAAGTACAGCAGCTCGAGCAGGCCCTGCGGGTGGCTCAGAGCACCCTCACGCAGGCGCAGCAAGCGTATTCCGCGATCACGGGCGGCCGCGGTATGCAATTGCTCCTGTCGGGAATCAATCGCAACTACCTGCCCGGCACTTGGACGCAGCTCATGGGTGCACAAACGGGCGCGGGCGGTGTTTACAGCGCGCTCGGGAGTGACGTGGCCGCCACCATCCAGCGCAACGCTATTTTAACGCCCACCGACACGGCAAGCTTCTCCGCGGCCGAAAACGCACAGTTGACCGCGCGCCGGGGAGCGGTCGCGCTTCAGGAGTCTCTCACTCGACAAGAGTTGGCTAACGTGAGCCAACGGTTTGCGTCCATCCAGGCCCTCATCAATGCCATCCCCACCGCTACAGACCAGAAAGGGATCTTGGATCTTCAGGCTCGCATCCAGGTGGAGCAGGGGATGCTGCAAAACGAGAACTCCAAGCTCCACGTACTCTATGAAGCGGCCCAATCACAGGCGCAAACCGAGCGCGAGCGCGCGGACGAGCAGGCGATCGTTGATATCGGACACCTGCGAGCCCTGCCGTCGATGGGACTTTAAGCAATGGGTTTTTTCGCGGAATTCAACACCTGGCTCACGGCGTTGCTGGATGACTATATCCACCAGTACACGCTGCAAATGGCGACGCTCTTGGAGCCCGCACTCGTGACCTTAGGCACGCTCTATGTGCTCATCTGGGGATTCTTATCCATCGCGGGACGGATTGAGGAGCCGGTGCTCGAGGGCTTAAAGCGGATCGCAATGCTGGCGCTCGTGTTCGGCGTGGGGCTTGATTTGTGGCTCTACGACACCGTGATCGTCGAAACCTTCTACCGGGCGCCGGCGGCGCTCGCGGGGAACCTCGTGGGTGCGAACGATTTCGTGACCATTGTGGATACGATCCTCTTTCAAGGCGATGACGTGGCGACAGCCCTTCTCGCGAAAGCTGGAATCCTTCACGGGAATTTCTCGTTTTACTTAGCGGCCCTCGCGGTCTACGTCGTCATCGGTATTACTGCCCTCTATACCATGTTCCTCTTGACGCTATCCCGGATCGCACTCTCGGTGCTCCTCGCGATCGGCCCATTGATCATTCCGCTCTTCTTGTTTCAGTCGACCCGCCGGTTCGTCGAGGCCTGGTTTGCGCAGCTTGCGACGTATGCCTTTGTCGCCGTGCTCGCGGGGCTCGTCGCGGCGCTCATGATGCACTTGATCGCACAGGCCGCGGCACAGGCGCAGGCTGCAGGCGGCGGCATTCAGATCGCGCAAGCCGTGCGTGTGTGTATCGCGGCCGGATTTACCTTTCTCGTCATGCGCCAAGTCTTGCCGATGGCCGGGGGCCTTGCGAGCGGAGTCGCGCTCTCGACCTTCGGTATCGTGAGCGGCGCATTGACCAACGTACGCCGCAGGACCTTGTTCAGTGCGGGCCAGTTCGCGCGCGGGGCGCTCATGGACCGCGAGACTACGCGCTGGGATCCCTTGAGCCGTAAGGCCGGATATTGGCTGACAGCCAAGGTCCGCTCCACCTGGCGCCGCGATAACTCGATCAAGAGCTGACCAATTACCTGGGAGATTTCGCATGTTGAATACCGTCATCCGTTGTTCCGTTCTCATAAGCCTACTCGCGGGCTGCGCCCATCGCGGCGCCGTGCGCGTGGAGTGCGACGGGCCGCTGCGCCCGATCAATCGACCCGCGCTACTCAAGGACGCACCTGTGAG
This sequence comes from Gammaproteobacteria bacterium, assembly GCA_003132425.1. Lineage (GTDB taxonomy): Bacteria > Pseudomonadota > Gammaproteobacteria > Steroidobacterales > Steroidobacteraceae > Bog-1198. Next base: position 5,975 of record PKXS01000066.1, on the reverse strand, counting down.
TGTCGTGCCGGCGAGCCCCAGCACCCCGACCGGCAGTGGTACCAAAAACCCATGAGCGATGAGCTCAAGCCCTACTTTCGGGAAGCCGCGTCCTGGGACATCGACCGCACGGCACAAGCCATTAGACGTGCGCGCCTGGCGTGGGGCGTAGCGGGTGCCGGTTGGACGTGCGCGGTTGCCGTGAGCATCGCGCTTGCGCTCCTGATGCCGCTCAAAACCGTTGAGCCCTACGTCATCCGAGTCGATAACTCCACCGGCATCGTTGATATCGTCCCGATGTATGCGGGAGGTGCCGAGATGGGTGAAACTCTCGCGCGCTTCTTACTCACGCACTACGTCACCGTGTGCGAGGGTTTCAGTTACGCAACCGCCGAGCGCGACTACCAGGAATGCGGCGCGTATCACAGCGCGAAGCGCAATACCGAGTGGTACAACCACTGGAATCAGACAAACCCCGCATCGCCCTTGAATGTCAATAAAGACGGGTCGATCGTGCGCGTGCAAGTCACGGCGGTCACTTTCTTTCGAAAGGCCAATGGCCTCTCGGAATTGGCGCAGGTGCGCTACCTTAAAGGCAGACACCTCCCCGGTGCTGCCGAACAACTCACCCATTGGATCGCGACCATTGAGTACGCGTGGGTGACGCCGTCCCGCGACCCCAAGACCCGTCAATGGAACCCCTTGGGGTGGCGCGTCACCGATTTTCACACCGAGCCCGAAAGCGTTGCCGACACCTCGACGGTGGCGGCCCCCAACAGTTAAGAGGACTCCCATGAATCGCAATTTAGTTGCTTCGGCCTTGTTAATTTTTCTTGCGTGGGCGGTCACGGCTTCGCCCGTGAGCGCGCAAATGAAGGTCGTCCCCGCCGATCATCGCATCCGATCATTGATGTATGTCCCGGATCAAGTGGTGCGACTGCGGGGGTGGGTGGGCTATCACGTCGATCTCGAATTTGAGCCGGGCGAATCGTTCGTGATGCTGGGGGGTGGGGATCTTGCGGGGCTCACCTACGGGGCCTACAGCAATCACTTGGTATTGAAACCTAGGGCGCCGACCCTGCACACGAATCTCACGGTGTTCACCAACAAGCGCACGTACGTCATCGACTACGTGGTGTCAGGCGGGAAGCCAGACCCCTTCGTGGACGAACTCGTGTATTCGCTTAGGTTTAGTTATCCGCCCATCGCGGCGCCGACAGTTCCTGAAGCGATCACACAACATCTCGCGGCCTCGCCGGGCGCGCGATATCAGAACATGGACTATTGGTATTGCGGAAACTCCCTGCTGCAGCCGGTGGCGGTATCCGATGACGGCGTGCACACCCGCTTGCGCTTCAGCCCAAGCGCCGAGCTCCCAGCGATCTTCGTGCGCTCGGATGATGGCAGTGAGTCGCTCTTGAACTACAGCATGGAGGGCGCCGATATGGTGATTCACCGGCTAGCCCGACACTTTATTTTAAGACGCGGCAAATTAGTCGGCTGCATCACCAACAAAAGCTTCACGGGCTCAGGCGAACGCTTGGAGTCGGGCACCGTATCCCCCCAAGTCCATCGCGAGACGCGGGAGATCTCACCGTGAGCCTCTCGCAGCGTGAGCCCACCGAACCTGCAGCACCCAATCTCCACGGCGCCGCCGGCGGACCCTCGGCCGATGAAACCCAGGAACCCCACCGCGAGTCGGGCGAGATTCCGGGTGAGCGCGGGATCCCTTCCGTCAATCGTGTGCGATCGGTTCAATCGCGCGCGACTTCGGTGCTTGCCGTGACGCTCATGGGCGCGCTCGCCGCCACGCTCATGGTTTGGTACTACTCAGGGGCGATCCACCGCAGCGCACGCGCCCAAGCGCTCGCGCAAGCCGCGACAATGCGTCGCGCGCAGGGCGAGTCGACGCTGCCGTCTTTGGGCGTCATTCAACTGCCGCGAACTTCGACGCCGCCCGCGGAGGAGCGAACATCAGATCCCTTGTTCGGTCCACCGCCGCCGATTCCAGTCACTGCGCCGGAGATTCCGATGGCGAGTGCGAATCCCTATGTTCAAAGCCCGTACGCGCAAGCGCAGCCCCGTGAAAAGTCGCCCGAGGAATTGGAGAATGACCGGCGCCTCGGAGGGCCGGTTCTAGCGGCGGCGCCTAACGATCGGCCAGCGCCCTCGGCGAGCGCGACCGACGGTGAAGCCGCGACGTCCATGGAAGCGCCTGCGGGCTCATCACCCGGTGGCGGTTCTCAAACCCTTGAGAAAAGCGCGCCCGGGGGCGAGACGCTTGCGTCACTCTTGAAACCCACCCAGACCGTGGCGGTTCGCGCGCGAGTGCTCCCGACGCAGCGCTTCATGCTCCCGAAGGGCGCCTTCATTGATTGCACCTTGGAAACGGCGGTGAGTTCCGCACTCCCCGGAATGACCACCTGCGTCACCGCCACCGACACGTTTGGTGCCGACGGCAACGTTGTGCTCTTGGAGCGCGGCACCAAGCTCGTCGGTGAGACGCGCGGTGAGGTCGCCCAAGGAGCTCCGAGGCTCTTTGTGCTCTGGACCGAAGCACGCACGCCCACGGGCGTTGTGGTGCCGCTGGCCTCGCCGGGAACGGATGAACTCGGACGCAGCGGTTTGTCCGGCACAATCGATCGGCATTGGTGGCTGCGCTTTGGCACGGCGATATTGATTACCGTCATCGATGGTGCCATTCAAGGCGCGACCGAATCCCACGGGAACGGCGGCACGATTGTCTTAAATCCCTCCACCTCGAGTGATGTGGCGACCGAGGTGCTTCAAGGAACCCTCAATATTCCGCCCACCATCGACAAGGCGCAGGGCGATCGCATCGAAATCTTAGTTGCCCGTGATGTCGATTTTCGCAGCGTCTACGCCTTACACGCGAACGCGGGAGAGCCTTGATGGATGGACAATTGGGTGGGTGCGCAGAAAAAGCACCTATTGACTCCCAGGCAGCGCCGACCGGACGCCCAAGCACTTTCGTGCATGTGGCGCAACTCTCATCGCTCGCTCTCACGCTCCGAGTGCTGCAACCGCTCCTCTCGCGCCCGGAGGTGACCGAGATTTGCATCAATCGACCCGGCGAGGTCTTTTTGGAGACCCGAACCGGTTGGGAACGGGAGATGCTGCCCGTTGCGGACTTCCATTGGTGTTATCGACTCGCCAAGCTCATCGCGAATGCCACGCGTCAGCGAATCACGGAGGAATCTCCGCTTCTCTCGGCTGCGCTTCCGACGGGTGAGCGGATCCAGATCGTGGTGCCGCCGGCAACGCCCCCGAACTCGGTCGCGATCACGATCCGCAAACCCGCATCGACGGTGTGGAGCGTGCGGGATCTTGCGAAGGCCGGTGTCTTTCGCACCACGCGCCGCGCCTCAGACGGGCTGGACGAAGTCGAACAAGAACTCCTCAAATTGCTCGCAGACCGCGACTATGAAGCCTTCATGGGCCTCGCGGTGCGATCCAAGAAAAATATCGTGGTGTCGGGTGCAACAGGGAGCGGCAAAACCACCTTCACCAAGGCACTCATCCGTGAGATCCCGTGCGAGGAGCGCCTGATCACGATCGAGGACGCACCGGAGCTCGTCTTGAACGATCACCCGAATCACGTGCGGCTCTTTTACTCCAAAGGCGATCAGGGCCAGGCGAAGCTGGCTCCCAGGCAGCTTCTTGAAAGTTGCCTGCGCATGCGCCCGGATCGGATCTTGCTCGCCGAGCTGCGTTCGGACGAGGCGTTCGATTACTTGCGCAATGCCAACTCAGGCCACCCGGGCTCGATTACGAGCGTGCACGCCTCGAGCGCCGAGTTGGCGTTCGAGCAATTAACGCTTTTGGTTAAGCAAAGCCCGAGCGGCGGGGATCTCCCGAGGCCTGAGATCAAAACGCTCCTCTATCTCTTGGTCGATATCGTCGTGCAGTTCGGTGTCGTCGATCACCAACGTTCCATCCGGGAGGTTTGGTATGACCCTGCTCGCAAACACGCACTCGCAAGCCGCGCTTAACGCGAAATCAGTACTGCAGCGGTGCGCGGCCGCTATGGCGATTATCGCCACCGGTGCCATCGCCTCGCAGTACCTCGCGGGTTATTTGTTTCTTTACCTCTCCCATCTCGATCCCCGACGGGCAACGCCGCTCACCATCCTCGAGTACTGGGTGTATTACCGCGAGGTGCCTCTCGTCCTTCGCCGTGCCATCGTGTGTTCCGGCGTAGGCGTGGGGTTTGTGACTGCGCTTGGCCTTGTCCTGGTAATTCCGAAACCACGACCATTGCACGGGGAAGCTCGGTTCGCCCGACGAGCGGAGATTGCCGGCGCGGGGCTTTTGAGCCACGAGGGACTCATCTTAGGTCAGATGGGTTCGCGGTACCTCATGTTGCCGGGACAGCAAAGCGTCATCCTCGCGGCCCCACCCCGTTCGGGCAAGGATGTGGGCGTCGTGGTTCCGAATGGCCTCAACTGGCCGGGGTCCCTGGTGCAAGTCGATATCAAGCGCGAGAACTGGACCATTGCTGCAGGGTATCGGCAAGCGCGCGGGCAGGCCTGCTTTCGGTTCGAGCCGCTCTCACCGAATGGCGATACCGCACGCTGGAACTGCCTTTCCTATGTGTCTCAATTGCCAGACCAGCGCATCAACGATATTCAGCGGATCGCCGACATCTTGTATGCCGAGAGCCCAGGCGCGGATCCCTTCTGGGTGGCGAGTGCCCGGTCGTTGTTTGCAGGGATTTGTCTCTACTTGTTCGAGACCAAGAATTTGCCGAAGACCATAGGGGAGGTCCGCCGGCAGGGCATGGCGAGTGATGATGAGGGGTTTGGGGCGCACTGGAAGCGGATCGTTCAAGGTCGGCAGAGCGGCAAATTCCCACTCTCCGCGGAGTGCGTGCGCGCGCTCTATGACGTCATTGATTTGGCTCCCGTCACCGCCTCCTCGGTCAGGAAGACCTTCACCAGCCGCTTGGATCTTTGGGCCAACCCGCTCTTGGATCGCGCGACCTCCGGTGATGACTTCGATCTTCGGGATTTAAGGAAAAAACCCATGTCCATCTATGTGTGCGTCAATCCCGATGACCTGCATCGCTTGCGGCCGGTGCTGTCGCTCTTTTTTCAGCAGACGATCGGCCTGCAGACGACGGAGCTGCCCGAGCATAACCCGGAGTTGAAGTATCAAGTCCTCATGCTCCTCAATGAATTCACGGCACTGGGTCGAATCCCGATCATCGCCGAGTCGATATCGTATCTGCCAGGCTACAACGTGCGGGTGCTCCTCGTAATCCAGGCCCCCTCGCAGTTGCGCGACGTGTATGGACCGTACGCCGCCGAGACAATGTTGAAATCCGTCGCGGCCCGGATCGTGTTTGCGCCCAAAGACTACCCGGATGCCAAGGAGATTTCGGATGAGCTTGGGGTGACGACGGTGCGCGCATCCTCGCACTCAAAGCCTAGCTTCATGGCGCTGAATCGCCAATCGGGACGGAGCGGCAGCACCACCCTCTCAGAGCACGCCAGAGCGCTTATGTTGCCCCAGGAAGTGAAGGAAATCGGCAATGACAACGCCCTCATCTTCTACGAGGGCCTGCGGCCGATTCGCTGCAAGAAGATTCGCTACTATGCCGATCGGCGCTTTCGTCGCCGACTCTTGCCGCCGCCGGCGCACGCAACGCCCTTTCCTCGCAAGAACGCGCCCGTACCGCCGCACGCTCCAAGACCCACCGCGGGGAGCGTGTCGGCGCTGGCGCCCGCGGACAGCGAGTCGTTGATGGCGGAACCCTCAGTGCCCGTAACAACTCCACCGGTGACGATCGCGACGCACATTGCGCCCGTGCAGGACATCGAGCATTTGAATTCACTCATGATCGAGGATTTTGACGAACGCCTCCAAAACCTGAAGTTCGAGCAGGCCGGCGATCGACCTACGGAGAGCGAAATGAGTATCGACGTCAATCGCTTTTTCGACGCCGTTCGATAGGAGAAATGGTATGGACGCCT
>PKXS01000026.1:284-9539 GCA_003132425.1 Gammaproteobacteria bacterium | reverse complement strand
TTGAATGTTGTCTTGAATGTTGCCTTGGGCGCGACCCTTCCACATGCCGCCGCGCCCGCGGGCATGCTGATAGGCGGAATCAAGCGTGAACGCCATATAGATCGCGGCAATCGCCGGCAATGCCAGTCCCCAAAGCATCGACACGCGATAGAAGCGCAGCGTCGGCTGGAAGGCCAACGCCATCGCCAGCCAGGCGACGATGCCGAGGAGCCGTGCCGTGCCACCGGCGAAGGCGGTGAGCAATACCGGGGCAACATAGGTGATCGTCAGGCCCAACACCGTTCCCGCGAGCAGGAGCGGCGAATAGTTGAGCTGCGCATAAGCGGTGCGCGAGACCATACGGCGGATGTCTTCCAGCGCCGGATAGGCGCGGATGCTGCTTACGCGCTCCGTCAAGCCGATCCAGATCGGGCCGCTTGCTTTGAGCTTTTTTGCCAGCGCGCAATCGTCGATAAGGGCGCTGCGGATCGCGGCCATGCCGCCAGCTTCGCGCAATACCTCCCGGCGCACCAACATGCAACCGCCGGCCGCGGCGGCGGTGGCGCGGCGCGGATCGTTCGCCCACGCGAACGGATAGAGCATCTGGAAAAAGAAGACGAAGGCCGGGATGAAGATGCGCTCGGCAAGCGTGACGCAGCGGAGCTTCACCATCAGCGAGGTCAGGACATAGCCGCCCGATTGCGCCCGCGCGACCAGCCCCTTAAGCGCGTCGGGGCCGTAAACGATATCGGCGTCGGTGAACAGCAGATAGGCGGGCTCGCCAGGGAGCGCGCGCGCGACGCCTTGCGTCATCGCCCACAGTTTGCCGGTCCAGCCCGCTGGCAGTGCGGCGCCGGGCACGACGATCAGCCGGTCCGCAGCGGCGCCTGCGGCACGCCGCGCCACGTCCGCCGTGCCGTCGGTGCTTTGATCGTCGACAAGAATGACGGAGAACGCGCCGGGATAATCCTGCTTCAGCAGCGCGGCGATCGTGTCGCCGACGCCTTCGGCCTCGTCGCGGGCAGGGATGATGGCGGTAACCGCCGGCCATGCCGTCGGCGCCGGGCCGCCGTTATCGCGTTCGGATGCGAGCCAGAAACCGCCGCGCCCGACAATCAGATACAGCCATATCGCGAGCGCGGCTGCGGCTACGAAGTTCACCACCATCGGACCAAAATTTTCCTCGGCATTAGCAATGCGGGCCGCAAATTATAATGGCTAGTCCGACCGCATTTTCCAAGGCGCTGCGATCGGCGCTTAACGGCCCTGATAGGCCGGGGTGCGCACGATCAGCCCGTCGAGCGCTTCCGTTACCTTTATCTGGCACGACAGCCGCGAGGTAGGCTTCACCTCGAAGGCGGTGTCGAGCATCTCTTCCTCTTCCGCCGAAGGCGGACCGACCACCGCAAACCACGTCTCGTCGACATGCACCAGGCAGGTCGCGCAGGTGCAGGAGCCGCCGCATTCGGCGACGATGCTGGCGACGTCGTTGCGCAAGGCCGTCTCCATCACGGTCGAGCCGAGTTCGGCTTCGACCGTGTGCACGGCGCCGTCATGTTCGATGTAGGTGATCTTCGGCATTAAAGGCTACGCCACGCCGAGTTTTTTCTGCAGGCTGGTGGAGGAGGTGGTGTACTGGAACACCAGGCGCTTGTCGGGATGCACGTAATGATGCGCCTTCTGCGCCATGAGCGCTGCCTCGTGGAACCCGGACAGAATGAGTTTGAGCTTGCCCGTATAGGTGTTGATGTCGCCGATGGCGAAGAGGCCGACTTTGTTGGTTTCAAAAGTGCCGGTGTTGACCTTGATCAATTCGTCGTCCATCTCCAGCCCCCAATCCGCGACCGGACCGAGCTTCATCGTGAGGCCGAAGAACGGCAGCATGGCGTCGCACTCGACGTGTTCGACGGCGTCCTTGCCTTTGATCGACGCGGCGGTGAGCACGCCGTCGGCGCCTTCCAACCCCGATACCTGACCGATCTTCAAGTCCATGGCGCCGGCCGCGACCAGCGCGCGCATCTTGTTGACGCTGTCGGGAGCGCCGCGGAAATCGTCGCGCCGATGCACCAGCGTGACATGCGAGGCAATATTGGTCAGATACAGCGCCTCTTCCACGGCAGTGTTGCCGCCGCCGACAACCGCAACCGCCTTACCGCGATAGAAAAAGCCATCGCATGTTGCGCAGGCAGAGACCCCTTTGCCGCGAAACGTCTCTTCCGACGGCAGGCCCAAGTACTTGGCGGACGCACCGGTTGCGATGATGAGCGCATCGCAGGTGTATTCACCATTGTCGCCGAATAGGCGAAAAGGGCGCTTATGCAAATCGACGCGATTGATATGATCGAAGAGCACGTCCGTATTGAATCGCTCAGCATGACGGCGCATGCGATCCATAAGCGCCGGCCCCTGGAGGTGTTCGACATCCCCCGGCCAATTGTCTACATCGGTGGTCGTCATGAGTTGGCCACCCTGTTCCAAGCCGGTCACCAGCAGGGGCGACCGATTGGCGCGGGCGGCATACACTGCGGCCGTATAGCCCGCAGGACCCGACCCCAGGATGAGGAGTGGACTGTGCCGGTGATCGCTCATGTATAATTTGCCTCTCTTCTGAACACTCGCCGCGAGCGATTGGGTCCGCGGGCTCATGGTAAGTAAATCTGTGGGCGCCAGCCAGTTCAAACAAGGCCGCATGCGACCCGCACGCGAATCCGACAAGAGGTTGATGGTTCACAGTTTGTTCAGTTATTATTACATAATATTCAATTAGTTAAGAAGTAAACATCACTAAAGGTCTAGAGTTGACTGAAACGACTGCCGCCAAGAAATCCAAGCAGAACCTCAAGCTTTCTGCGGCCGTCGCGCGCTCTTTGCGGGAAGGTACATTGTGGGTGCTGGGCGCCCTCGCGCTGTTGTTGCTGTTGGCGCTGCTGACCTATCAGGCGCATGACCCCGGATTCTCGGACACCGGCGAACCCGGTCCGGTGGGAAATTGGATCGGGCCCGTGGGCGCATGGCTCGCCGAATTCTTTTTGTTTCTGTTCGGCCGCGCGGCCTACCTCTTTCCGCTCATGTTGGCGTATGCGGGTTGGCTGGTTCACAAGGATCAATCGCTCCCGGATGCTCGCTCGCGGCTCAATACGCTGCTGCGCGCCGCGGGTTTCGTATTGACCTTACTGACCAGCTGCGGTCTCACCACCTTGCACTGGGACGGTTCGGGTCTGCCGATGAGCGCGGGCGGAGTGTTGGGTGAACTGGTGGGCAAGGAGAGCGCGCAGGGGTTGAGTTTTCTCGGCGCGACACTGCTGCTGCTCGGCCTGTGGCTCGCGGGCGTTGCGCTCTTCTTGGGCGTGTCGTGGTTTAGCGTCATGGATCAGCTCGGTGCGTGGATGTTGCAGAGCATCGACTGGGTGCAAACCAAACTCGAGCAGCGGCGCGAGCTCGCTTCCGGCCAGCAGCGCAAACAGGTGCGCCAAGAGGGAGTGCGCGAAGAACAGAAAAAAGTCGCGAACAGGGCGCCGCCGCGCATCGAGCCGGTGGCTCCGGCGCCGCAGAAGAGCGAACGCGTCGAGCGTGAGCGGCAAGTGCCGCTGTTCGACGCGCCGAAATCGAGCGAACTGCCGCCAATGTCATTGCTCGACGAGCCGGGGCCGCGCGAGCAGTCGTACTCGGACGAAGCGTTGGAGGCAATGTCGCGCCTCGTAGAGCTCAAGCTACGCGACTTCGGAGTGGAGGCCGAGGTGGTGGCGGTGGCGCCGGGACCGGTGATCACGCGCTTTGAGCTTCGCCCGGCACCGGGCGTCAAGGTGAGCCAGATCAGCAATCTAGCGAAAGATCTGGCACGCGCGCTTTCGGCGATCAGCGTGCGGGTGGTGGAAATCATCCCGGGCAAATCGGTTGTGGGTTTGGAAATTCCCAACGAAAAACGCGAGATTGTGACGCTCGGCGAGATCATCAAATCGAAGCCCTACGATGATGTGAGTTCCCCGCTCGCTCTCGCGCTCGGCAAAGACATCAGCGGCGTGCCCGTGGTCGCGGATCTTGCGCGCATGCCGCACTTGCTGATCGCCGGTACCACGGGTTCCGGCAAGTCGGTAGGGCTGAATGCCATGGTCTTAAGCCTGGTGTACAAAGCGACGCCGGAGCATGTTCGGATGATCATGATCGATCCGAAAATGCTCGAGCTTTCCGTGTATGAAGGGATTCCGCACCTCCTGTCGCCGGTCGTGACCGACATGAAACAGGCGGCCAATGCGCTGCGCTGGTGCGTGGCCGAAATGGAGCGGCGCTACCAGCTCATGTCGGCGTTGGGGGTACGCAATATCGGCGGCTTCAACCGCAAGGTGAAAGATGCGGCGGACGCCGGCAGGCCCATCAAAGACCCGATTCGCCTGCAGAAAATAATGCAGGGCGTGCCCGGTGTGGTCGCGGAGGACGTGCCGGATTTGACGTCGCTGCCTTTCGTGGTGGTGATCATCGACGAACTCGCCGATCTTATGATGATCGTCGGCAAAAAAGTCGAAGAGCTGATTGCGCGGCTTGCGCAAAAGGCGCGCGCTTCGGGCATCCACTTGATTTTGGCGACGCAACGACCGTCCGTGGATGTCATCACCGGGCTCATCAAGGCCAATATCCCGACCCGGATTGCGTTCCAAGTGTCGGCCAAGGTCGATTCACGCACGATTCTCGATCAAAGCGGCGCGGAGTCTTTATTGGGTCACGGCGATATGCTGTATCTGCCGCCGGGCACTTCCATACCCACGCGCGTGCACGGCGCCTTCGTGTCGGACCAAGAAGTGCATCGCGTCGTGGCAGGCTTGAAGGCCGCGTTGCCGCCGGTCTACATCGATGAAATCCTCGAGGGCCCGCGCAACCCGATTCCAGGATTTCCATCGGACGATGAGGAGGCCGGCGACGGGGGCATCGCCGATGCCGAAGCGGATCCGCTTTACGATGAGGCGGTGCGCATCGTCACCGAGACGCGCAAGGCGTCCATATCGGGCGTGCAGCGCCGGCTCAAGATCGGCTACAACCGCGCGGCCCGCTTGGTGGAGACCATGGAGGCGGCAGGCTTGGTCGGCCCGTTGCAATCCAATGGCGGCCGTGAGATCTATGGCGCAGCGCCGCCCGAGGAATGAGCAGCATGGCGAAAGGTAATCTCTCGGCAGCAGCGCTGGCGTTGCTCATCGGCGCGCTCAGCGCCGCGGCCGCCGGCGCCTCGCCCGCCCGCGAGGTTGAAAAGTATCTTGCCGGCCTCGCAACCTGGTCTGCCGACTTTCAGCAAACCATCGACGACGGCAACGGCAAGGTGCTGCGCAGCGCCGCCGGTAAGCTATACCTGCAGCGCCCGGGTAAGTTTCGCTGGGATTACTCGCAACCTTCCGAACAGCTGGTGCTCGCCGACGGCAAGCAAATCTGGTTCTACGACAAGGATCTCGCGCAGGCCAATGTGCGCGACATGGATTCCACCCTCGCCAGCACGCCCGCCATGCTGCTGTCCGGCGGCGGATCGGTGAGCAGTCAATTCGACATCACGGCGTTGCCTGCCAGCGGCGGCCTGCAGTGGTTCCAGCTCATACCGAAACACCCCGATACGGATTTCCGGCTCGTGCGCATCGGCTTCGACAAGGGTGAGTTGGCCTCGATGTTCCTCGCGGACAAGCTCAATCAGGTGACGCAGCTGACCTTTACCCACCAATCTCGCAATGCCAAGTTCGCCCCGGACCTGTTTTCCTTCTCGCCGCCGCCGGGAGTCGACGTGATCGGACGCTCCGACAAGTGACCGCGAGCGGCGGCACGTACCGGCCGCTGGCTGACCGGCTGCGCCCGCAGTCGCTCGATGAGTATGTCGGGCAATCGCACTTGCTCGGCGCCGGCGCGCCGTTGCGCCGCGCGCTGGAGTCGGGTCGACCGCATTCCATGATCCTTTGGGGCCCGCCCGGAACCGGAAAGACGACGCTTGCGCGATTGGCCGCGACCGGCGCTCAAGCCGAGTTCATCGCGATGTCGGCCGTGCTTGCCGGGATCAAGGATATTCGAGCGATCGTCGAGCGGGCCCGGAACTTGCGCGGCACCCGCGACACGGTGTTGTTCCTCGATGAAGTGCATCGCTTCAATAAATCGCAGCAGGACACCTTCTTGCCGTACGTCGAGGATGGCACGCTGATTTTCATCGGCGCAACGACCGAGAACCCCTCCTTTGAAGTGAATAACGCACTGCTATCGAGGGCGCGGGTGTATGTGCTGAAGCCTCTCACCGCCGAGGACTTGGGCAAGTTGCTCGACCGCGCCTTGAGCGAATCAGAGCGCGGATTAGGACAGATGAATCTGCAAGTCGAGCCGGGCGCTCGCGAGCTGCTACTGGCGGGCGCCGATGGGGATGCACGGCGAATGCTCAATCTATTGGAAACCGCCGCTGACTTGAGCGTCGCGGACGGGGCGGGGCGGCGCCTGGACGTGGATACCCTGCGCGCGGTCATCGGCAGCACTTACGTGCGCTTCGACAAGGGCGGCGAGAGCTTTTACGATCAAATCTCCGCCTTGCACAAGTCCGTTCGCGGCAGCGATCCGGATGCCGCGCTCTATTGGCTGTGCCGCATGCTGGCGGGCGGCTGTGATCCTTTGTATATAGCGCGCCGCGCCTTGCGCATGGCCAGCGAGGACATCGGCAACGCCGATCCGCGCGCCCTGTCCATGGCGTTGGAAGCTTGTGCGGTATACGAGCGCCTGGGCAGCCCGGAGGGCGAGCTCGCCATCGCTCAAGCCATCGTGTTCATGGCCTGTGCCGCCAAAAGCAATGCGATCTATACCGCCTACCAGTTAGCGACCGAAGATGCGACGAAGTTGGGCTCCCTCGAGGTGCCTTTGCACTTGCGCAACGCGCCGACGCGATTGATGAAGGAACTCGGCTACGGCAAGGGCTATCGCTACGCGCATGACGAACCGGATGCCTATGCCGCCGGCGAGCGCTATTTCCCCGACGACATGCCGGATCGCCGCTACTATGATCCCGCGCCTCGCGGACTGGAAATCAAAATCGGCGAGGCGCTCGCGGCCCGACGAGCGCGGGGTACTCAGAGCGGCTCCTAGCTTACAATAACGCTTTCAAGTTCGAGGAATTCATCGTGCTCGATCCGAAGCTGCTGCGCAGCGACTTACCAGGAGTAGCCGCCGAACTGGGGCGCCGAGGCTTCGCCCTCGACGTCGCGAGCTTTGCGGCCATCGAAGAGCAGCGCAAAGCCCTGCAGATCGAGGCCGACGGCTTGCGCGCGCAGCGCAACGCCAACGCCAAGGCCGTGGGCCAGGGGAAATCGAAGGGGCAGGACGTGGCGCCTTTGCTCGTTCTCGGCGAATCATTGGGCATGCGGCTGCAAGGCGTGGAGAAGCAACTGGACGTGATCCAAGCGGAGCTGGCCAGCCTGCAATTGGGATTGCCCAATATTTTGCACGCCAGCGTCCCTGCCGGGCGAGACGAATCCGCCAACGTCGAGATTCGGCGCTGGGGGATCCCGCGAGAATTCCAGTTCGAGCCGAAGGATCACGTGGCCCTGGGCGAACGCATGGGCATGGATTTTGAGGCGGCGGGGCGCATATCCGGAGCACGGTTCGTGGTGATGACCGGGAACCTGGCGAGGCTGCACCGCGCTCTGGTGCAATTCATGCTCGATCTGCACGTGCGTCAACACGCCTATCGCGAGGCCTACGTGCCGTATCTCGTGCATGCCGCGGCGCTCATCGGCACGGGTCAGCTGCCCAAATTCGAGCAGGACTTATTCGCGGTGCGCGGCGATGCGGGGTTTTTTTTGATACCCACCGCTGAAGTGCCGCTCACGAACCTCGTGCGGGAACAGATTCTCGCGCCCGAGGCGCTGCCGCTGAAATACGTCGCGCATACGCCGTGTTTTCGGTCGGAAGCGGGCGCTGCCGGAAAGGACACACGCGGCATGATTCGCCAGCACCAATTCGAGAAGGTGGAATTGGTGCAGATCGTGCGGCCAGAAGATTCGTATGCGGCTCTCGAGGATCTGACGAGCCATGCCGAGGCAGTTCTCCAGTTATTGGAATTGCCCTATCGCGTGATGTCATTGTGCGCCGGCGACGTCGGTTTCAGCAGCGCCAAGACGTACGATCTCGAGGTGTGGTTACCGTCGCAGCGCCGCTACCGCGAGATCTCTTCCTGCAGCAACTGCGAAGCGTTTCAAGCACGCCGGCTACAGGCGCGTTGGCGCAGTCCATCCAGTGGGAAACCTGAACTGGTGCACACCCTGAACGGCTCCGGGGTGGCCATCGGGCGCGCGTTGGTCGCAATCCTGGAGAACTTTCAGCAGGCGGACGGCAGCGTTGCGCTACCGTCCGTGCTCCTACCCTACATGGGCGGCGCGACCCTGCTGCAGTAAGCCTTTAGCGACGGCTGCCCATCATGAATGACAGCACATACCAGAACATGAGCGCGATCGACGCGAACAATTGCATCGCCGCGGCCACGTAGCGATCTTCCGGATAGTGATGGATGATATTCGAGGTGTCGTACAGCACGGCAGCGCCCGCGAAACCAATCATCAACACCGAGAACCACGTGCCGAGCTGAAACCCGAACACCGCGCCGCCGATGATCGCAACGAGCGCTAAGACACCGCCCCACATCAGGATCGCGCGCAGGAAGGAAAAATCCTTGCGCGTGCGGTGCGCGACGAACATCAACCCACCGGCGCCCAACGCGGTCACCAATGTGGCGCTATCGATCGTGCCCGGCGCTTTTGCGTCGGCAATGTAGAGCAACGGTACGAAGATGAGCGCTTCCGCAACCACATAAGCCGCATAGGCGAAGTACTGCATGCCGATCGAACTGCTGGTCCGTGCGGTTCGCGACGCCAGCCAGCCCGTCACCATGAACGCCCCGAGAATCAGCATCCAGTTGAAGCCGAGCATGAAGCGCGCGATTTGCTCCGCAAATCCCGACTCGAACAGCGCCAGTTCCACCAGTATGAAGCCGAGTATTCCCCCCACCACATGAGAATAGGTGCGAGTGATGAACACGCTGCGGCTATCCGCGCCTGCGCTCGGAAAGGCGGCATTGTTGCTCGGGAAATTAGCCATAAACAAATCCTCCAGGACTAGACCATCGGCGCATTTTAGCACCCCTAAGACGGGTGTGCCGGATATGCCCATCTCTCGGCCAATATTGGGTTAAAGCGCGGTAGTTCAATGCCGGCCGGTCGCAGAGGAAGTCCGCGTCAGGTAAAATTTATTTGGGAGAGGTGGCAGAGCGGTTGAATGCAC